>CAMBFR010000033.1 GCA_945865815.1 Candidatus Sulfopaludibacter sp. SbA3
GCATCATGCCCGCCTTTCACCCCAAGGGTGGTCCTTCTGACTGCGGTCATTTTCGTCCTTGACGAAAAAATCCTTCGTCCCGCGCCGTTCTCGGCGTGCTCCTTCACCTGAACTCTGTTTTTATCTGTGGTTATCGCCTAATCGGGGTGGCAGACTGCCCATTGATTTGCAGCGCGTAGGTGGCCATAGTGGTTTCCTCGCTAATGAGTCAGTTTCAACGGACCGGTGAGGCCCGCTCAGACCGCTGGTTAAAAGTCTATCCGCGCATTGAGATTGAAGTGTGTATCGGCGACGTCGACCATACTCCCCACTTGTGTATACAGTCAACCGAATCTGAGCGTAAACAACTTCCGACAAGAGGCCGCAGGGTTTGCGCTGTGAACCCGGCTCGCTTCTGCGCCGCGGCCGCATCGCCGAAACCGATGCGCGGCCTGTGGGAAGTGGCACGCGGACCATGAAGGTGAAAATGAGTCGCTATCAGGCTATCGGGTGAGATGACGGTACTTGATGCGATGGGGCTGGTCGGCGGCCGCACCGAGACGCGCGCGGCGGTCGGCTTCATAGTCGGAATAGTTGCCCTCGAACCAGACCACCTGGCTTTCTCCTTCGAAGGCGAGAATATGGGTGGCCACGCGGTCCAGAAACCAGCGGTCGTGGCTGATCACCACGGCGCAACCGGCAAAATTATCCAGGGCTTCTTCAAGCGCCCGCAATGTGTTCACATCCAGATCGTTTGTCGGCTCGTCGAGCAGGAGAACATTGGCGCCCTGCTTCAGCATCTTCGCCAGGTGAACCCGGTTTCTTTCACCGCCGGAGATGGCTCCGACTTTTTTCTGCTGGTCGCTTCCGGAAAAATTAAACCGCGAGACGTAGGCACGGGAATTGACCTCACGCGAACCGAGTTGAACGACGTCGAGCCCGTCCGTGATTTCCTGCCACACCGACTTGTCGGCATCCAGGATGTCCCGGCTTTGATCCACATAAGCCAGCTTTGCCGTCTCTCCAAGACGGATGGCGCCGGCGTCCGGCTCTTCCTGCTTCGTGATCAGTCGGAACAACGTGGTCTTCCCGGCGCCGTTCGGCCCGATGACTCCAACGATGCCCCCGGGCGGCAGCCGGAAATGGACATCTTCAAAGAGCAGCCGGTCACCGTACGCCTTCTTCAATCCTTCAGCTTCAATGACGACCTGCCCGAGCCGCGGCCCCGCCGGAATATAGATTTCCAGGGCCTGGGCGTTCTTCTCGGTTTCCTGGCTCAGCAGGTTCTCGTAAGAGTTGATGCGCGCTTTACCCTTCGCATGCCGCCCTTTCGGAGACATGCGAATCCACTCCAATTCCCGCTCCAGGGTCTTCTGCCGTTCGGTCTCGGACTTTTCTTCCTGCTGTAAACGAACCTTCTTTTGCTCCAGCCAGGAAGAGTAATTCCCTTCCCACGGAATGCCGTGACCACGATCCAGTTCGAGAATCCATCCGGCTACATTGTCGAGAAAGTATCGATCATGCGTTACGGCAATAACTGTCCCCGCATATTGCTTGATGTGGTGTTCGAGCCAGGCAACGGATTCCGCGTCGAGGTGATTTGTCGGCTCATCGAGAAGCAGAATGTCCGGTTTTTGCAATAGCAGCCGGCAGAGCGCGACCCGGCGTTTTTCGCCGCCCGATAACACCGAGATTTGTGTCTCAGGCGGCGGGCATCGGAGAGCGTCCATGGCCATTTCGAGGCGCGAATCCAGCTCCCATGCTCCGGTCGCGTCGAGCTTCTCCTGGACGTTGCCCTGGCGCTCGAGGAGCTTCGCCATATCGTCATCCGACATCGGCTCGGCAAACTTGTCATTGATCTCGTTAAATTCCCGGAGGAGATCGACGATCGGCTGGACTCCCTGTTCAACGATTTCACGGACGGTCCTGGCCGGATCGAGCCGAGGCTCCTGTTCCAGGTAGCCGATCGTATAGCCCGGCGAGACCGCCGTCTTTCCCTGGAATTCCTCGTCGACACCGGAAAGAATCCGCAGCAGCGAACTCTTGCCCGAGCCGTTGAGGCCGATGACGCCGATCTTTGCGCCGTAGAAATACGACAGATAGATGTCCTTCAGGACAGCTTTCTTGTCGTAGAACTTGCTTACTCCAATCATGGAGTAAATGACTTTATTGGGAATTGTGCTCAAGCCTGAAGACCTTCCTCGGTGAGCGCGTTTGCCCGAATACGGATCCAGCGATTGACCGGCTCCGCGGAAGGTATCTCCACACGTATGAAGTTGTCGCTCAACGCGGAGCCGTCTTCCAGGACGAGGACCTCCATTTCGCGGCCCAGCATCGATCGCCGAAATTCCTCGTTTTTTCGAGCGATCAATTGGCGGAGCGACTTCGCTCGAAAACGTGCGACATGGTCCGGTATGTGGCCTGGAATGGTTGCCGCTACAGTGCCGGGCCGGGATGAAAACGGAAAGACGTGCAGATACGTCAGCGGCGATTCTTCAATCAGGCGATACGTCGCCTGAAAATCGTCATCCGATTCGCCGGGAAATCCGACCATGACATCGGCTCCGATCGCCGCGCCGGGAATTCGCGCACGGATCGATCGAACCAGGCCGGCATAGTATTCCGGAGTGTATGGGCGGCGCATCGCGCGCAAAATTCCGGCCGAGCCACTTTGGAGCGGGATATGAAAGTGCCGGGCGATCCGGGAATGTCCGGCCATCAGTTCTATGATCTCCGGGCTCACTTCGAGCGGCTCGATAGAGCTGAGCCGCAGGCGCTCGAGGTGCGGTATCTGTAACGTCTCGCAGAGCAGATCGAAGAATGTTGTGTTCGGATGAATATCGCGGCCGTACGTGCCGAGGTGAATCCCGGAGAAAACCACTTCCTTGTATCCGCGCGACACAAGTTCGCGAACCTCGTCCAGAACGCTCTCCGGTGACATGCTGCGGCTGCGTCCCCGAACCGAGGGAATGATGCAGAACGAACAGTTGGCGTTGCAGCCATCCTGAACCTTCACCACGGCGCGTGTCCGGCCGCCGGAACCGGAATGCGGGGCGGCGTGCAGTTCTTTTTCCAGAAAGATGCTGCTGCACAGGATTTCCGCGCGGCCGTGGGTGGAGAAATCCTGCTCGAAGAGGCCGAGTGCGATTTGACCCACCATTGGTTTGTGGGAGTTTCCGACCACGTATCGAACTTGCGGAAGCTGGGCCACTTCTTCGGGTGCCCGCTGAGCGTAGCAGCCGGTGACGACAATCTGCGCTTGCGGATTTCGGGAAGCAATCCGGCGAATCATCTGCCGTACCTGCCGGTCCGCTTCGTCCGTTACCGTACACGAATTGACGATGACGACGCCGGCGTCGTATGCGGACGAACTTTCCACGGCGTTGGAATCGAGCAATTCCTGATGGATGGATGCGCCTTCGGATTGCGACGCGCGGCATCCGAAGTTCGATATGTGAAAGGTTTTCACTATTGTTCCGAAATCTGGCGGCTCTTCTCCGCGACCTTCTTTTCAAGATCGGCTTTGTACGCGACCAGCTTCTTAGTCAGGTCCTTATCGCCAAGGGCCAGTATCTCAACAGCCAGAATCCCGGCATTGGCCGCGCCGGATTTGCCGACGCCCATCGTGGCCACCGGCACTCCCGGAGGCATTTGGACTGTTGAGAGCAGCGAGTCCAGGCCACTGAGGGGCGAGCTGTCGATGGGAACTCCGATAACCGGCAGCGTTGTCCCGGCGGCACAAACGCCCGCTAGGTGGGCCGCTGCGCCTGCGCCTGCGATGATTATTTTGAGCCCCCGCTCGCGCGCGGTTTTCACATATTCGTGCGTACGCTGCGGCGACCGGTGAGCGCTGTAAACGCCGATCTCGTACGAAACGCCGAACTGCTTCAAGACCTTTGCAGCTTCCTGCATGACCTGAAGATCTGAATCGCTGCCCATGATAATGCCGACCGTGGGTTTCATCGTTGCTTCAAGAGCCCCTTTTGTCCGATGTCCTTGCGAAAATCCTTGCCGTCGAAGTCTATCATCTCCGTTACGAAGTAGGCCCGCTCGAGCGCCTCCGCCAGCGTGGCTGCGCGCGCGGTCACGTTCAAAACGCGGCCGCCGGCCGTGTATATCTTTCCATCTTCCCAGCGGGTTCCGGCGTGAAAGACGGTTACGCCCTCAATTCGCTTCGCTTCGTCGAGCCCCGAAATCTGTTTGCCGGGTTCGATCTTTCCGGGATATCCGCGCGACACAAGAACAACGGTCGCCGAGGCCTCGGGCCGCCATTCGAGTTGCCGCGAAGCCAGGCGATGTTCTGCGATATCGATGAGTACATCCGCGAGGTCCGTTTTCAGACGCGGCAGAATGACCTGGGTTTCGGGATCGCCGAAACGCGCGTTGTATTCCAGGAGTTTTGGCCCGTCCGCCGTGAGCATGATGCCCGCATACAGGATGCCGGTGTATTCGTTGGCTGCGGCAAGCGTGGGACGAATCATGCGATTGAGAACGGCATCGTAGTCGCTGGCGGAAAGGATCGTATCGACTGAATAAGCTCCCATGCCCCCTGTGTTGGGACCGGTGTCGCCGTCGAAACGGCGCTTGTGGTCCTGCGCGGCCACCATCGACTGAAACGCAGTGCCATCCGCGAACACATGAAACGATGCTTCCTCGCCGGACAAGAACTCCTCGATTACAACCTTGGAACCCGCGTTCCCCAGCGTTTTTGCTTCCATGAACTGTTGCACTGCGGCATTCGCCTGCTCGCGGTTTTCAGCAACGACCACGCCCTTGCCGGCCGCGAGTCCGTCGGCCTTTACGACTATGGGATAGCGGGAACTCTCAAGCGTGGCATAGGCAGCTTGCGCCGTCGTGAATTCCTGAAAGTCGGCGGTCGGGATCTGATTGGTCTTGAAGAACTGCTTGGCGTAGCTCTTGCTGGATTCAAGGCGGGCATCGTCGGCCCTGGGCCCGACGATTTTCAATCCCTTGTTCCTGAACAGATCGACGACGCCCTTGCTCAGCGGAACTTCCGGTCCTACAAACGTGAGATCGATCCGATTCGTTTCAGCGAATTCGGCCAGCGCAGGCACGTCATCCGCGGAAATCGGGACCAGCTCCGCCTGTTCACGAATGCCTCCGTTGCCGGGGGCCGCGTAGATCTTCGGCTTATGCGGACTTCGAGCCAGCGCGTCGACGATGGCATGCTCACGCCCGCCCGAACCGATAACAAGGATTTTCATGAGTGTGCGATCTGAGTCAGGACTTCGTTGAGCGCTCCGCTCCGATAGCCTGCGGCATCAATCGCGACGTAGAGAAAGCCGAGCGCCTTGAATTCACTGCTGATGCGATCAAGCAGTTCGATACTGAAGGCCTTCGTCATCTCTTCTCGCGCGATCTCGATTCGGGCGACATCGCCATGATGCCGGACGCGGCATTGCCTGAACCCGAGCGTCCGCAGAATCTCTTCCCCTGTATCGATCATGCGAAGTTTTTCCACCGTCACCTTGGAGCCGTATGGAATGCGCGACGATAAACACGCGGACGCGGGCTGGTCCCATGTCTTCAGGCCCAGATCGCGCGAAAGCCGGCGGATTTCTTCCTTGGTTAACTCGACTTCGATCAGGGGGCTTCGAATCTCCATCTCGTGACCGGCCTGACGGCCAGGACGAAAATCGCCGGTGTCGTCCATGTTGTTTCCATCGACGACGTGGGCGAATCCGCCGGCTTTCGCCATTGCCTGGAGCCCGGTATAGAGCTCGTGCTTGCAGAAGTAGCAGCGGTTGGACGGGTTCTCAACGTAGTTGGCATCCGCCATTTCGCCCGACGCCATGAACTTATGCCGGAGACCATATACGCGAACCACATCCAGGGCGATGTTGCGCTGGTATGTGGGGTAGCTCGGACTCTCGGCCGTAACCGCCAGGGCATTGCTGCCCAGCTCCTGGTGTGCCACAACCGCGAGATAGGAACTGTCGACGCCACCGCTGAACGCCACAATACATGAGCCCATTTCGCCGAGAATCTGCCGAAGGCGCTCTTGTTTCTGTAACACTGCATGATTGTAGCAGATGAGTGAAATACCAGTGATGACAAGGGTTTCAGCCTCAAAACCCTTGACAAAGATCCGGCGAATTCGAACAATCAGCTTAACTATGCACGCGACGCTTCTGTTGAATGCTTCTTACGAGCCGTTAAGAATCATTTCGTGGAAAAAAGCCCTTACGCTGTTTTTTGCCGGCAAAGTCGAAATCATCGATGAGTACGATCAGGAAGTTCACGCCATCACGTTCGCCATCAAGCTGCCCTCGATCATTCGGCTTCTGCGTTATGTGCGGGTGAAAAATCACAATCGGGTCAAGTTTTCCAGGGCGAACATCTACTCCCGCGACGATTACACGTGCCAGTACTGCGGCAAGAAACACCCAACCGAAGACCTGACGTTCGATCACGTCGTGCCTGTGGCTCGCGGCGGACAGAAGAAGTGGGACAACATCGTCGCGGCGTGCTTCCGATGCAATCACAGGAAAGGCGGCCGGACTCCGGAAGAAGCGGGAATGCGCCTTGTCCGGCAACCCACGGAACCGCACTGGCTTCCGGCATTCCACGTCACGCTCAGAATCAAGGCTCCGCCCGACACCTGGCGCGATTACCTCTACTGGAATATCGAGCTCGATATCTAAGGGGCGATCGGGCTGCCCATAAACTCCCCTCCTGGATTAGGAGGGGTGCCGTTCGCGCGTTTTATAGCGAACGGCGGGGTGGTGTTTATGCTGCGAAGCCACCTTATAGATATTCGCGAAGCGCACCGATTAAAAAGGAACGCTACGCGGCCATCGATAACGTGGCTTCGCGGCGTTCCATACCACCCCGTCTGCGCCTTCGGCGTAGACACCCCTCCTAAAACAGGAGGGGAGTTCGGACTCGCGATTCGCTTGGTCAAGTTGGAGTTGCTCGAACGGCCAAGGAAATTCAGAATGACCTGGAGTCTCGCGGTATCATGGTGCGATCGTTGGCGCGCGAGGGTGTGATCAAGGGATGACTCCACAGGAAAAAATACAGGCGGATCTGGCAGACGCCATGCGCAATAAGGACGCACTGCGGCTGAGCGTCCTGCGCATGATGAAGACCGCCGTGAAGAACAAGGAAATCGAGAAGATGAAACCTCTCGATGAAGGCGAAGTGATATCCGTGCTGAACACGCTGGTGAAGCAACGAAAGGATTCCGTGGAGCAGTTCCGCAATGGCGGCCGGGAGGAAATGGCCCGGAAGGAAGAAGCGGAGATCAAGATCATTGAAGCGTACCTGCCTGCGGCCGCCTCCGAAGACGAAATCCGCAGCGCTATTGAGGAGGCCGTCAAGGAAACGGGCGCCGCATCCATTAAAGACATGGGTAAAGTGATGAAAGCCGCGCTTGGCCTGCTCGCAGGGAAAAGCGCCGACGGATCTCGCGTCAGTCAAATGGTTAAGGAACGATTACAGGGATCCTGATCCCACAATTCAAAGAACAGATGGAAGAGACTCACGATCACAGTATGGACCCGGTTCCCGATGTTCCTTTGGACCAGCTTACTGTGTTCGAACGCCCGGACGTCCGCATCGACGAATTCACGACCTTTGAAGTTCAACCCGCGATTCGGAGGAAGGGGCCCGTTCGTGAGTGGATCGAAAGCCTCGCTTTCACGATCATTTTCGTCCTGATCTTCACGAACTATGTCGCGCAGGCGACACAGGTCCCCACCGAGTCCATGAAGCCTTCGATCCTGGTGGGCGACCATTTCTTCCTCGACAAGATCGCGTTTCCCGCAAATTTTCCCGAAGCCGTGCAGCCCTACCTTCCGAAGCGCAGCATCGAGCGGCTTGACGTGATTGCGTTTCGATCTCCGACAGACGGGAATATCCCGTTTGTGAAGCGCGTGATCGGCACACCGGGCGACGTCATCGAGGTGCGAAACAAGAACGTCTACATCAACGGCGTGAAGATCGACGAGCCTTACAAGATTCACGTGGACTCGACAATTTACGGTGACGAAACCTGGATGCCGGAAGAGTTGAAGATCCGCGACAACTACGGCCCTGTTACGGTTCCTCTCGACAGTTATTTCGTAATGGGCGACAACCGCGACAACAGCAATGACAGCCGGTATTGGGGCTTCATTACCAGCAACGATGTTATCGGAAAGCCCCTGTTTGTCTATTGGTCCTACGAAAGCGATCCATATGTGCCGGGCGACAGGACGATCCGCGAGCGCCTTGCGGGTTATCTCTCCATCGCCGGTAATTTTTTCACAAGGACCCGATGGTTCCGGATGGGGACCATAGTCGGTTGAGGTATTGCAAATGAAGGAAGATGCGACGTTCTATCGTTGGGCGGAAATCCCGGAAGAACCTCTCAATCCATTGTTCTCCCGAAAAATGATCACCGGCGAACGCGTCATGCTAGCGCACGTGATTATGAAGAAGGGCAGCGTGGTTCCCGCGCACCAGCATGAAAACGAACAGGTCACCTATGTTCTCCAGGGCGCACTGAAATTCGAGATTGGCGGGAAGGAGATCATCATCCGGCCGGGGGAAGTTCTGCACATTCCATCCAATGTCGTCCACAAGGCGACGGCGCTGGAAGATACCCTCGATCTGGACATTTTTTCTCCTCCACGCCAGGATTGGCTGGATAAGACGGACGATTACCTGAGAGGCAAAGAATAGGCAGTTTGTGATGCATATCCGCAAAGCTGTTTTCCCCGCCGCCGGCCTCGGAACACGATTCCTCCCTGCAACCAAGGCGCAGCCCAAGGAAATGCTGCCGCTTGTGGACAAGCCGCTCATCCAATATGTGATGGAAGAAGCCGTAGGCGCCGGAATCCGTAACATCACCATTGTCACGGGACGCGGCAAGAACGCCATCGAGGATCACTTCGATGTTTCATACGAACTTGAACACGTGCTCGAAGGCCGGGGCAAGCACGCGCTGCTTAAAGAGATCCGGCAGATTTCGAGCATGGTCAACGTGTCGTATGTGCGCCAGAAGGAGGCGCTCGGCCTCGGGCACGCGATTCTCGTTGCGAAAGATTCGATTGGAAACGAGCCGTTCGCGGTCATGCTCGGCGATGACATCATCGATTCCGAAATCCCATGCCTGAAGCAGATGACGGACTTGTTCGAAAAGCTGCAGGCCTCGATCATCGCGACCTGCAAAGTCCCAACGTCGGAAATCTCACAATATGGTGTGATCCGCGGCTATCCCCTGGAGGGTTTCGGCGATCGCGTCTACCGCGTGCAGGATGTCGTGGAGAAACCGCCGGCCCACGAGGCGCCGTCCGATCTTGCCATCATCGGCCGCTATATTCTTACGCCGGAGATCTTCGGGATCCTCGAAAAAACCCGGGTCGGCCGCGGCGGAGAAATTCAGCTTACCGACGGCATTCGCCTGCTTCTGGAACAACAACCCGTGTACGCATATATGTTTGAGGGCACGCGTTACGATGCCGGAGACAAGCTGGGCTTTCTTAAGGCGACCGTGGAGTTGACGCTCAAGCGGCAGGATCTCGGGGAGCCTTTCCGGCAATATTTGAAGTCGCTGAGCCTGTAGTGCCGGCCGGAAACAGTCCTGAAATGAAGGAGCCCCGGTTCGAAAGAACCGGGGCTTTTTTTTACACTTCGTGTGGAAGGTTATAAGTAAAAGGAAGAACTATTTATATAAGCAGGACTGTTACTACTAATAGAACAGTGGCAAGTTTGATTGGGTTGGTATGGGAGAGTTCGTTGCATATGTATTTCGTTTCGCGTGCTTCGCGAAGTAAGCATTATAGACGGTGGCATCGTGGTGTCAACCCGTAACTTCGGTATAACCTCAAATGGGAACGCTCTTTATCATCGCCACCCCGATCGGAAACCTGGGCGACATCAGTTCCAGGGCGATTGAGACGCTTCGGCAAGCCGACACCATCGCGTGCGAGGACACGCGGCACACGATCAAGCTGCTCAATCACTTCGGAATTCATAAACCGCTCACCAGCTACCACGAATTCAACGAGGAAGAAAAAGCCGCCGAACTCGTTCGCAAAATCGAAACCGGCACAAACGTGGCGCTGGTTTCAGACGCCGGCACGCCGGGTGTATCCGATCCCGGCTATCGACTGGTTCGTTTGTGCCGCCAGCGCGCAATTACTGTCGTCGCCATTCCGGGTGCGAGCGCTGCGGTCACGGCACTGTCCGCCTCGGGATTGCCATCCAATGAGTTCATGTTCGTTGGGTTCCTGCCGTCCAAAAAGAGCGCCAGACACGGCAAGTTGAACGCCCTGAAAAACCTTCCCTGTACGATGGTCTTTTACGAAGCGCCGCATCGGATTTCCCAGACGCTCGAAGACCTTCAGCAGATTCTGGGCGATCGCGAAGTGTGTATCGCAAGAGAACTCACGAAGATCCATGAAGAGTATCTGTTCGGTAAGCTTTCCGATGTGAAGGGACAGGTCAAACCTCTCGGCGAGTTCGTTATCGTCGCCGCAGGCGGAGTGGAACAGGTGGAAGAGTCCGTCGACCTAAGCGCTCTCTCGCGCAAGGAAGCGATAAAAGTGATCGCCGAAAGGCTGCACGTTTCCCGAAACGACCTCTACGACCTCCTTTTTAAAAAGGAATGACGAAAACACGCTAACTGTCGGCGCGGGGCTTCAGCCCCGTGCCCACAGTTAGATCGCAGGACCTAAAGCAGGGTTTCGTCCATGGCAGTGGAAGATGGGGAGTGGAAAATTTCGCCGTGCGGCTCGTACTCCACATGACCGTTGCCGCCAAGGAAGTCGCGGAGGTCTTCCCGCGAACCGCCAAAGTACGCCTCGACCAGATGGGTCAGCGCGTCTTCGCGGGCGTTCTCATAAGTGACCGCGGGTTCGTAGTGGTGCGTTCGCGACTTCTTGGTCCGGGTAAGAAGACCTTTGTGGAAGAGGCGATCCATGATCGTCATGACGGTCGTGTAGGCCAGATTGCGAGAAGGTCGAACCTCGGCGTGGACTTCGCGGACGGTGACGGGCGGATGCCGCCACACGGACTTCATGATGTCCAACTCAAGCGGGGTCAGATGAACTTTCAACCCTGCGATCCTCCAGAATTTCAATCATCTCTCGAGCCCCTTCCTTGCCTGGCGCATGGCCCGGAAGCGACCGGATACGGATCTTCAAGAAGCGCCTGGAAAGCCGGAGCGCCACCGTATCGCCGACTCGGACTTCGCGGCCCGCGCCGGCTTCGTGGCCGTTGACAGAAACCCGGCCGGCATCGCAGGTATCTTTTGCCAGCGTGCGCCGCACAATGATGCGACTCCACTTTAGAAAGAGGTCGAGACGCATCAGGTCTATTTCAATCTGGTGGATTTAATTTTGTGACTTGGCTTCGGAAGCTGGTGCCGCTCCGGTATCGGTGTATCCGGAACGGATTTCCACGAACCCTTCGGTGCGCAGCTTCGTGAGATATTCACGGATTCTGGGCGCCCTTCGTTCGCGCCACAGGCGGTCCTGAATCTCGGCCTGGGCGAGATCAAAAGCGAGGATTCCGCCGGTATGCTTGTCGTCCACCTTCACAATCATGAAGGCGTCCTGGAGCGCGAGGAGTTCGCTGACCTGGCCCTTTTCAAGTTTGGCCGCCTGGTCTTCCAGAAACTTGGCAAGCTGGCCCTTCTGGAAAAATCCGAGGCCGCCGCCGTCCGGAGCGGTCTGAGACTCCGAATACTTTTGGGCAACCGTGACAAAGTCATCGCCGCGCTTGATCGCAGCAAGGGCTTCCTCGGCCTTTTTCTTTTGCTCCTCGATCTGGGCAGGCGTCTTTTCCTGGGTCAGGATGGTGATTTCGCTGAGCCGAACCCCTTCGGGCCGATCGAATTCCTGTTTGTGTTCTTCGTAGTAAGTCCGGAGCTGTTCGGTAGTAATGACGATCCTTGAATCGACCTCGCGGCCCAGCACCTGACTGCTGAGATACTGCGTACGGATGCTCTGCTTGAAGTCATCGAGCGACGTACCCTGAGCAATGATCGCCTGCTCGAGGGCTTCCATCGTGGCGATGTTGTTTTCCTGGCGCAGTCTCTCCATGCTCTTGATCACTTCGAGATCGGCGTTCATATCCATCTCTTTGGCCTTCTGGAGGAGCAGGCTCTGATCGACCATGTCGCGCAGCAGGCTCTTGAGACCTTCTTCGTATTCCCGCTCCAGTTGCGCGCCGGTCAGGTTGTCACGTCTCTGGAGAAGGTCGCGTAATTCCTTCTTGCCGGCTTCGTACTCGGACTTCAGGATGATTTCCGCATTCACCCGCGCAATGATCTCATCGACGACCTTTTGTTGGGCCCAGGCCGGGCTGGAGATGAAAACCAACGCTAAAATGGCTGCCAAAAATTGACGCATATACTGCTCCTGTCCCCAGATTCTAAGCTATTTCGCGCAAAACGTCCTCAATACCGCGGAAGAAATCTGCCCGGGTTCCGGCGGCTTTCAGGCGCAGAGTGGCCGGCGGCGCGAACACAACCGACTCGCCGGATCCCACCAATTCCACAATCCGCTCGGGATCGATGCGAGCATTCTCATGGAACCGGATATCAATCCCATGCACCGTTCGCTCTATGACCATAACACCGCGGCTTCGGCCGAGTATTCGCAACCTCGCGTACTCCAGCAAGTTGCGGACCTGTAAAGGCAATTCTCCGAACCGGTCCTCAAGGTCCCGGGAGAGGTTATCGACCTCCTCCTCGTTTCGGCAGGAAGCGATCTGCTTGTACAAACGCAGCCGCTGCAGTTCTTCCTCAATGAAGTGCGGCGGTATCTTAAGGTCGACTTTGAGGTTGATCTGCGTCTCAACTTCAGGCTGTACCTCCCCGGAACGCACTTCCTCGATAGTTCGCTCCAAAAGCTGGCAATACAGATCGAACCCAATCGCTTCGATATGACCGTGCTGCTGGCCGCCGAGCAGGTTGCCCGCCCCTCGAAGTTCAAGATCCAGCGCGGCAATTCGGAATCCGGCGCCGAGTTCGCTGAACTCCCGGATGGCGGCCAGCCGGCGGCGGGCGATCTGGGTTAAAGACTCGTCAGACGGAATAAGGAGGTAGGCGTAAGCACGCCGGTTCGATCGCCCGACGCGGCCTCGAAGCTGGTAAAGCTGCGAAAGCCCATAGCGGTCGGCGCGATTGACGATCAAGGTGTTCGCAAGTGGAATATCCAGGCCATTTTCGATGATGGTCGTTGCAACCAGGACATCGAACTTGTGGTGCATGAAATTCGTCATGACCTGCTCGAGCTCTTTCTCGCCCATCTGGCCATGCCCGACGCCGATCCGCGCCTTCGGGCAGATTTTCTGAATAAAACCCGCCAGCGAGTAAATGGACTCCACGCGATTGTGGACAATGTAAACCTGCCCCCCGCGTTCGATCTCGAAATTGACGGCGTTCTCGATCACCTGCGCCTTGAACTTCACAACCACCGTTTGAATAGCCAGGCGGTCGCGGGGCGGCGTCTCAATGACGGACATGTCGCGCAGTCCGCTCAGAGCCATGTTCAGCGTGCGGGGTATCGGCGTCGCTGTCATGGTTACCGCATCGACCTGCTTCTTCAGGTGCTTCAGGCGTTCTTTATGGGAGACGCCAAAACGCTGCTCCTCATCGACGATCATGAGGCCGAGATCGTTGAACTTCACGTCCTTCGACAAAAGGCGGTGTGTCCCGATAACCACATCCACCTTTCCGGCCTCGATATCGGCAACGATCGTTTTCTGCTCTTTGGTGGGCACGAAGCGGCTGAGCATGGCGATACGAACAGGGAACGCCGCAAAGCGCTCCTTGAATGTTTCGTAGTGCTGGTAACAGAGGATCGTTGTCGGGGAGAGAACCG
The DNA here is from genome assembly GCA_945865815.1 of Candidatus Sulfopaludibacter sp. SbA3. Taxonomy (GTDB): domain Bacteria; phylum Acidobacteriota; class Terriglobia; order 20CM-2-55-15; family 20CM-2-55-15; genus CAMBFR01. The sequence continues at coordinate 13,818 of CAMBFR010000033.1, forward strand.
CTACTTGTTTGCCGTCGGAGACGGCTTTGAAAGCCGCGCGCATCGCCACTTCGGTCTTGCCGTAGCCGACATCGCCGCAGACCAGCCGATCCATCGGAAGCGACGACTCCATGTCGCGCTTGATGTCGGCAATCGCGGTGATCTGATCCGGCGTTTCATCGTACTGAAATGCCTCCTCGAACTCTTTCTGCCACTCCGTATCCGCCGAAAACTCGTAACCGCTGGCCAGCTTTCGTTCGGCATACAGCTTCAGGAGTTCCTGGGCCATGTCGCGGATCGCTTTCTTGGCCCGCGTCTTGCGTGCGACCCACGTCGTTCCGCCGAGTTTGTCGAGTTGAGGCCTGGCGCCCTCGGTTGACGAGTATTTCTGGATGAGATCGAGGCGTTCGAGCGGCACGTAGATGCGGTCTCCGCCCAGGTAGGCCAGTACCATGCACTCTCTATCGTGGAGCACCGTCAATCCGTTATATATCCCGATGCCGTGGTCGATATGAACGACGTAATCGCCGGGTTTCAGGTCCTGAAGGTCCGAAAGGAAAGACGAAATTCGCTGGCGGCGGCGATGCGGGGACGACAAATGTTCGGATTCATCGAACAGGTCGGCCTCGCCGTATATCTCGAGACCCACATCGGTCAGAAGGAAGCCTTTCGAGATCTTACCGATTCCGATGATAGGCACATCGGCGTCCTCCACCGCTTTCAAGGGTTGCTCGCCAAACTCAGACCGGAATGGAACCTCGTACTCGTGCAGGACATCCCGCAAACGCTCGGCCATTCCAAGGGTGCTTCCCAGCAGAACAACCTGCCGGCCCGCATCGAAGGAGTCGCGCACGGCGGCAACCATGTCCTTGATACGGCCATGGAACTTCGGGGACGACTGGCCTCGAACCACAAAGGCGGCGGTGGATTCAAACACGCCCGTGCCGAGTTCCTCAAGATTCACCCGCCGTTGGGCTGCAGTAATGGCTTGAAAGTCGTGCGGAGGGACAAATAAATCGCCCGGCGGGAGGGCCACGCCGCCTGCGCTTTTTGTCTGCTCGAACCGCTGTTCCAGAACGAGGAAGAACTTTTCGTGCGTTTCGCGCAAAACCTCGGGCTCATCGAGAATCACGACGCAGGGCTCGACGTAGTCGAGAATTGTCGCTTCCAGCCGCTCGGCCGGCTGAACGATGGGAATCAGAAACGGCGCGCCGGCGAAGAATTCGCCGTTGTCCGCGAACACCAGTTTCTCGTTCAGGTCTCTGGCAAAAGCGTCTTCGGCCCATCGCCGGCGGGCGCGGCCCGCCCACTGTTTGAGCATCTCGCGGCTGATCACCACATCCTGCATGGGCAGAATGTCGATGTGCCGGAGCGGGGTGCGCGAACGCTGATCCTCGAGATCGAATTCGCGGATGGAATCCACGGAGTCGCCGAAGAATTCGATACGCACGGGATTGCGCATCAGGGGCGAGAAGACATCGACAATACCGCCGCGAATGGAAAACTCTCCGGGCGCGCCTACCGGCTCCTGCCGCAGATAACCGGCGCTTGCCATGTGCTCGACCAGCAGGTCCTGCGAAAGATCGTCTCCCGCCGAGATGTGCAGGCTGTAGGCATCGAACGTCGATGGGCCCGTCAGGCGGGTTGCCGCCGATCGAATGGACGCCACAACGATATCCACCTGCTTGTGCCGAAGCTTCCAGAGCGTGGTCGCACGGGCCTGCTGGATGTCCGCGTGGGGCGAGAGCCCGGCGTATGGATCGGTTTCCCACGCCGGGAAGGCCGACACGCGGCCAACTGCGGAAGGGTTCAACTCGCTATGAAAGTATGAAATGTCCGACGCGAGGGATTCGACAGCGCTGTCATGAGGCGTAATCAATACCAATGGGCGGCGCAGAACCTGCCAGAGCCGCGCCATAAACAACGACCGGGCGCTTCCCGCAAGCCCGGATACGACAGCTTCGGACTCGCCTCGCAGCGCTTCCGACGCAATCTGCCGGAAGTCGGTTGCTTCGGAAATGCGCGCGAGAATTTTCTGAATCCGGGTTTCGAGAATTTCCATTTTTATAGTCGCCGGGCCTCCGGAGGTACCCTATCGATTCTTAGCGTACAGTGAAATTGTGACCGCCGGTTTCCAGATTGAGTAGCCGCCACGTTCATGGTTGGAACCAAGCTCATTTTGAGTTTCTTAACACTGCTGGGGTAGTCTTGTCCTCGTGAAAGCCCGTAAAGTCTACGATAAGATTATGGCTGGCGCGCGCGACATCCGCTTCGAGGACGTGTGCAGTTTGGCAGAAGGATTCGGTTTTGCCCGCGATAGGGTCAGCGGCAGCCATCACATCTACCGGCACCCGCTGGGATTGATGCTAAACTTGCAGCCGGACCGCAACCACCGCGCGAAGTTATACCAAGTGAGACAACTTTTGATGCTGGTTGAGGAAAACGGACTAACTTTGAACGACTGATATGAGCGAATACCACATCAATCTTTTTTGGAGCGACGAGGACAAATGCTGGGTCGGGGACATTCCCGATTTGAAATTCTGCTCGGCGCATGGGGAGACGCCCGATGAGGCCCTTCGCGAAGTTCAGATAGCAAAGAAGGCGTGGCTCACCACTGCTCGATCGCACAAACAGCGAATCCCGAAGCCAACTTACCGACCGGCTATATATGCCTGATGGAAGCAGTGTGGTCGATTGCGCCTGAGTCCAGGATGACTCTTTTGACGGTGGACTCGAATTTCAACCGTGTCGAAGCCGTTCGGACCAGCTCAAACTACGGCCACTGAAGGCGTGCCGGGGCGAACGGCTTCTCGCCGCCGGTCTTCTTGCGCAACTGCCCGTACATCAGCTCTTCAACGAACTCAACGCACTTGAACTCCAGCAACTGCGCGTTCTTCTCCTGCCTCCGATAGAGAGGTAGCTGAATTTTCCAGGGGCGCGTGAACACCTTTGGATCTTCGATCGTCGCCTGGTAGTCCAGGACATCCGGATTCACGAAGGTAAATCGTTCGACGACGTGGAGCGCATCACTGTGGAAGTTGCCGGAGCGATCGAACCACGTCTGGTCGTTGAAACCAATGGTGTCCACGACCAGCGAATCTCCCTCCCAACGACCCGTCGATTGCCCCATCCACGAATCCACGGGGGGCGGCTCGGTCGGCGCCATCTTGACGATGCGGCTGGCGCTCGCATACTCGTACGCCATCAGGATTTCATTGTTATGTGTCTGCAGAATCTGAAACGGATACGGCATGTACGTCGCGCGCGGGATCCCGGGAAGATAGCACCGGACCTCCGGGTCTCTGCTCAGCCAGTTCTCGTAATTCTCTTTCTTCCTGGCTGCAGCCTCTGGCAGGTACGGGATCTCGTTGCCCTCCACCACGCCAATGCCGGCGGGGATGGCCGCGATGGCGCCAAGCTCGAGCACGGGACCGCTCCGCGCCGGATGATCCTGCAGATCCCAGTGCGCCGATCCCACAGCCTGCCAGATGCCGTTGAAGTCGGGTTTGCCGTCCGCTGTCCGCGGCATCCTCACGTCCGAGGCCAGACCGTCCGCGGGCTGGCTCATCTGTTGTGAAATGCCGAATGCGATGCCGGCGGATACAACGGCGATCAACGCGCCTTTCATCCAGTTTTGCATGGAATCACCTCGTGCTACCTGGCGGCCCTGTCGCGCGCGCGGCCCGCGCTGAGTGTGTTGGGAACCGCATAATTTCCCTCGTGACACGCGTACTCGAAAAGCTTGTAGTCCGGCTCGAGGTTCAGGGGCATCGCCAATTTCCAGGGCGACGTGAAGACCTTGGGATCTTCGACGGCCACTTCGTACTGGATCGTTTTCTCATCGACGCGCGTAAAGCGCTCGACGACGTGCAGCTCTTCGCTCTGCGGAACCGATCGCACGCGCTGCGAGGCGGCGTTGGTGGCCAGGCTTCCCTTGTCGTTATAGTTAGTGATGTCCACGACGAGCGTGTCGCCTTCCCAATGCCCGCGTGAATCGCCGTTCCACTGCCGGAAGGCGGGTCCCAGATGGGGACGCCCGTCGAGGGGAATAATCCGCGCCTCGTGGATCATCTCGTACATGATCGCCACGTACCCGGGACCCTGCAGGATCTGGTACCCGGAGCCGTAACCGGTCGGGAAAATCCCTCCCGGCACGCCGCGCGTGATACAGCGCTCCCAGGGGGTAAAGTTCACCCAGTCGTCCTGGATATGGGCCAGCCTGTAGTTTCGTTGTTCCTCTGCCCACGGCATGATCGGCACTCGGCCGTTGGGCGGATCGACGACCAGCGATCTTCCTTTTTCCAGCTTCCGGCTGAACGTGTCGTTTGCGAAGCCGGGGCCGGTGCCGCGCGCCGTCCGGTCAGGGTCGCCGGCATATAAGTCCGGCTGGTCGCTTTCATCGAACACCTCAAACGGGGTACTGGTGTAGTTGGTCCAGGTTCCCTGGATGTCCGGTTGACCGTCAGGCGTTCGAGGCGCAGTCCAGTTCTTCGCGGCCTGGGTTGGGTTCGTTCCGGCGGTTTGGTCCTGGCCGGCGGCAAATGCCAGCATCGCCGCAGCCATCACGGCGATCGCCAGCGACATTAGAAGAGTTCGAGTCCGCATTCAACACCTCGCAGTCGGCGGAATGTCCGTTACTTTTTTACTTTTTTTCAGATGGATCGCGGCGGTCGGCGGGCGCGCCGGTGTTCGACGAACCGATGAACAGTTTCTGGCCGCTCGCCATCGTGACTTCCCGGCCATTCGCCCGGTTCGACCCGTCTTTTGCGCGAAATCCCTGAACTGTAATCTGGGTTCCCGGGAGCACCGAATTCTTGTTCCAGCCGAGCCGGAGCAGCGCGTTGGGCGCGCCACCCTCGATCGACCAGGCGACAGCCTTCCCGTCCGGGCCCTTCACTTCCATATGGAGCCACGCGTGCGGGTTGATCCATTCCATTTTGGTAACGGTTCCTTTCAGCGTCACCGGCTTGGACCCATCGAATTCCGCAGCGAATGCATGATGCGCGACGGCCGGCGCTCCAGCCGTCAGGATGAGCATGGCGACAGCCGCAACAAAGAAAAGACGCGTTTGCATCGACGTACCTCCCGGAAAAAAACTGGATGGAAAGAATCTTTGGCCGCACAGCGCGCGGCTTCGGGGCCGATCGTACCACAGGCCTACTATCCTTCCCACGCTTTTGCTTGTCTTTGCTGGTCGTCCACACTTACTCAGACAGGCGTTGTCAGTGGCTCGCCTTTCTTCGCGAATATCATCGCCAGTAACCGCGCGCGACTCGTGGCACTGACGTTGCGGTTGACTTCGTGTGTACTTCCGGGTTGTTCGTAAAACATCTGGCCCGCCCTGTATGTGGTTTCAGGCACTCCTGAGATCTTCGTCACCACCTCACCTTCGATGACATACACCAGGACGAAACCGGGATGACGATGGGGACGGCTTTGAGCTCCCGGCGCCACAGTGATCTCGGTTGCAGTCATCTGCCAGCCATCAAGCGTGACATTGGGAAGATCCTGTACGAACAGCGGAGCCGGAGTCTGGACGCCCTGGGCTGAAGCAGCCTGGGTGGCCAGGTGGAGCAGGGGAACGAGAGCGGTGATTATCGCGTCGCGACGGGTTATTTCCATGTTGTCTCCTTTCGTCTTTTAAGGAATAGAGCGTCCAGGCTCAGCATTGAGGCGTCAACTGTCGCCAACATCCAGCCGCCCATTGCCAGAACGTATACCGCCCAGGTGAACTGTTCGAGGCCTGATAGCGTCATCGCCGATGCGAACAGAAACAGCAACATCCCGGATCCGGCAGCAGCATACCGGAGCTTGAGACCTGCAAGCATCGAGAAACAACACGCGACTTCCGCGATCGGGGCAAGGACCGCCAGCGCCGGAATGATTGCTTGTGGCATGAATGAATTGACCACGCCAGTGTAGCGGATAAATCCGTTGAAGTCGCTGAAGCGGCTCTGCAAGGCCAGCACGAAGGCGCCCACAATTACAAACCGGGCGACCGTGTTGATCCATCGGTAATGCCCGCGCGTGACGGCCACGGCGGCGAAGGCGCCTGTGAAGATCAGCGGCCGTATCAAGCCGGACAAGGGCGTCCCGGAAAAAAATATCTGGCTCACAAACCAGGCCAGCTGTATCGAAAGAGCGACGCTTAGTGCGATCAAAGCGGCCGCTTTGCTTCTCTCGAATCGAGCACTGTCTAAGAAATTCATAGGCACTCTCAGGGCACCATTTCAGTGTTTACCGTACTTTATCAATACCCGCTCGACGATTCCGGTGGTGGATACGCCCTGGACGAGGGGCAAGGCGATAACCTCTCCTCCCCAGCTTTCCACTTCTGTCCGGCCGACAATTCCGTCGAGGCCCCAATCCGCACCTTTTACAAGAACGTCGGGCCGGATTTTGAGGATGGCTTCGAGCGGCGTGTCTTCATCGAAGGTGCACACAAAATCCACCACCTCGAGCGCCGCCAGCAATTCCGCCCGTTCCTGCTCGGGAATAATGGGGCGGCTTGCGCCCTTGAACCGCCGCACGGACGCGTCTGTGTTGATGGCCACGACAAGCGCGTCGCCACGATCGCGAGCCTGCTTCAGCAGTTCGATGTGCCCAGGATGAAGAATGTCGAAGCACCCGTTGGTGAAAACAACCTTCCTGCCTGAAGCCTGCAGGTCACGAGTCTTTTGGGCTATGAGTTCAAGGGAGGCGATCATAAACGCTGATTTGCGTCGAAGTCTTAGTATAGCATCGCGAAGTGCCCCGTCTCTGGATCAGCCTGGCCTTTGGAGCGCTGCTGGCGCTTGCATGGACTCAGTTCTCATCGCTTGACCCGAAACAGGAGTCCGGCACGCTCCCGATCACGCCCGCAACTCCGTACATCCGCTACATGCCCGAGGCGCAACCCCGGGCACGCATCCTGGTCGTTCACGGATTGAATTCCAACAAGGAATTCATGCAGATTTTTTGTAAGGCGTTCGCGGACGCCGGTTTCGAGGTCTACTCCATCGACCTTCCGGGCCACGGCGATTCGCGCTCAGGCTTCGAAGCCTCCCTTGCGCAGGCTGCCGTCCGGAATGCGCTGGAACATATTGGAGGCAACCCCATTGTGATCGGGCATTCCCTCGGCGCCGGACTGCTTCTGGACATCACGGCTGAACGCCATTTCGATACGCTCGTATTGCTCTCGCCGGCTCCGACGCCGGTCGATACCCTTGACGCCGGTCGCGTGCTGGTCGTCACCGGGAGATGGGACATTCCCCGGATCAACGCTTTCATCCCGACCCTGCAGGATATCGGCGGATCCAGGCTGGAGTGGTGGCAGTCGCCCTGGGGAGCTCACTCTTCCGCAGTCATGAACCCCGAAACTATCCGCGCGATCGTGGCGTGGCTCGGCGGGAACACTGCAAACCTGAGGACGACGGCACGATTGGGCTGGCTCGGCGCCATGTTCGCCGCGGGCCTCGGATTGGGCCTGACACTATTGCGCGGCAATCCCATCGAGCCCAAACCGGCCCGCATGCCGCTGCTGCTTGTTTACCATGTTGCGGCAGGTGGCGCGGGGGTTCTCCTGTTGCAATGGATCGGACCTCTGAGTTGGATTCGCGTATTCGCCATGGACTATCTGGTGAGCTTTGTTTTGGCGGCGGGCCTCGTCGTGCTGCTCCTGGGGATGCTGGGCAAACGAGATCGCACGGAATCTTTTCGCCCGAGCATGGCTGTCTTGAAGGCAGTAGCCGCAGCCGCCTATGTCATCGTTGTATTGGGCTTGATTGGCGGCTCCCACGTGTTTCACCTGGGCATTTCCGGAGGACGGTGGTGGCGCTTCCCTTTGATTGCGGCCGCAAGTTTTCCTCTGTTCATGGCCGACGAGTTGTTTGTCCGGCCTGCGGCCTCGTGGTGGCGCCGGGCGGCGATCGGTATCCTCACGAAGACTCTTCTGGGAGCTTTCGTGCTGAGTGGAGTGCTGCTCCTGAGCCCGGACTATGCTTTCCTCGCGTTGGTGCTTCACGTGGTGGTATCGTTTTGGATCGCTCTTTGGTTCGTCACGGAAGCGGTTCACAGAAATACTCAGGATCCTTTAGCCACGGCGATTTTTGCATCTCTTGTTCAGGGATGGGCATTCGCCGCGGCTTTCGTTATCACTTGATCGGGAGATGATCGAATGCGTTTCGTAGCGTCCGCGCTTATCTTGCTGTTTCTGCAAAGTTCGGGCTCGCGGCCCGGCATTGTGGAATACAAACAAACCGTGCTGCCTAACGGGCTGACTGTAATCACTCATGAAGATCATTCGACTCCGGTCGTCAATCTTCAAGTCTGGTATCACGTCGGATCGAAGGACGAACGGGAAGGCCGCACCGGGTTCGCGCATCTGTTTGAGCACCTGATGTTCAAGGGATCGGCGAACGTCGAGCCCGAAGAGCACGGCAAGATCGTCACGAATGCCGGCGGCGACAGCAACGCATACACCACCGACGATGTGACGGTTTATTTCGAAACCGTTCCGGCCAACTACCTTGAAAAGATGATCTGGCTGGAGGCGGACCGCCTTGCCACGCTCGACGTTTCACAGGAGAACTTTCTGCAGGAGCGGGAGGTTGTAAAAGAGGAGCGTCTGACCCGGATCGAAAATCCGCCATACGGCAACATGATGGAGTTGCTCTACAACAACGCCTTTGATGTTCATCCTTATAAGCACCTCACGATCGGCAGCATGGCGGACCTGACTGCGGCAACGATCAATGATGTGCGCGACTTCTATCAAACGTATTACGTCCCCAACAACGCCACGCTGGTGATTGCGGGCGACCTCAAAACGGACGAGACACTCGGATGGGTAAGGACGTATTTCGGCGGCATTCCGCGGGGAAAGCGCCCGATCACGCGGCCGAATCTAACGGAGCCGCCACACGATAAAGAGCGCCGCATTAATCATTCCAAGGCCGTTCCGCTGCCCGCTTACGTCGCGGGATACTACGTTCCCGAAGACGGACACCCGGACTTTTATCCCCTGGTAATTGCCTCGAGCATCCTCTCCGATGGCCAGAGTTCCCGCATTTACCAGTCGCTGGTTTATCAAAAGCAACTCGCGATTCAAGCCCAGGCGGGAGGGAGCTTCACCGAAGATCCCAACCTTTTCTTTGCATTCCTGATCATGAATCGCGGCGCATCCATCGAAGACGGCGAACAGGCCCTGACCGCGGAGCTGTTGCGCATGACGACCGAACCCGTCACGGATAAGGAACTGGAAAAGGCGAAGAACAAGACCCGGTCGGAATATACGTTCGGCCGTCAGTCCGTCCGGCAGAAGGCGGATGCCCTCGGCCATGCTGCCGTTATTCACGGCGACACCACCGCCGTGGAAAAGGAATACGAGCTCTTCATGAAAGTCACGAAGGACGACGTGATGCGCGTGGCGAAACAGTATTTCAGGCCTGAAAACCGAACCGTGGTGGTTATAACTCCGCCGCAACGTGGCAACTGAAGCCCCGCGCCCACAGCTGTTAATAAGGAGAATCGATGCGCGCCGCACAAATACTTTTAGTTCTGCTGATCGCCGTGGCTGTTTCCATTGTGGCCACACAACAACAGGCCGGGCCGCGCGCACCATCCGTTGCGCCGGAGCCGCCGCCGCTGGCGAAAGTGGATTTTCCTTCTTATGAAAAGCGGGTGTTGGCGAATGGCCTGACCGTATATGCGCTCGAACACCACGAACAGCCGGTGGTTGCAATCCGGCTTGTCATAACTGCCGGATCGGCGAACGACCCACTGAATCTTCCGGGCGTGGCGGCATTCACGGCGGATCTGCTCAGCCAGGGAACCCGATCCCGGTCGGCGACGCAGATCGCGGAAACAATGGATCAGGTCGGCGCATCACTCGGCGCTTCAGCCGACATGGAAAGCACTGTGGTTTCAGCCAGCGCGCTGAAGGACGACATCGGACTCGCATTTGAAATGATGAACGACGTCCTGATGAACCCGGCTTTCGCACCCGAGGAGATCGCTCGAGCGCAACAGCAGGCAATGTCGAGCCTGACCGCATCCATGGAAGATTCCGACTTTCTCGCCGATGCAGTATTCGAGCGGGGAATCTACGGCGCCCATCCTTACGGCAGTCCGGGCGGCGGAACACTCAGATCCATACCCGCGCTGAGGCGAGACGATCTGGTGCGGTTTCACAATACGTACTACGCACCCAACATTTCCGCACTGGCGATAGTTGGAGACTTGTCTGCCGAAGACGCATTCAAACTCGCGGAACAGTGGTTCGGTTCCTGGCAGAAAAAGGAAGTGCCGCGCGTCGCGCTGGACGCGGTTTCAAAGATTCAGGGCAGGCGCATCATCGTCGTCGACAAACCGGACTCGGTGCAAACGGAGGTTCGCGTCGGCCACGCCACCGTTACCAGAAAAGACCCGGACTATTTCAACATCCTTATTGGCAGTATCGTCCTGGGTGGATCGTCTTCGGGACGCCTGAACCAAAAACTCCGAGTCGAGAAGGGACTCACGTACGGCGCTTTCGCAACAATCATTCCTCGAAAGGGCCCGGGCAGCATTTACGCCGCCTCCGACACTCGTACTGAAAAGACGGGCGAGGCGTTGCAACTGATCTTTGACGAAATTGAGCACCTTGCTACTACCGAAACGCCGGCGGAAGAACTCGGGAACGCGAAAACCTACATCATTGGAAGTTTTCCGTTGAGCATCGAGTTGCCGGGCGATCTGGCCGCGCGCCTGACCAACATCTTTCTATACGACCTCGGCGACGACTATCTCCAGACCTATCGAGACAAACTGGCTGCCGTCAGTTCAGCCGATGTCCTGCGTGCTGCGAAAGAAAAAATCGCGGGCGACGATTCGGTTGTCGTCCTTGTGGGCAAGGCGGCCGACTTCCAGGACTCCATCCGGTCCATGGGCAATGTCGAAGTCATTCCCGCCGACAAACTCGACCTCGGCTCGACTGCGTTGAGGATTCCGTAATGCTATACTTCGGTTGCCCTTTGCCTTTCTCAGAGGAAGGTACCGATGACCCCGGAAAAACTAGAACGAACCATCGAATTCATCGTTGAACACCAGGCGCAGGCCGCAGCTCACATAGAGCAGTTGGCAGTTGCGTTTCGAGCCGCGGAAGAACAGCGGATCAAGGACCAGGTTCTCGCTCGGGAAGTGCAATCCGCGGTGGTCATCCTGACCGAACTCGCTCAAATCCAGTCCAGCCGCCTTGCCAGGCACGAAGAAGCCTTTCAGGTCCTGCATGAAGATCTGAAAGAATCTCTAAACCGGCTTGATCAGATTTTGCGCCGGCTCACGGACAGAAACTGATCTTTCTCGTCATCATTCGCGTTCATTAGCGTTGACTCTCGGCCGCTTTGACTGTATAAATATGCATGACTGTGCATAATTATTCAAAGCATGTCGCAATCGTCGGGGTCACCGGTTATTCGGGCCGGGAGCTGGACGGGCTGCTTCGCTTCCATCCAGAGATCCAGGTTTCGGGACGCTTTGCCTCCAAAGCCGACTCCAAGACCGGCGCCGAGGCATTCAGCCTTGAGACACTCCGTACCAAATCGCCTGATGTCGTGGTTCTTGCCACGGAGCACGACCTTTCGCACGAACTCGTTCCGCAGCTGCTGGAGGAAGGTTACCGCGTACTGGATATGAGCGGTGCGTTCCGGCTGCCCGAAGCGGCGCAATATTCAGAATGGTACGGATTCGAGCACCGCGCGACGGGTCTTCTGAAGGAATCTGTTTACGGACTCCCGGAGTTTTATGCAGAAAGAATTCAGAAGGCGCGCCTGGTCGCCAATCCCGGTTGCTACGCGACAGCCGCGATACTGCCGTTACGCCCGCTGTACATGGCCGGTGCGATCGATCTGGCGGCGCCGGTTGTGGTCGACGGAAAGTCCGGTGTTTCCGGGGCCGGACGCCATCCCAAACCGGAAACCCATTTCTGTGAAGTAAACGAAAACCTCAAAGCGTATGGCGTACTGAAGCATCGGCACACGCCCGAGATGATCAGCCAGCTTCCGGGCGCATCAGTCGATCAATTCGTTTTTACGCCGCATTTGATACCGATCACCCGGGGCATCCTGTGTACCATTGTGCTGCGCGCTGCAGGAGGCGCATCGGTCCAGGGCATTCTGAGTGAGGCCTATGCCGGGACACCGTTTGTCGAAGTGCTGGCGCCGCCGTCAATGCCATCAATGCCCGACATCCAGAGTGTGGTTCGGACGAATGTGTGCCGCATGGGCGTAGCGTCGAATGGAGCGAACACGGTGATCGTATCGGCGATCGACAATCTTGTTAAGGGCGCGGCAGGACAGGCTCTTCAGAATTTGAACCTCATGTTGGGCTGCGAACAAGGGGCGGGTATTTCCAGATGACTGTTGTCGTGAAAGTCGGCGGCGTCTCGCTCGAGAATGCCGGAAAGGCCGTTGAACGGATTCAGGAGGTGGGCGGTTCGTCCAGGGTGATCGTTCACGGGGGCGGCGTGCAGATTTCCCGGATGATGGAACGCATGAAGATCGAGCCTCGATTTGTGGACGGGCTGCGCGTCACGGACGAAAAGGCGTTACAGGCAGTGGCGGCGGCGCTTCTGGGCGAGGTGCACACTTCCCTGATTGCCGCCCTGCATACGGCTGGAGTCCGGGCGGTCGGCTTGTTTGGCGTGATCGCGGCGTCCAAAAGGGAAGGCCCCTGGGGTCTGGTCGGAACCAACATTCAGGTCAATGCGGCTGCGATCCGGGCCGTGATCGAAGCGGGCCAGACGCCGGTGATCGCAACGCTGGCGATCGGCGGGAATTCTCTTTTGAATGTGAATGGGGACGAAAGCGCCGCGGCGATCGCGGTCGCATTGGAAGCAAGCGACCTGGTATTTCTCACTGACGTCGAAGGCGTCAAGGATGGCACGGGACAGGTGTTGGAGCGCGGTCCGAGTCCGGCCATGCTGCTGAAGTCCGATTTCGTCAGCGGTGGCATGCTTCCCAAACTTCGCGCGGTCCAGACCGCTCTGGATGGCGGGGTTGGAAACGTGCGCGTGGGCCGCACGATCTTTGCGAGTACGTCATGAAGATTCGACCGGCGGAACACGGCGATATTCCCGGCATGGTCCATTTGATCGGCCATTACGCGTCGGAAGGCCTGATGCTGCCTCGTTCTTCCAACGCTATTGCCGCCGGACTGGCGGAGTATCTTGTCGCCGATGTAGTGGGCGAAGTGGTCGGATGCGGCGCCCTTCAGCAATACTCCGACGACAGCGCGGAACTGTACGGACTGGCGACTCATCCTGAACACTCGCCGCGGGGCACAGGAAGCGCGCTCGTGGAGGCGCTGATCGAAAAAGCGCGGACCGCAAACATTGCTCGCGTGTTCGCGCTCACACTGGTGCCCGTATTCTTCCAGAAGATGGGCTTTCATACCGTCCAGCATAATGACGTTCCACTCAAGGTATGGAAGGACTGTGTGGTATGCCCGAAATTCGGCAATTGCGACGAGATCGCCATGCTGCTGGAAGTCGGCGTTCCTGTCGTCAGCCACTCGCGGCAGCCCGCGTTGTTCAAAGCACTTTAACCCTCATCCGGCCCTTCGGGCCACGTTCTGGAGAAGGACGATTTTTGGCTAAGCACTGCCGGGTAGCCGTGGGCACGGGGCTGAAGCCCCGCGCCCACAACAAGTAGAACGAAAAGCGGGTGAGGGCCTGACGCATGCGAAACGATCCCAAAAACATATTTGGATGGTGCATGTATGACTGGGCGAACTCGGCGTATATCACCACGGTCGCCGTCGGTGTGCTTCCCACCTACTTCGCATCGGTTGTCGTTGGACCCGAAGGACTGCGCATCGGAGGCTCCGTTTACAGCGCGACTACTCTCTGGGCTTTTGTCATCGGCTTTGCGTCCTTCATAACCTTTCTGATCGCGCCGGTTCTGGGCGCCATTTCCGACTTTTCCGCTTCAAAAAAGCGTTTCCTTCTCACCTTCGCGTATGCCGGCGCCTTGTTCACGCTGCTGCTCTACTTTTGCGGCTCCGGCGATGTCTACCTGACGCTCGTGCTGTTCCTGTTGGCGCAGGTGGGATACATCGGCGCGAACGTGTTCTACGACGCGTTCATTTCCGAAATCGCAACCGACGACACGATGGACGCCGTTTCCGGCAAAGGATACGCATACGGCTATGTCGGCGGCGGATTGCAGTTTGCTTTCTCGCTGGTTCTCATTGCCGGCAGCGGCTGGATCGGCATTTCTCAAACGACGGCGGCGCGAATCGCAATCCTCACCGCGGCGGTCTGGTGGGCCGGCTTTTCGCTGTTCACGGCCAGATACCTGCACGAAGCGCGAAAAGCGGCGCCCGTTCCGCCGGGCTATGGCCCAAAACTGCGAATCATCGATTACATCTCGATAGGCCTTTCGAGAACAATCACAACGACACGAAAGATCGGGCAGTTCCCGCATCTGGTGCTGTTTCTGGTGGCGTTCATGCTTTACAACGACGGCATCCAGACAGTCCTGGATATGGCAACGATCTACGGGACTGAAGAGTTGAACCTGTCGACGACGACCCTGCTTGTCACGCTGCTGGTGATCCAGATTATCGCGACGGTCGGCGCGCTCGTCTTCAGCCGGATTGCGGCCCGGATCGGATCGAAGCGCGCCATCATGATCACTCTGGCCCTGTGGTCTGGTGTGGTTATTTATGCATACTTCATCCAGACGGCGGCGGAGTATTTCGCGCTCGGAGTCGTGGTTGGAATCGTTCTCGGGGGTTCGCAGGCGCTGAGCCGGTCTTTCTACGGATCGATGGTTCCGGAAGAGGCGAGCGCCGAGTTCTTCGGCTTCTACACGGTTTTCAGCCGTTTTTCGGCGATCTGGGGACCCCTGACATTCGCGGTCATCCGGCAGTGGGCAGGTTCGTCGAGGTTGGCCATCGTCTCGCTGATTTTTTTCTTTGTTGCCGGCCTTGTGCTGCTGGCGTTCGTTAACGAGAAGAAAGCCCGTGAAGCGAAGACGCACCGCCTTTTCGATTCACGAGATTCTCAGGCGTGAGGTAGTCCGCCGGAAGGTCTGCAAACAGCGGCGAATACTCCATCAAGTTGATCTCGTTCAGCCGTTTCTTGCCGGCGATCGCGTCGCGCACGGCGCGCCCCACTGTTTCGTGGGCCGTTCTGAAGGGCACGCCTTTCATGACGAGGAAATCGGCCAGGTCGGTGGCGCCCATGAAAGAATCCGCGGCGGCAATGGCCATCCGCTCTTTGTTGAGGACGACACTACGGACGGTCAGCCGCAGGACGCTCAGGGCGAGGCGAAGTATATTGAATGCCGCAAAGAACGCTTCTTTGTCTTCCTGAAGATCCTTGTCGTAGGCGGTTGGCAGACCCTTCATCACGACGAGAAACCCGGTAAGTAACCCCGTCATGACGCCGGCCTTCGCGCGAATCAATTCGAGGCCGTCCGGATTTTTCTTTTGCGGCATGAGGCTGCTGCCCGTCGTGACCTTCTCGGAAAGCTCGAGGAACCCGAATTCTTCGGTGGAATAGATGATCCAGTCTTCCGCAAGGCGGCTGGCGTGCACCATTGTGATTGCCGCATTCGATAGGAACTCGATCACAAAGTCGCGGTCGCAGGTGGCGTCGACGGTACTTTTGGAAATGCGGCTGAATCCCAGTTCCCGGGCTATGGCCTCCCGATCCACCGGAAAATTGGAGCCCGCAACGGCGCCCGAGCCCAGTGGCAGCACATCCACGCGGCCGACAGACTGCTCGAAGCGTTCCCGGTCGCGGCGGAACATTTCAATAAACGCGGCGCAATAGGCGCTCCAGCGGATGGGCTGAGCCCTGCGCAGATGGGTATACGCCGGAAGCAGGACGTCGGCATTCGCATTGCCGGATTCGGTAAATGCGATATCCAGAGCATCGAGATCGGCCAGCACCAGGGCAATGGCCTTGCGGACGAAGAGCCTGAAATCGGTTGCAACCTGATCGTTACGGCTGCGGCCGGTATGGAGTTTGAATGCGGCCTGCCCGATCTTCTGGGCCAGCGTGGCCTCGACGAAGGTGTGAATGTCCTCGTAGGGCATCGTCTTCACCTGGTCGAGCGTATATTCGGTGAGAATCTGTTCCAGGCCGCGGTCGATGTCCTGCCATTCGGCTTCGGTCAGGACGCCGCACCCCAGCAACGCCCGCGCGTGCGCGCGGCTGGCGCGGATATCTTCGTCAAGCAGAACAGCGTCGATGCCGAGCGACCGGTTCATCTTCTCGAAAACCGGGTCGCCGGCTTCTTCAAAACGTCCTTGCCACAGTTTCATGTTGTTTTGGAACTTCCAACTTCGAACCCTGTATCTGTGATCGGACTGCGGCGGGAAGTCCAACGACGTTGATGAAGCCTTCAACGTTGTGGGAATTCTGGGTTCCGGTTTCGAATGATGCAATATCGTAGCTATAGAGGCTGAATGGCGACTGGCGGCTCCTCACGCTCATGGTCCCTTTGTAAAGGCTCATCGTGATCGAACCGGTGACGACTTCCTGGGTCTTGTTGAAGAAAGCGTCCATGGCTTCCCTCAATGGCGTGAACCACTGTCCGTCATAGATCATCTGTCCGTAGGTGATGCTCAACATTTCTTTTTGATACCGCGTCTGCCTGTCGAGGGTCAGTGACTCCAGTTCGCGGTGCGCAGCCATGATCAGGGTGCCGCCGGGCGTCTCGTAGACGCCGCGGGACTTCATGCCGACCACGCGGTTCTCAACCATATCGACGCGGCCGATACCGTTTGTTCCGGCAATTTCGTTCAGGTCTTCAAGAAGCTGGACGGGAGGAATCCGGTATCCATTGAGTCCGACCGGAACGCCTTCTTCAAAGTCGATCGTGATTTCGCTTTCGCCGCTCGGACACGACCGGGCATCGACGGTAAACATGTACAGGTCGGCCGGCGGCGGCTCTGCCGGATCTTCGAGGATGCCGCCCTCGTGGCTGATATGCCACAGGTTGCTGTCGCGGCTGAATATCTTCTCGGCCGTTGCCGCGACTGGAATATTCCGCTCCCTTGCATATGCAAGGGCATCGTGGCGTGAACGGATATTCCATTCGCGCCAGGGCGCAATGATTTTCAGGTGAGGGGCAAATGCTTTGTACGCGAGTTCGAAGCGGACCTGGTCGTTTCCCTTTCCGGTGCAACCGTGCGCGAGGGCATCGGCGCCTTCTTCGAGAGCAATTTCGACCTGGCGCTTTGCGAGCAGCGGCCGGGCTATGGAAGTGCCCAAAAGGTACTGGCCTTCATACTGCGTCCCGGACTTTACGAGCTGCCACAGATACTCAGTAACGAATTCGTGACGAAGGTCTTCGACGTAGCATTTCGAGGCGCCGGATCGGAGGGCTTTCTGCTCGAGGCCGCTCAGGTCCTCGTCCTGGCCGATGTTTCCGGCCATGGCGATAATCTCACAGCCATAGTTTTCTTTGAGCCATGGAATGATGATCGATGTATCCAGGCCGCCGGAATATGCCAGCACGACCTTCTTCACTTGTTTCATACCGATTCTCCACTAACGAAAATAAAACCGCTTTTTCCACAGGCAACCGGTTGGCGGCCTGCTGGAAAACAATGGAGTCTTCCGACTCGATCACCAGGCCATCGACTTCCTGGCCCCGGTGCGCGGGAAGGCAATGCATAAAGAGGGTGCGCTTGCCGGTCATGGCCATAAGCGCTTCGTTAACCTGATATGGCGCGAAAATCTTCAGACGCTCAGCCAGTTCGTCTTCCTGTCCCATGCTGGCCCACACGTCGGTGTATATGGCATCGGCGCCCTTGACTTCGGCCGGCTTCGTCGACCAATCCACCTGCTCGTCATCCGCAGGGCCGAAGCCTTCGGGACAAACCGCGCGAAACTGGAGACCTGCCAACTGACATGTGCGTCCGAGCGAACGCGAAACATTGTTCCAGTCTCCGACGTAGACGAGCTGCTTGTTGGTAAATCCCGGCCAGATATCGAGAAGCGTCAGCAGGTCGGCCAATGCCTGGCAGGGATGCTCATAGTCGCTCAGGGCGTTGACGACAGGCAGCGCCGAGTAAGCCGCTAGTTCTTCGAGAGCCCGATGACTGAAAACCCGGGCCACGATCGCATCAACCCATTGCGACAGGCTTCGCGCAACATCGGGAACGGCCTCGCGCTCTCCGAGGCGAGCTTCAGGCAGCAGAATCGGCCAGCCTCCCAGTTGCCGGATCGCAACTTCAAACGTGACTCGAGTGCGAAGCGAGGGCTTTTCAAAGATGAGCGCGACGCTTTTACCCTGGAGCGCATCTGCAAACATCTCTCTTGAACGCAGGTCGCGCGACAAAGCCAGAAGATCGAAGAACCCGCTTCTTGTCAGGTCCGAGATGCTCAGAAGATCGCGTTTGCCATCCGGAGCGGTGTCTGAATAGTTATTCATAATACTGCATAAGTATGCGATCACAACGCTGCGGCGTCAATTACTTTGTTATAATTTCCCACCTTATGAAACGGGCGCGGCACAAGGCGATCGTGGACCTCGTTCGAACCGGCGAAATCTACAGCCAGGACGACCTGATGCGAGGGCTGGAAGCGAGAAGAATCGAAGTCTCTCAATCCACGTTGTCGCGCGATATTCAGGAGTTGCGCCTGGCTAAGACGGCCGGCCTTTACACGCTTGTGGATACCGAGCCGGCAAAGACATCGGAAGATGATGTGCGGCGGATCATTCAGGAGTTCCTTATAGAAATTGCAGTCGCGGAAAACCTGGTGATCCTGAAAACGGGTCCCGGCAACGCTTCGCCGCTCTCGCGGGCTATTGACGATGCGGCGTGGCCGGAAGTGGTCGGCAGTATCGCGGGCGACGACACGATATTCGTTGCGGCGCGCTCCTCGCGCGACGCGCGGAAGCTCGAACACCGGTTTCGGGGGATTCTAGAATAGCGGCGGGGCGATCCTGCGGACTTCTCCAGTGTCATCAGTCTGGTCCAGCAGTTCTCTAACGGTCTGGTGCCGGACGGAATCGACCAGGTCCGGGCTCAATTCGGCGAGCGGCTCCAGGACGAATCGGCGATGCGCGTAACGGGGATGTGGAATCGTGAGCCTCGGCATCTGAACAGCCTTGTGTTCATAGAAGATGATGTCGATATCGATGGTGCGTGGCCCTTTGTCGTCGCTTCGCACCCGATGATTCTCCTGTTCCACGGCCAGGCATGCATCGAGTAACCGGCCGGGATCCAGTTCCGTAGTTGCTTCTATTACAGTGTTCAGGAACCACGGTTGGTCAATATTGTCCCGTGGCTCGGTAAGATATAGCGACGCGCATCGCGCCGGGTGTATAGCATGGCGGGAGAGACCGGCAACGGCGGCCCTCAAATAGGATTCGCGGTCTCCGAGATTGGATCCCAAGGCCAGGTAAGTCACGCTCATTGAGACGGAATTATGAAACAAGTGGTTGCCTGATGAAAACTCGCATCACACCGACCCCGATTCCGGATCTCGTCATCGTCGATGTGGATTACTTTCAGGACGAACGGGGTTTCTTCATCGAGTCGTGGAGTAAGCGCGACTTCGCCGATGCGGGCCTGCCGCACGACTTCGTCCAGGATTCTCATTCCCGGTCGATGAAACAGGTTTTGCGGGGCCTGCACTACCAGGATATGCGCGCGCCCACTGCCAAGCTTGTGCGCTGCACGGTGGGACGAATCCTCGATGCCGCCGTAGATCTGCGAGTCAGCTCACCGGCTTTCGGCAAGTGGTTCACCATTGAACTGACTGCGGAAAACAAGACAATGCTGTTCGTGCCCGTGGGTTTTGCTCATGGCTTTGCGGCCTTATCGGATGTCTGCGAAGTCCAGTACAAACAAACCGATCACTACCAGCCTGCAACCGAAGGCGGCATCCTCTGGAATGATCCCGACGTCGGAATCGAATGGCCATTCCGCGACCCGATACTTTCAAACCGGGACCGGAATCAGCAAACGCTTCAGCAGTATTTGAAGAATCCTGCCTTTAGGTAGGCTTAAGGAGGAGAGATGTACATCCTGTTGTTTGCTGCGCTTCTTGCGCAGGGTCCGCAAACTCCAAACGCGGCGCCACGCCCTGGATTTCGGGCGGCGCCGCCGATCTTTCAGCAGAATTGCGGCACGTGTCACGACGGGAGGCAGGCGGTGTCCATTACGGACTTGCAGCAATACTCTCCCGAACGCGTGTACGAATCGCTGACCACCGGCAAGATGAAAGACCAGGCGGCTCAGCTCCAGGATGTTCAGAAGAGGCAGATCGCGGAATTCCTTGCCGCGCGCCCAATGGGAAGCGACGAAGCCGGCGACATCAAACAGATGACGAACGCGTGCGCCACGAATCCTGCCATGGCCGATCCGGCAGCAGGTCCTGCATGGAACGGCTGGAGTCCCGGTGAGAAGAATGCACGTTTTCAATCCGCAAGCGCCGCCGGCTTGAGCACGGCCCAAATTCCCGGGTTGAAGCTCAAATGGGCCTTCGGCGTTCCGAAGGCCGCCGAGATGCATTCGCAACCGACCGTCGCTTCAGGCCGTCTCTTCTTCGGCAGCGATGCGGGCTACGTCTATTCTCTCGACGCCAGGACCGGATGCGTGTACTGGGCATTCCACGCCGACTCCGGTACCCGTACAGCGCCGACTGTCGCGCCGATCACGGGACAAGGCGCTACGAAATACGCCGTCTATTTCGTCGACGTGCTGACGCGCGCCTATGCGCTCGACGCCCAGACCGGCCGGCTGTTATGGAAAGTCCAGGCGGGCGATCATCCGCGCGCGAAGAGCACCGGATCGGCGACCGTCCATGATGGCCGGATCTACGTTCCGATATCTGCAATGGAAACCACAACCGGCGCCGTGCTGACGTACGAGTGCTGCACGTTCCGGGGCCACGTCGCCGCGTTGGATGCCAGCACCGGCCGGCGGCTCTGGCGAACCTTCGTCATTCAGGAAGAACCGAAGGCGCGCGGCAGAAACCAGCAAGGGGTCACGCTCTACGGTCCGGCCGGGGGATCCGTTTGGAATGCTCCGACCGTCGATGCGAAACGCCGCCGCATCTATGTCGGAACGGGCAACGGTGTCAGCGAGCCTGCAGCCGAAGGCACCGATTCCGTTATCGCCATGGACATGGATTCCGGAAGAATTGTCTGGCAGCACCAGGAATACAAAGGCGACGTCTACATCAACAATTGCAGGGCGGCAGGCCAACCCGGAGACAATTGTCCCCAGACGCTCGGGCCGGATTACGACTTCGGTGGCGCGTCAATGATCATGCACACGCTTCCGGACGGACGCGATGTGATTATTGCCGGCAGTAAAGCCGGAGTCGCCCTC
>CAMBFR010000034.1 GCA_945865815.1 Candidatus Sulfopaludibacter sp. SbA3
GCGGCCGGAATAAGCAGCAGAAGTACTATCAGATTTTTCATCGTGCAAAAGTAGTGGCCTGTCCCCGAATTAGACCACTATCGCGTACAATAGATCCCGTTCCGGAGAGGTGCTGGAGCGGTTGAACAGGCCGGTCTCGAAAACCGGAGTGGGGGAAACTCCACCGTGGGTTCAAATCCCACCCTCTCCGTTTTTTTCTTTTCGATGAATCACCGAAGCGCCCGGCCGGGGCGGGCCTCCGTGGGCCGGCCGTCCTTTATGACCGCTGTTCCATTGATGAATACGTGTTTGATCCCCTGGGAAAGGGCTGCGGGTTCCTGAAAGGTAGAGGCATCTCGAACCAGGTTCGGATCGAACACCACAATATCCGCGGCAGCGCCTTTGGCGAGCACGCCTCTTTCTTTCAAGCCGAGCCGCGCGGCCGGCAAGCCGCTCAATTTCCGGACCGCGACTTCCAGGGTCAGCGTTTTATCTTCCCGTACGATCTTCCCGAGCACGCGAGTGAACGTTCCAGCACTACGGGGATGGGCGATTTCCAAACCTCCGTCGCTGGAAATCATGACCCATGCATGGCTGAGAAAAGCCGTCACATCTTTCTCTGAGATCGAGGTTGTAACAACCGTGGTCTGGTCCTCCTTCAACATTTCGTTATAGAGGTCCAGCGGCATCATGGCGCGTTCTGTTGCAATTTGATCGAGTGTCTTGAGCTTGTATTCGGGATGCATTGGAGATTCGATAACGAGCACATTCGCCGGACCGCCTACGTTTTCGAGCCGGATAAGGGGTCCAAGCCTGGATAGCACGGTGTTGTATGGATAGACGTCGGCGGCGATGTTGACACCCTGCGCGCGAGCCTTATCGATCAGCGCGAGTGCCTCCGCCGTCTTCCCCCACACGGCGGCGCTGCCGAGCTTCAGGTGAGAGATCTGCACTGGAACGTTGGCTTGGCGGCCAATTTCGATGGCTTCAGCGAGGGCGTCGAGGACTCTGTCGCCCTCGTCGCGCAAGTGCGTCATATAGACACCGCCATACCGCGCAGCAATCTTAGCCAAAGCGACCATTTCGTCGATCGTGCTGTAGGATCCGGGGTCATATTCGAGCGCCGACGAGAGACCAAACGCGCCTTCCCGCATGGCGTCCTCGACGAGTTCCTCCATCCGCGTGATTTCTTCCGGTGTGGCGGCTCGTTTGTAGTTGGCGCCCATGACCCGGACGCGGACATTGGCATGTCCGACAAACGTCATCACGTTTATGGCGAGCGGCTTTTCATCGAACGGCAGCATGAAAGTTTCTATCCCAATGGGACCGCCGCCGTCCGGCCCAAGAACGACAGTGGTGACTCCCTGCGTGATCTGGGAGAGCGCATCGGGTTTTTCCTGGAGTGCATCCGCGGAATGGTTATGAATATCAATGAACCCGGGCGCGACGATGAGGCCCGCAACATTGAGGGTCGCTTCCCCGCGCGCGGGTTGAAACGCGCCGACATCCGTAATTTCGCCGGCGCGAATACGCACATTCCCTCGAACCCGCGCCCGGCCGGTGCCGTCAATAATGGTGCCGCCAACCAGCACCAGGTCATCAGTAGCCGACTGGGGAAACGCCGGTGTTGCCAGAAGCAGCGCAAGAACCAGTTTGAATGCGATTCGCATAAGCCAACCTCGAGCGCGAAAAATGCTACACTCCCCGGAACCGATTTGGAGTTTGGAGTCCGCATTCTATGACGACATCCAGTTTCGATCAAAAGAAGATAACCCGGTACGTCCGGTACTCCGCTGCAGGACAGGTATCGTACGGCATCCTGGACGGCGATAGCGTGCGCGAGCTTCGCGGGGATATCTTCAAGGGCGCGGAACCGACAGGCAAGACGGCGAAAGTATCGGACGTAACACTGCTGGCGCCCTGCGAACCGTCGAAGGTGCTTGCTATCGGAATCAACTACAGGAGTCACGTCGGGGAACGCACGGCTCCGGGTACTCCGCGCGTGTTTCTGAAACTTCCGACATCGATCATCGGGCCCGGCGAGAACATCATCTTTCCCCCGGGCGCCGGCAACGTGCATTTCGAGGGCGAAATGGTGGTCGTCATCGGGAAGAAAGCGAAGAATGTTTCGAAGGCGGACGCCGCAGATTATGTGTTTGGCGTTACCGCGGGCAACGACGTCAGCGAACGCGACTGGCAGAAGGGCGATCCTCAGTGGTTCCGCGCGAAAGGATCGGATACATTCGGTCCTCTCGGTCCGGCGATCGTACAGGGACTCCATTACAACGATCTTTTGCTTCAGAGCCGCCTGAACGGTGTCGTCAAGCAATCGCAACGCACGTCGGATCTGATGTTTGATGTAGAAACCATAGTGAGCTACATCAGTCAGTTCATCACCCTGCTCCCTGGCGACGTGATCTATTCCGGCACGCCGGGCCAGACACAGGCGATGAAGACGGGTGACATTATTGAAGTCGAAGTAGAGGGCGTCGGTGTTCTCCGAAACACCATCGCATAAAAAAACCCCGGTCAAACCGACCGGGGTGAATCTTGAGCTGTTGTGGGGAACGCTCAATATGATTGGGTGGCATTTTGCACATGCTTTTCGGGCTTGTCAATTAATTTCATTATTTATAGCTAGCCAAGGTAATACACGATCTCCTCGGCTAGATGAAGGACGGTAAAATTCAGGTTATGACGACATCGCTAGACATGCTCAAGGAGAAGGGGCGACGGCTGCGCATTCATTCGCTGAAAGCCACGACTGAAGCCGGTTCTGGACATCCCTCATCCTGCCTTTCGGCCGCCGATCTGGTCTCGGTCATCTTCTTCCGGGAGATGAGATTTGATCCGCGCGATCCGCAGAATTCGGCCAACGATCGTTTTGTGCTATCCAAGGGCCATGCGGCGCCTTTGCTGTACGGCGCTTATGCCGAGGCCGGCATTTTGAAGCCTGAGCAGGTTACTTCGCTGCGGCGACTGGACAGCGACCTGGAGGGACACCCGACTCCGCGAATTCCATGGGTCAGCGTTGCGACCGGATCGCTTGGCCAGGGATTGTCGGCAGGACTGGGCGATGCACTGGCGGCGCGTATTGACGGGTTGTCTTATGAAACCTATGTCCTGCTTGGCGACGGCGAGTGCGCCGAAGGGGCGGTGTGGGAAGCGGCTGCTCTGGCGGGCCACTACAAGGTTTCCAATCTGTTCGCAGTGGTCGATGTCAACGGGCTCGGACAAAGCCAGCGCACGATGGATGGCTTCGACGTTGAGCGCTATGCAGAGAAGTTTCGAGCGTTCGGCTGGTTTGCAATGACCGTGGATGGCCACAATTATCAGGACATCGCCGATGCCTTCGATCGCTGCCGGCGCGAGGGAGACTCCAGGCCGCGCGCCATCATCGCAAAGACTTTCAAGGGCAAGGGCATCAAAATGATCGAAAACCTGGATGGCTGGCACGGAAAACCTGTTCCCAGGCAAGACTTGGAAAAGGCCCTTCAGGAAATCGCCGAGCCTTTCGCGGCGGATGGTTTTCAGCCGAATCCCCGGCCCCGCCCGGCGGCATCCAAACCGGCTGTGCCCGGCGAAATGATTCCAGAGCGAAAGCCGGGAGAGCAGGTCGCAACCCGCGAGGCATATGGCGACGCGTTGGCCCGGCTTGCGGGCCTGGATTCCCGTATTGTTGCTCTGGATGGCGACACGAAAAATTCCACGTATTCCGAAAAATTCCTAAAGGCGCATCCGGATCGGTTCTTCGAAATGTTCATTGCCGAACAGAACATGGCGGGTGTGGCCATGGGCATGGCGGCTCGCGGTAAAGTGCCTTTCGTTTCAACGTTCGCCGCGTTCCTAACTCGTGCTTACGATCAGATTCGAATGGCCGGCGTTTCCCGCCTGAACGTGAAATTCTGCGGCTCTCATTGCGGCGTTTCCATCGGCGAGGACGGACCGTCTCAGATGGGCCTTGAAGACATTGCGATGTTCCGGCCGATCCCAGGTTCGGTTGTTCTATATCCGAGCGATGCGGTGTCGACGGAGCGATTGGTTGCCGAAGCCGCCCGTTATCAAGGCATCTGTTACATTCGAACCACACGCCCGAAGACACCTCTGCTTTACTCGAATCAGGACCAGTTCCCTATCGGCGGCTCGAAGGTTCTCCGTAAATCCGACAAGGACCGCGTGACGGTTGTCGCTGCCGGTATAACTGTTCACGAAGCCTTGAAGGCCGCAACAAAGCTCGAAGCGGATGGTATTTCGATTCGCGTGATTGATGCCTATTCGGTGAAGCCATTGGATGAATCCACTTTGATTCGTGCAGCGGCAGAGACCGGTGGACTCGTTGTCGTCGAGGACCATTATGCAGAAGGCGGCCTGGGCGATGCGGTGCTGAATGCCGTGGGAAACAGAGCGAAAGTCGTGAAGTTGGCTGTGCGCGAAGTTCCGCGGTCGGGTCCTCCTGACGCGCTGATTGAAAAGTACGGTATCAGCAGCAATCACATTATCAAGGCCGTGAAGGAATTCTGAGGAGCCTATATGACGGATACCCGAAAGGCAGCGCCCGCGTGGAGGAAGAACATCCCATCCCAGGTGCGCATGGTTGTGGAGGTCGATGGCAATCCTGTTGGCCTCCTGAGTCTGGACATCGATCGCCTCTGGCCTCTGATCAGCCACCGAAAGAGGGATAGCGTGTCCGTCGAATGGATCGATGTGCAGGAATTCGGAGGGCTCACGCGCGCCTCGGTTGTAAAGCGGTTGACGGCGCGCATTCAGTCCGATCTTTCCCAGGCCCTGGGAAAGGAGATGATCAAGGCCGCACTCGACGTGGAAACCTTCATGTTAAAGACCCAGTCGGCGGCCCAGGCATTCGGACGAAAAAAAACCGATATCCAAAAGCTCGTGGCAGGGTCCGATCGGACTCCCGCCGATTTTTACGCGTTTTTCTGGGATTACCTTCTTGATGAAAGGGAAGTCGTGGACCTGAAGAAAAAGTGGAAGACCGCTGCTAAGAAGCGTTAGCCGCGTTTGTACTCCGCCTCTATCACGGACTTCATCCCGCCCCGAGAACTGAACTCCCCAATGACCCTGGCCGCGATCGGCTGGGCGGCGGCCACGACATCTTTCAATACCCGGTTTACGACGTTTTCGTAAAAGATCCCGAGATTGCGGTACGACTGGAAATACATTTTCAGTGACTTCAACTCGAGGCAGGACTTGTCGGGCCGGTATTTGATCGTGATCTGCCCGAAGTCCGGCAAGCCGGTCTTGGGACAGATCGATGTGAATTCGGGCATCGAAATGCTGATTTCATAATCGGGATACTGGTTAGGCCAGCATTCAATGGCGGGCAGGTCGGCGTTGATGCCGGATTTGGCGTGTTGATCCGTGTACTCAGCCACAAACCGAATATAGCACAGGCTCTCGGCGCAAATATAAAAGCCCTCCGTGGCTTCTTACCTTCGGAGGGCTTGTTCCTAGTCTCCTTCATCGCCGCACTCTTGGTTCCGCTCGCGAAATCCTATTCGCTTGGGTTCCGTCCCTCTGCAGACATCCTAAAACCGAGTGCGACCGACTACCGTCCCTGGCTGGAGTAGCCAAAATGCTACTAGGAAAATCAGTCTCGTTAGAGACGCTTGGATTCTGGTATCGAAGCGAAAAGTTTGCAATAGTTATTTCCAAAAAACTTGTCTGTCCACGAACATGCTGCGCTACTATTTAGCGCATGTCGAACATGGCCAAACCCATTTTAGTCATCGCCATCGCAGTGGTACTCGCGGGCGGCGCGGCGTTCTATCTCACACGGTCCACAGA
Organism: Candidatus Sulfopaludibacter sp. SbA3; assembly: GCA_945865815.1. Taxonomy (GTDB): domain Bacteria; phylum Acidobacteriota; class Terriglobia; order 20CM-2-55-15; family 20CM-2-55-15; genus CAMBFR01. The sequence continues at coordinate 5,785 of CAMBFR010000034.1, forward strand.
ACCGGAAGCATCAGCCACCTCGGATAGCTCCGCGGGAGGCGCGCCGGCAATAGGCCCGGGGCATACGAGGGGGCCTGCGGACGCACCGATCACCTTGATCGAATTCGGCGACTATCAGTGTCCCAGCTGCCGCGCATATCACCCGGTCGTTGCGGAGGTGCTGAAGCGTTATCCCGACAAAGTCCGGCTGGAATTCCATCACTATCCGCTCATCCAGATTCATGCGCATGCAATGACAGCGTCGATGGCTGTAGAGGCGGCAGGCGAACAAGGCAAATATTGGGAAATGAACGATCTCGTTTTTGAACTGCAACCGGAGTGGGCGCAAAGCCAGAATCCTGAAACGGAGTTCCTGACCATGGCCAGCCGGTTGGGCCTGGACCAGAACAAGTTCATGCAATCGATGCGCTCACTGGAACTGCAGGACCGCGTCCTAAAGGATGTCGTAGCCGCACGCCAGGGAAATATCGAAGCCGTCCCCACGTTCTTTCTCAATGGCAAGCAGATTCAGCCGCGGTTGGCCGTCGACGATTTCGTAAAAATCATCGAGGCGGAACTTCAGGCGATTGGCGCCGCGGGAGCGGCGAAATGACCTGGCCGGGAGCCCCCAAGCAAGGCACATGCTAAGCGAATGAACGTTCGGGGACTTGCACTGGCCCTTCTGTCCTTTACGGGAATGATCGATTCGTTGTATCTCTCCTTAAAGAGAGATCCCGGCTCCATTCCCTGCCACATCACCAAAGGCTGCAACGACGTACTCACAAGCGCGTATTCGGAATTGGCCGGCATTCCAATCTCGTGGTTCGGATTCGTCTTTTACATTACTGTTTTTACCTGTGCGGTATTCGCGTTGTTTGGCTCGAATCAATTGCTGAAGTGGCTGCTGTGGCCCGCGCTGGCCGCTTTTGTAATTTCGATGGGTCTCGTCGGAGTTCAGGCGTTTGTCCTGCAGGCATTCTGCGAATACTGCCTGGCTTCAGCAGCCTTGATGACAGCGATCTTCGTTCTGGTTCTTCGCTCGCCAAAAGCTGCCGCAAACACGATCTAACCGTAAACGCCCTCAAGCGCGCTCTCCGGCGTGGGCATGCAGGTATCTCGACTAAGAAGCGCCTGCTTCTCAGCCTGTGAGATTTCGTCGAGAATGCCAGCCTCGATTTCTTCGAGCATTGCCGGAGAAATGCCGGTGGCCGTCAAATACGACTCGTACATTCCGATCGGATCCCGCTTCCCCCAGTACTCGAAGAGGTCCTTTGAAAGGATTGCGCGGGCTTCCCTTTCGTCGTGTGTCGCATGTCCGCCCATGCGGAAAGTCTCGGCGAAAACCATGGCGGGACCGTGGCCATTCCGTGCAGCGTCCGCCGCCTGGCGCGTTGCGGCATAGACATCCAGGACGTTGTTTCCGTCACAGGAAAACCCCTGAATACCGTAAGCCTTGCTCCAGGAAGTGAACGGTCCGGCCTGATGCTGGTCAAGGCGGGTGCCCAGCGCGATCTGGTTATTCTGCAGCACGTAAATGGCGGGAACTTTCAGAACGGCGGCCAGATTCATACCCTCATGAAACGCCGTTGTCTTGGTGGCGCCATCGCCGATCCATGTAAGGACGACCCGCTTTTCGCCCCTCTGTTTGAAGGCCAGCGCGATTCCCGCCACAACAGGGGTGAGAGCCCCAACCTGGCTGACCGGCGCGATGACGCCGGCTTTCATGCTTCCGACATGCAGATCCCTGCCCCGGCTGGGAGAGTCTGCTGTGGCAAGATATTCGCGAAGCATGTCCGCGACGGGTATCCCCATCTCGTGACACGCCCCCGCGTTGCGGATCATGGGACCGATGAAGTCGAAGCCGCGTTCAAGGGCGTGAACGCTGCCGACGGTGGTCGCTTCTTCGCCCGTTCCCAGCCAGGCCTTCGAAAGAATTCCCTGCCGGACCCAGCGATGCAACGTTATGTCGTGCAGGCGAAAGCGCAGCATTCCGGCATACAGATCCAGCACCTGTCTTGTGGAAAGAGCGGCCACGATCGCTGCACGTTCAGGGTTCTGTTCGATGGCGTTCCGATACTCCTCCAACACGCCGGGCGCAGGTTTCCAGTCGATGTATTCGGGAGGATCGAACATCGGGTAGCGTTTCACGCGGGCCCTAGATCTTTTTTCCTGTACCGAGCAGTTCCTTGAAGACGCGCATGAATCGGCTCATTTCGACTTCGGTGCCAACCGAAACGCGGAGCCATTCATTCATCGGGGGGAATTTGCGTCCGACGAGAATGCCTTTCTGGTGGAAGTCTTCGACCAGGGAATCCACGTCGCGCCGCACGTTGACCATGAAGAAACTGGCATCCGATGGGAGGACCTCCCAGCCCAGTTCGACGAGTTCTTTCGTCACCTTGTCGCGAATCCGCTTATTGAGTTCGCGAACCCTGTTTTCGAACGCTTTGTCCTTCAGTGCGGCGACACCGCCATATTTCACCGGCGCGTTGATGCTGTATAGCGCGAACGGGATCATGCGGTCGATGAGCTCTTTGGGAGCAATGCCGTAACCGAGCCGCATGCCTGCGAGGGCAGCCATCTTCGAAAACGTCCTTGTAACAATAACGTTGCGGCCTTCCTTCACATATCGGATCGATTCTTCGTACTGAGGATTGTCGACGTAATGATGGTAGGCCTCGTCGATCACAATCGGGATCTCGTCGGGAATGCTGTCCACAAGCAACCGGACGTCGTTCCTGGGGATAATTTTCCCGGTCGGATTATTGGGATTGCAGATGTAGACGAGCCCGACGTCGCGATAGTTCTGCAAAGTCACCGTTATCATCTTCCGGATATCGACCGCATACCCGCGAGCCTGCACCAGTGGGACCTCGAACGCCTCCGCATTGCTGTTGGTTGCGTACAGGTATACCGATTCATAGGTCGGACTTGGCCCCACGATCTTGCGGCGTTCAGGAAGGAACGTGTCGTCAGCGACTTTGAGAATCTCGCCCGAGCCGGCTCCAAGAATGACGTTCTCCGAACCGACGCCGTGGTATTCCGCGATAGCCTCCACAATTCCGCCGTCGGGATACATGTAGCGGTTGGCGTACTTCGCCGCCTCGCTCATCGCCTTTTTTACGGCTTCGGAAGGTCCGTGGGGATTTTCGTTGCTGGCCAGCTTCGCAAGTGTATCGTAGGTGTTAACGGGCCTTTCCGTGTCGGCGCGCTGCGGGGCGGCTGACAGCTCAAGGGCGGGACGAGTTCCGGCACCGCCGAGCGCCGCCGCCAGCCCGGCAAGGAATCTGCGGCGTGAGACGGGGGAATTCATGCGGCGAATTATGACATTTCTACTTTCAAAGTGCTATACTCCAGAGGATTTTTTCGTAGAGGTAAATCCATGAAACGCAAACAACTTAAGTTTGTTGTCGGCTCCGCAGTGATTGTGGTCACCCTTGCCATCCTTGGTTTCTCCGGATTCACCGAGAGCATGGCCTACTACCAGACGGTCTCTGAGCTCTACGCCAAGAAAGACTCCTACTACGACAAAAGGCTGAGAGTCTCTGGTGACGTCGTTCCCAAGACGATCGTGCGGGACGGTATGGCCGTCAAGTTTGACATCCAGCACGAAGGCCAGACACTGTCGGTTACCTATGTAGGAACCGATCCTCTTCCAGATACTTTCCGCGACTATGCCACGGCAGTCGTCGACGGCAAGTACGGCCGCGACGGTCTCTTCACCGCAACTGGACTTCAAGCCAAGTGCGCTTCCAAATACGAGAAGGAAGCTGCAGCCGGCGTAGTAACACAAAACTCTGGAGAATAAATAATGGCTCAGGTCGGGCAATTCGCGCTGGCCATGGCTGTAGTCGTGGCTGCGTACTCGATCGTCGCGTCGCTGCTCGGGATCCGGCTCAAGAGCGATAAACTCATCGCCAGTGGACGCAACGCGGCCATCGGCACATTTGCATGTGTCACGATGGCGATGGTCAGTCTCGGCTACCTTTTCCTGGTCGACGATTTCTCGATAAATTACATCGCCGAGCACTCCAACCGCGATCTTCCGGTGTATTTCAAGATCAGCGCGGTCTGGGGCGGACAGGAAGGATCGCTCCTTTTCTGGGGCTGGCTGCTCACCGTGTATTCGGCGCTGGTGATCGTCCAGAACTGGCGCAAGCACACGGCAATGATGCCGTACGTGACGGCTGTGCTGATGTCGTCTGCAGTATTTTTTGCGGGCATGAACCTCTTCGTCGTAAACCCGTTCAATCAGATCGTTGTCCTGCAGCCTGGAGGAGTCAACGCGTTGTTTGTGCCGCCAGACGGCGCCGGCCTGAACCCCCTGCTGCAATACATCCTGATGGTGATCCATCCGCCGATTCTCTATCTGGGCTTTGTCGGTTTTGCCGTGCCGTTCGCTTTCGCGATTGCAGCCATGGCGAGCCGGCAAATGGGCGACACATGGATTCGCACCACGCGCCGCTGGACGATGGTGGCGTGGTTCTTCCTCGGCGTCGGTATTCTCCTCGGCGGTAAATGGGCCTACGTCGAACTGGGCTGGGGCGGTTTCTGGGCGTGGGATCCCGTCGAGAACGCGTCCCTTATGCCCTGGCTGATCGCAACGGCATTCCTGCATTCCGTGATGGTTCAGGAAAAAAAGGGAATGATGAAAGTCTGGAACATGGTGTTGATCATCCTGACTTACATCATGTGCATCTTTGGAACTTTCCTCACCCGCAGCGGCCTGGTTTCATCCGTTCACGCCTTTGCGCAGTCGCCAATCGGCGGGTACTTTCTCGCATTCATCGTCATCGGGTTATCCGGCTCCTTGTATCTGCTTCTGGATCGGCTGAACTACCTGAAGAGCGACAACCAGATGGAATCCCTCGTTTCGCGCGAAAGCAGTTTCATGTTCAACAATCTGATCCTGCTGGCCTCGTGCTTTGCGGTTTTCTGGGGGACCATCTTCCCCGTCATTTCTGAAGCGGCGCCCGAGTGGATGGGCGGCGGCGTGAAAGTTACGGTCGGCCCGCCGTTCTTTAATCGCGTGAATGTGCCGATCGCAATTTTTCTGATGTTCCTTACCGGCGTTGGGCCGCTGCTTGCCTGGCGGAAGGCATCCACGAATAGCCTGAAACGAAATTTTCTATGGCCTGCGGGCATTGCGCTCGCTGCGGGCGTCGTTCTTTTCTTCCAGGGAGTGGATCACTTCTACGCATGGCTCGCGGTTGTCATGTCCATTTTCGTGTCTCTGACGATCGCCCGGGAGTTCTACAAGGGAGCGCGCGCGCGGAGCGTTGGCAGCGGAGAGAATTTCGTCGAAGCCGTGGTGAACCTCACGCTCCGAAATACCCGGCGTTACGGCGGCTACATTGTGCACTTCGGTTTCGTGCTCTTGTTCCTCGGCTGGTCCGGACAGGCATTCACCACCGATACGCAGGCCGAGGCCGGTATTGGCGATACCATCACGATGCGGCAGTACACGCTTCGCATGGATAGACTCGCTGTCGAAGAAGTGCAGAACTACACCAGCACGAAGGCGACGATAAGCCTCTTCGAGAACGGCGAAAAGGTCGGAGTGCTGTATCCGGAACGCCGGTTCTATAGCTCCAGCGGACAGCCAACGACGGAAGTGGCCATCTGGTCGACAATTAAGGAAGATCTCTACGTCGTGTTCGCCGGCCCGGCGCCGGACGGCAAAAAGGCAATCATGCAGGTCTACCTGAATCCGCTGGTTGCATGGGTTTGGATTGGCGGAATCATTCTCGGCCTTGGAACCTTGATTGCGATGTTGCCGAACAAGAAGTCGGCCCCGAGAACTTCGCAGGCAAGCCGTGTGGAGGAGAAAATAGAAGTTGAACAACACACGACGTAATTTACTGCTTGCCCTGCTGGTCCTGGCCGCTCCTTTCGCCCTTGCGGCGGATCGGGAGCGCATCAAAGAAATCACCAGCAACATGATCTGCATGTGCGGCTGTAATCAGCTTCTTGGGGCCTGCAATCACCTCAACTGCCCCACGCGGGGGCCCATGACGGATGAAGTCGCGAAGATGCTGGATGAAGGCAAAACCCAGGAACAAATCCTGCCCGCGTTCGCGGACAAGTATGGCCTTCGCGTTCTCGCGGCCCCGCCGGCTTCAGGTTTCAATCTGTCGGCGTGGATCATGCCTTTTGTGGCGCTTGCCATCGGCTTTATCGCTGTCGGTTACGTCGCGCGGCGGTGGAAGTCTCGCTCGCCGGAGCAGGCTGCGGAAGCGCAGTCCGAGATCGATACATCGAAGTACCACAAACGTCTGCAGGATGAACTCGACAACTACACACCGGAAGACTAGATGATTTATCTATTTTGCGGCTTGTTCGGCGGCGCCGTACTTGTCGCCATCTGCAAACCGCTCTTCAGTCAGGACGACACCCTGGAATCCGCCATTATCGAAGAAACCGCATGGGACCTCCTGCAGCGAAAAAAAGAGATCATTCTCGGTAATATCCAGGATCTCGATTTCGAGCACAAGTGCGGGAAGCTCTCTGACGAGGACTACCAGAAGATTCGCGGCGAAATGGCCGGTGAAGTGTCACTCGTGCTCGAGGAGATCGACGGTATCGAGTCCTCGCAGGATCTCGATGCTTTGATCCGCCATGAGGTTTCGGTGCGCAAAAGCGGCAGTCATGAACCTGAACCGGCGCTTTGTCCTTCCTGCGGAGAAAAGAACATCGCCACAAGTAAGTTTTGTGCGGAGTGTGGAGCTAAGCTAATAGGGTAATGACGCTGTTGCTACTCCAGCTCGCACAGGAAGCCCCGCAAACCGCAAACGTGCCCAACGCCATGGGTGCACACACGTGGTTTATCCTTATCGCCGTCAGCGCGTTCCTGGTGTGGAGCATCAGTTATTCGATCCAGCTTCAGAAGGAAGCTCTGGAGCGCCAGAAAGGGCGTGAGGGTCTGCTCGATCTCAGGGAAACACTCCTGGATGAGATCGCGGACCTGGAATCTCGAAAAGAAGCGGATGCCATTTCGCCACAAAAGTACAAACAGGAACTAAAGAACCTCAAATATCGCCTTTCAAAGGTTCTCGAAAAACTGGGCGCTGGAACTCAGGCGGCGAAAGCCCGGTAATGCACGCCGGCGATAGTCCTGCTCTTGAATCGGAAGACATCCGAAAGACTTTTGGCCACTTCACTGCCCTGGCCGGCGTTACCCTGACGTTTCAACCGAGCGAATTTGTGGCGCTATTTGGACGAAACGGCGCGGGTAAGACGACCTTTCTGAAAATAGCGGCTACGCTGATGCGTGCAACGCACGGCAGGCTTCGGATTGGCGGCACAGACATCAGGGAAGAGCCCGAGGCGGTGCGGCGGCAGATCGGTTTTCTCTCTCACAACACATATCTCTATCGCGACCTGAATCCCGTCGAAAACCTGCGCTTCTTTGCCCGGCTCTACGGAGTGGCCGACGCGGAAACTCGAATCTCCGCCCTGTTGAGCCGCGTTGGCCTCAAGCGGCGGATGAATGATCCGGTACGCTCTTTTTCCCGGGGCTTGAACCAGCGGCTCGGCATCGCCCGGGTGATGCTGCACGATCCGTCCCTGATTCTCCTGGACGAACCGTATACGGGCCTTGATGCCAACGCCGTTGAAATGCTGAACGCCATGCTCGACGAGGCCGTTGGCGCAGGCAAGACGATCGTTCTGACCACCCACGATATCGAACAGGGTTTGCGGGCTGCAACGCGCGCGGCCATCATCGATCGAGGCAGGATCGTTTTCGACGGCAGCTCGCGTGGCGCCCCCGTTCGTGATGCCTACAACGAGTATGTCCGGATGGGAGTGCCGCAGTGAAACCACTCTCCGCCATCGTTTTCAAGGACATCGTTATCGAGCTGCGGAACAAGGAAACCATCAGCTCGATGTTGATGTTCGGACTGCTCGTTCTTGTGGTCTTCAATTTTGCGTTTCAACCGACCGGCGCCGAGCGGGCGCTCATTGCTCCCGGCATTCTGTGGGTGGCTTTTACTTTTGCGGGCATCCTTGGTCTGAACCGTTCCCTGTCGATCGAACTCGACAACGACTGCCTGCAGGGCCTTCTGCTGGCGCCATTGGACCGCGGCTCGCTCTACCTCGGAAAAGTCGCAAGCAACTTCATCTTCATGATGATTGCGGAAGTGATGATTCTGCCGATCTTCGTCCTTTTTTATAACCTGCGATTCGATCTTCAGTTCCTCCAGATCGCTGGATTGTCGTTTCTAGGGACGTTTGCATTTGCCGCCGTCGGCACGATCCTGTCCACGATTTCTGCTAATACGAGAATGAAGGAAGTGATGCTGCCGATTCTTCTGATACCGCTGACTCTGCCGGTTATCCTGGCCTCCGTGATGGCGACCAGCGCCGTGTTATCCGGCGAGACTGAGGGAATCTCCTCTTGGCTGTACCTTCTGGGCGGGTTTAGTATTGTCTACCTGGTCGCATCGTATCTTGTCTTCGAGTTCGTTGTGGAGGAATGAAATGACATCGAGGGTTCTCGGAATTGCATCGCTGGTGCTCATGGTCTTCGCCCTCTACATGGCCCTAATCTATGCGCCGCAGGAGGCCCAACAAGGCACACCCTATCGCATTATCTATTTCCATGTACCGATGGGAATCCTCTCGTTCGTCTCGGCGTATCTGCTGGGTTTTGCCGGAATCATGTTTCTCATCAAGCGTGACCTCAAGTGGGATCGGCTCGCGATCGGCGCAGCGGAACTGGGCGTTCTCTGCACTGCTTGCTCTCTGATTACCGGTTCAATCTGGGCTAAGCCGATCTGGGGCGTCTGGTGGGCATGGGACGCGAGGATCACGCTGCAGCTCTTGCTCGGTCTGTTCTTCATCGCTTATTTCATGCTGCGGGCTTACCTTCCCGACCGCGAGAAAAGAGCGAAGCTGGCCGCCGTATTCGGAGTTCTCGGAATGATAGACGTGCCATTCAACTATTACTCCATCGAGTGGTGGGCCACGCAGCACCCCCAACCCGTTCTCAGGGGCGGCGGCTCTATTGATCCGGATATGCGGCTGGCTCTTTACGTGTCTGCTCTCGCTCTTACCGTTACGTGCGCCTATCTCCTCACGAGGCGTCTTGCGATCGCTAGAGTAGAGGAAGAGGTCGAATACCTGGAACACCTGGTGCACGCCCATGAGTAGCCTGGTTGCCGCCTACTCCGTGATCTTCGGAGCCATCTTCATATTTACATGGCTGCTCTTCGCCAGGCAGAAGAGACTTGAGAAGAAGCTGGACGAGTTGCGGGAACTCGTCAAAGACGCCTCTCGCCCCCGACCGTAACCTGTGGGCGCGGGGCTTCGGCTCCGTGCCCAGAGGTAACCCGATAGCCCGCCTTACCTCTGCAATCCTGAAAATGCTTCCATCAGTCTCTCCGGCAATTCCGCGGTTACGGGGATATCCAATTCCTTCCGCAGCATGACGGCATTTGCCACGGCCTTCGCCCCCGGGTGATTGTTGAAGAATGCATACGCGCGTTTAAGGCCTTTCTCGATCGCCGTTTCCCTTAATCTGACGGCGTAGGGCCGGATCTCCTCGGCCGTGTACAGATAGTCGTATCGTTCGTTGCGGTGCTCGTGCTTCCACCACTTATCCGCTCTCCTTCCATGAAGTCGAAGGTACAACACACCGCCGAAGGCATCGAGTTGCTGTTGGATTGAAGTGTGAAACTTCGGTTCATCGATGAAAGCGGGCGTGGCGTTGAACTGGTTCAGCAGGGCCAGATGCTCTTCCCAGGACCGATGACGCAATTCGACGGCTTTGGCGAACGATGCGAATCCTTCCAGGAGGCGTTTCAGGTTGTCGATGGTCCCATCATCCGCCTTAAAGCTGGCTGGAAACTGAAAGAGCAGACACCCCAGCTTGTCGGCTTCGGCCAGGGGGCGAATTCCGGTTGTGAACTCTTCGATGTCGGCGGGCGTCCACAGTCCCTTGCTGTGCGTAAATTGTTGCCAGGCCTTAACGGCAAATTCAAAATCCTCGGGAGTGCGTTTCACCCAACCCTCCGCCATTTTCGGAGTGCACGGGCGATAGAAGGTGGAATTGACCTCAACGGCGTTGAAATAGCGGGAGTAGAACTTCAGTTCGTCTGTCTTTGTGAGGGGATAGAAAACCCCGGTCCATGAGCCCGGCCCGGTGGAAGGAGGATAACTCCAACCACTAGTACCGACTTTCCATATCCCTGTATTATCCTTAGGTTCGGTGAAGAGATTATTAGCCATAGGCTCAATCGGTTTTCTGCTGGTTGCCGCATACGTCGGATATGTCGTGGCGACAGTGCCCGACATCGAGTCGCTTCAGACCCGGAACCCCGCCTCGACAGCACTAATGGAGCAGCGCGCCCGCGAGCGCAGCGGCAAGGTGCGGCCGCTCCGCGGTTGGGTTTCATATAAGAGTATCTCGCCGAATCTGCGAAATGCGGTACTCGTAGCGGAAGACAGCGCGTTTTTCCAGCATGACGGTTTCGACCTGGAGCAGATCAAGGAAGCGGCAAAGCGAAACTGGCGGGAAAAGCGGTTTGCCCGGGGCGCCAGCACCATTACCCAACAGTTGGCGAAGAACCTGTATCTCTCAACATCGCGAAATCCATTACGAAAGGTTCGTGAGTTCTTTATTGCACAGGAAATGGAACAACGCCTGTCGAAGCAGCGAATCTTTGAAATCTATCTCAATGTGATCGAATGGGGAGACGGGATATACGGGATCAACGCTGCTTCGCAGAACTATTTCGGTAAATCGCCGGCAGAACTGCTGCCCGAAGAAGGAGCAATACTGGCGGCGATGATTCCAAATCCACGCCGATACACGCCGGAAAGACAGATGCGCTATCTGGAAAGAAGGAAGGCGGATTTACTGAGTCGCCTCACTCAGTATCAGTATCTGAAAAAGGAAGAGTACGAGGCGGCTCGTGTCAGGCCGATCGTTTTCCGGCAGGCTTCCCGGGGGCAGAAGTAGCGGCCGGGGCCTTCTTGTCCAACAGCACAAGCGCAAGGAATGCAAGCAGCAGGACTCCGTCTCCGACCAGCACCGCGATTGTGAAGCTATCCATATTCCAAAACCTTTCAAAATGAGATTCCGCTATTATGGCGTAAAACCGCCGCATTTTGTCGTGTCTTCTTTGGACATAGCGTGAGGCCGGCATTCGCATCAGGAAAAGCATGAAAAGAGTCTGCCTTATTCATCAGCAGCAGGGTATCGGCGATCTCCTCTTTATTCAGAAGATCGTTAAGAAATATTGCCAGGAGGGCTTCAATGTCATCTGTCCCATCCTGACGCAACACAAGATCATTCTCAACTGCGTGACGACGGAAACCGCCCGGTATCCGCTGATATCGGAGAAGAGCGCGCTGCTGGAGAGTTTCGAATATGCCCGCGACCACATTTTCCTGGTCAGCGCCTGCGAAACACACTTCGGCGATTCCCTGTTTGCCAGGCCGCTTGATGCCGGAGATTTTGTTTTCCTCGCACTGGGGCCTTCCTATAAGAGATTTCCAGAGGATGGAGTGATGCTCTCGAAATATCGGCTCGCCGGTATCGATCACTCCGACTGGCAGGACTTCGTGAGCATAAGAAGGAATCTCAAGTCCGAGAGTTCCCTGCTGCGGCTTCTGGGCCTTGACAAGGACAGAAAGTACACCTTGATAAACGAGTATTCGAGTAACGGCCGCGTGGAAATCAAAGACCCCGGAGACGCTATTTACATGCAGCAAATCAAGGGATACACGCTGTTTGACTGGATTGCCGTTCTGGAAGGTTGCAGCCGATTGGTCACCGTCGATACTTCCCTGGTGCTGCTGGCCGAGGTGTTTTTGCGGAAAACCGCACCCGCGTACCTCATTTCAAAATGGCCGACGGGTGATCCTTCCTACATTGGCCTCCAACCGGCACTCAGGCTGCCATGGGTATTCGCTCCGTATGCCTCCGATTTAAAGCTGGATTGATGCCGATCGGATGGCAATAACCATAGTTTGATTATACGTGTCCGTGAATCTGGTAGAATTCGCCGTCATGCGAGCAGCGCTGTCGATCCTCCTGGTTATTTCAATTGCAGTCCCGGCTGCCGGTTGGGGCGAGAAGGGCCACCTGATGGTCAATCGGCTCGCCATTGAGGCGGCGGCCTCGAAACTTCCTGAATTCATGAACGCCAGCCGCGAACATCTTACCTACAACGGTTTTGAGCCGGATCGTTGGGAGCAGGAAGGCCGAATTCAACTCAACGCCGGACAGGCGCCTGAGCACTTCCTGGATTCGGAATTGTGGGGCCCCATAGCCACAATTGAAGCGAACCGATATGCGTTCATGGAGAAGCTCATCGAACGGAAAGTCCCGCTCGACGATATCGGGTATCTGCCGTATGCCATCGTCGAGAATTACGGCCGCCTTCGGAGTGCTTTCCGGCAGTGGCGCAATGCAAAAACTCCGGATGACCGCGAAAGCGCAAGAGCAAATGCGGTCTTCTACGCAGGATTGATGGGCCATTATGTGGGCGATGGCTCACAGCCTTTGCACAACAGCATCCATTACAACGGCTGGTCGGATCGGGCGCCCAACCCCAAAAATTATACGAAGGATCGCGGCCTGCACCGGCGGTATGAGTCTCTGTACGTCAATTCAAACATCGACATTTCCGCCGTCCGCTCCAAGGTACAGGCGCCGCGCCGGCTTGATGATGTCTTTACGTCGATCAAACAGTACCTGAGCCAGAGCTTCAGCGAGATTGAGCCGCTGTACGAGTTTGAAAAGAGCGGCGAATTCAAGCCGGAGAGTCCCCGCCCGAAAGGCAGTGAATTCATCCAGACACAGATCGGACGCGCCGCCACAATGCTCGCAAACCTCTGGTATACGGCCTGGCTCGAAAGTGGCGAGCCGATTCCTTCCTCTTCCAGAGAATGAGCCCTCGCGAGGTGATCCAGAAAAAACGAGATGGCGGAACCCTCACGAAGGAGGAGATCGCCTACTTCATTCGAGGTTACACGTCGTCGCGCATTGCGGACTATCAAATGTCGGCCCTCCTCATGGCGATCTATCTTCGAGGTTTCACGCCGGAAGAGACACTGGTTCTGACTCGAGAAATGAGAGATTCGGGAGCAGTCCTGGATCTCTCGTCCATTTCAGGCAAGAAGGTCGATAAACACAGCACCGGAGGAGTCGGAGACAAGACGTCGCTGATCGTCGCGCCTATTGCGGCAGCCTGCGGGCTTACCGTTCCGATGATTACGGGCAGGGCGCTCGGTCATACCGGCGGGACGTTGGACAAGCTGGAATCCATCCCGGGATTCAATTCACAACTGACTCCAGCCGCGATTCTGAGGACTCTTGCCGCTACGGGCGCCGTGATTATGGGCCAGACCGATACCCTCGCCCCCGCCGATCGGAAGATCTACGCGCTTCGCGACGTCACGGCGACGGTGGAGTCCATTCCCCTGATCACAGCGAGCATGTTGAGCAAAAAACTGGCCGAAGGGCTTGACGGTCTTGTCATGGATGTAAAGATTGGGTCTGGAGCCTTCCTCCCCAGCCTCCAGATGGGAACAGACCTTGCCCGATCCGTTGTCAACGTGTGTCAGGCGTCAAAGGTAAAAGTCGTGGTTCTTATCACAGATATGGAAGAACCTCTGGGACTGGCAATTGGAAACAGCCTGGAGGTCCGCGAATGTATCGATTTTCTCAACGGCCGCGCACCCGAGGACCTGGAGACGGTTTCGATAGCGCTCGCCGCACACATGATTCGTCTCGGCGGGCGTGCAAGGACATTTGAAGGTGCGATGAAAATGGCCCGTGAAACCATAACGACGGGCAAGGCCGCCGCGAGCTTTCGCAGTATCATCCGTGCGCAGGGAGGCAACGAGAAAGTGATGGATGACCCGGGTATTCTGCCCAGGGCCAGACATGTTCGTGAGTTTCGCGCCCATAGTACCGGCTTTGTCACGCGCTGCGACGCGAAGCTTTTGGGAATGGCATCCAATGCACTTGGGGCTGGACGGACTCGGGTTGAAGACGCCATAAATCCTGCAGTAGGGATTTATCTGCATAAGAAGGCCGGCCACCGCGTCACGCGCGGGGAGCCGGTCTGCCAGATTCACTGGGATGAGCAACAACAACTGCGGGATGCCCTGCCCCTGGTGGAGCAGGCGTTCGAGATCAAGGCGCGCCCTGTTGAAAAGCGCCCACTGATCCACGCGGTTCTGGGGAAATAATACATGTCGACTAACGCCCGCTACGAAGCTGTTGAACGCGCAAAAAACTACCTTATCGATAAAATCGGCTCCATCCCGGAAGTTGCGATCGTGATGGGCAGCGGCCTGTCCGCAGTCGATGAAATTCTATCCGGAGCCACACGGATTCATTACGTCGCGATCCCACACTTCCCCGTCCCCCGGGTTATCGGGCATCGTGGCCAGGTTGTCATCGGGAAGGTCAACTCGATGCCCGTAATCGTTTTCGAAGGACGCGTGCACTATTACGAGGGGAATACGATGGATGAGGTCACCTTCTGCACTCGCGTCATCGGGCGGCTGGGCGTCAAGAACCTCATCCTGACCAACGCTTCAGGCGCCATTAATCCCATGTTCGCGCGCGGCCGGATCATGATCATTGCCGACCACCTCAACATGCTGGGCGCCAATCCTCTTAACGGCCCAAACGAGGACCGCTGGGGCCCCCGCTTCGTAGATCAGACGGAGGTTTACGATTCCGGCCTCCGGCTGAAACTCAAACAGGCCGGTGAATACTGCGGGATCCAACTATGCGAAGGCATTTACGCGGCAATGGCGGGACCGACCTACGAGACACCAGCCGAGATACGCTACCTGAGAACGCTTGGAGCCGATGCGGTCGGCATGTCCACTGTTCCCGAGGCAATTGTTGCCCGCCATATGGGTATCCGCCTGGCCGGACTCTCGATGCTCGCCAACCTGGCGGCCGGTGTCTCCGGTAAGCCCATTAACCATGATGAAGTGCTGGAAGCGGCAGCGCACCTGAACGCCGATCTCGGCATGCTTCTGCAACGTTTCTTCGAAACCTACGACCAATGATGACCAATGATGTCCAGTGAACTGATCTTGAAGGCCATTGCCGCGCGAGATCGCGCCATCGCGCCTTATTCCCAGTTCAGGGTCGGCGCGGCGATCGAGACCCGAACGGGCGAAACCTTCACCGGCTGCAATATCGAGAATGCTTCGTACGGCCTGACTGTCTGCGCCGAACGTGTGGCGCTGTGGAAGGCTTTGAGCGAAGGCGCCCGCGACTTCGTCCGCATTGCGCTTGCAGTGGACGCGTCAACATCTGTGACGCCATGCGGATCCTGCCGGCAACTGTTGTGGGAATATTGCGGAGACATCGAAGTCCTTGCATGCTCCGTACGGGGAGATCAGAAAGTCTTCAGACTGAGCGAACTCTTGCCCGAACCATTCGACCGCCTGAGTCTGGGTAATTCCCCGAAATGAGAAATGGGAATTGAACAATGAACAATGACAAAGCCCCCAAACACTTTGTCATTGTTCATTGTTCAATTCCCAATTCTCATTTTGCCGGACCCGAATAACGGTTCGTATCGTCGACGCGCGTCTCCACGGGAAGATTCGACTGCACCCAGCCGGGCGCCACCACTCGTCCCATAGGATCCCTTGCTCCTCCAAATCCACCCTGCATGTTCGAGACGTCCGTGAACCCGGATTGGATCAAGAGGTCTGCGGCATACTGCGATCGCCCTCCCATCTGGCAACCCACGATGATCTTCGTCCCTTTGGGGAACCTACTCTCAACGACGCGAAGAAAGTCCGGATTAGGCGTCATTTGACCGCGGGCCGGATCCGGAAGTACAACGGGTATGTTAATGGCTTTCGCCGGGTGACCGTTCTGAAACTCCGGTTCCGTGCGAACGTCGATATAAACCGCGTCCGCTTGCGTTTCCAGAATCTCGTTTGCCTGTAATGGATTGATCTGTTGCACACTCATATTGCCTCCAAGTTTACCGCGCGCGGTCAACCGAGCGACTGCTGGTACCGGAACAGGCGCGCGTACAGGCCGTTTCGGCTCATGAGACCCGCATGGCCGCCTGCCTCGACAAGCTGTCCCTTGTTTAAGACGATGATCTGACCGCAAGCGCGAGTCGTGGCCAGACGGTGAGCAATCATGATCACGGTCTTTCCGATGGCCTCGGCGTTCAAGACCCGCTCCAGGCGCAGCTCACTTTCGGAATCAATGCTCGATGTGGGTTCATCGAGAATCCAGATCCGGGGTCTCGACTCGTGTGCGCGCGCAAAAGCCACCAACTGCCGCTCACCCATCGAAAGATTCCCGCCTCGTTCCGACAACAACTTCCCATCCGAAAGTCCCAGTTTCTCGAGAACCGTCGTCGACGCGGTATCTGATTTTCCGGAAAAAAGAGAAATATTCTCGGCCACGGATCCCGAGAACAGGAATACGTCCTGCTGAACCAGCCCCAGGCTTGCCCTCAGCCGGCGCCTGTCATATTCCCGCAAATCTTTTCCATCGAGCAGTATCCTTCCCTTCTGTGGCTCGTAAAAGCGCATCAGCAGACTGATCAAAGTCGTCTTTCCCGATCCCGTGTGGCCCACAATTCCAAGACGCGTCCCGGCAGGAATCTCGAAACTGAGATTCCGGAGTACCCACCGCTCATCGTCGTAAGCAAACCAAACGTTGTCAAAAATGATATGCCCCTTGAGATCGGGGTACGGTGTAGCCTGCGCCTCGGTGGAGTCTTCTTCCGTGGGCCAGTCCAACACTGAGAAGATCCTCTCGGCGGCCGCCAGCCCGGACAGAAAGATGTTCCATTTGTCCGCGATTTCGCGAAGCGGCCGAAACAGGGCCAACGTATAGGCAAAAAAACTGATCAGTACGCCAAGCTGGATTCTGCCGGCCAGCGCATCGTTTCCACCGAACCAGAGGAGGAGCGCCATCGATACTCCGGCCGCCGTGGTAATGGTTGGCTGAAGAAACGCATACGTGCGGATCGTGGACATTTGCGCATCGGCATAGCGCTGGTTCAGGCGCGACAATCGCTGCAAATGGACTTTCTGGCGGCTGAACAAATGGACAACTCTCATTCCCATCAGGTTTTCGGCCAGATACGCATTGAATGCCGAAAGCCGGCTCCGGGCCTCGCGATATGAACGCGCCAGCTGCCGGCTGAAGTGAACGGTAGCGGCCGCCATCAACGGGAAGACACTCACGGTAATCAAGCCCAGCTGCGGCGACAGAACGACAAGCATTATGAGAACGCCGGCCACAAGCAACGCATTACTGACCATCGTCGCAAATCCCGCCGAGAAGATATCCGCCAGTGCCGTGATGTCGTTTGTAACGCGTGTGAGTAAACGCCCGGCAGGATTCTTGTCATAAAACGCCAGGGGCAGTCTTTGGAGGCGGGAAAACACGGCCACGCGCAAGTCCTGAGTTACGGCCTGCCCCAACGCCTCGAACAGATATGCGTCACCGATCGTTGCGGCGACACGGATGATGATCAGCGCCAGAAAAACCATCGCGAGCTGTACGAGTCTTGCGGAGTTCTTCGGCACGATCGCCTGATCGATCGCGAATCCAAAGAGCCAGGGCTCAACGAGCGCCGCCGCGGTCCCTACGAGTATGAGCGTGCAACCGAGCGTCAGAATTGCCGGATGTTGAAACATCGCGTTGAACAGACGCCGGGCGGTTCCGGGATGGGCCATTCGAGATTCGGCTTCTTCGAAGTCGAAATGGTGCGGCGGCTTCACGAGAGTTCCTGATCGAGGTCCATGTATCGCTCCAGGTCCTCTCTAAGACGTTGCTGCTCGTAAAACCTCCAGTACAAGCCACTCCTGTCGGTGATGAGTTCAGCGTGCGTTCCCAGCTGGGCGATTCGTCCGTCCTCGAGGACCGCGATGCGGTCGGCGTCCTGAATTGTTGAAATCCGGTGAGCCGCTATGATCTCGGTGTTTCTGTGCGGCCGTTCGCGGAGGGATTTCAGGATCCTTTCCTCGGTCTGTATGTCCACGCTGGACAGCGCATCGTCGAGCACGAGAATCGCCGGTTGCCTGGCCAGGGCCCGGGCAATGGTCAGGCGCTGCTTCTGCCCGCCGGACAAATTGACGCCTCTTTCGCCGAGCCTGGTGTCATAGGACGACACCATTCCCATGACGTCTTCATGAACGCCCGCGAGTTCGGCAGCTTCGTGCACGGCGGACGTTTCACCGGAGCGTTCCACCCAATCCTGAATGCCAAACGCAACGTTTTCGACGACAGATTCACTGAAGAGGAACACATCCTGGCTCACGTATCCGACCTGCCGCCGAAGATCTTCAAGAGGCCAGTCATTGATATCGACCCCGTCAATGAACAGCGTTCCCCGCGCGACCGGATACAATCTCGGCAGGAGAGAAAGCAGCGCCGATTTCCCCGCTCCGACCATTCCAACAAACGCGATCCGTTCACCCGGCTTCACCGTCAGGTTGATTCCCTTGAGTACGTCGGCCGTGGCGCCGGGATGCCGGAAGTGCAGGTTTCGAAACTCGATGCAGCCCCTTGTTCGTGCTGCCTGAACGATTGGATTCGGCACATCCCGAACATCACTCGTCTCGGAAAAGATCTCCTGGAGCCGTCCGGTGCTCGTCGCGGAACGGCGGTAGTGGCTCAGCGAAATGCCGACTGCCGCCATGGGCCAGACCATCTGCTGAATATAGCGCTGAAACGCCACGAACACGCCCAGCGTTAGCGCATCGTCCGCGCCGCCGATGATCCGCCGGCCTCCGAAATAGAGAAGAAACGCCAGTCCCATGCTCATCGTGAAATCCAGCAGAGGACCAAAGGCTGTCTGTACTCGCGCCAGATGCATGCTGAGCCTGGAACACTCTTCGCCCAGGTCTCGAAACCGGCGCAGTTGCGCTTGCTCGCCGGCCAGGCCTTTTACCACCCGGATGCCGGAAAGGTTTTCCTGCGCGAGCGCCGAAAGCCGGCTCAGGGACTCCTGCACGCGCGCGAAACGCAGGTGGATCTCCTTCTCGTTACGCATGACGAGCCAGGGAATGATCGGCAATGGTATGAACGCCAGAAGCATCAACTCGGGAGAGAGCAGGTACATGGCAACCGGGATAAACAGAAAGTAGAAGAGCGCATCGGCCAGCGTCAGGATACCCGCGCCGATCATCATGCGGACTGCTTCAATATCGCTGGTCGCCAGCAACATCAGGTCGCCTATGCGGCGCCTGTCGAAAAAGCTGCTCGACAGGCCGAACAGATGCCGTGAAAAACGATCTCTGAGATCACGGGAGGCAAGCATACTCGTGCGAATCAGGTACATCCTCCAGCCATACCGGCAGACAGACTGACAAAGGGCCACCGCAATGTAGGCCAGCGCGAGCCACGCGAGGGCCGACGCATCGGCTCCGGCAGTAATCGAGTCCACGGCATTCTTGAGAATGATTGGCGGGATTATTTCGAGGCCATCAACGGTTATCAGCGTCAGCAGGCCGATCGTAATCAGGCGGCGGTACTTCCACAGGTAATGCCGCAGAAAAAAAGTATCCTGGAGGAAACGCTTCACAGGGTATTGGATTGTAACCGAACGCGGGCGGAAAACCCGTGGCTAGGCGACGCCCAACGCCCGGAGTGTTTGAACGCCAACTACCGCAAGGACATACCCCAACCCGGTGTAGAAGACCAGTTGCGCGGCGGCAAGGCGCCAGGAATTGGTTTCCCTCCGCACAACGGCCACGGTGGAAAAGCATTGAAGCGAGAAAAAGAAAAAGACGATCAACCCGAAGATCGTCGATGGCGTGAATATCAGTTGCGAGCTGCCGGCAAACGTAGCAGTCCTCATCTGAGCGAGCAAACCTGCCTGCTGGGTTTCCTCATTGTCGCCTTCGATGTGAAACACAATCGCCATTGAACTCACAAAAACCTCGCGCGCGGCAAAAGCGGAAATCAAACCGACTCCCACGCGCCAGTCAACCCCCATTGGCCTCAGGATGGGTTCCATTTTCTGGCCGAGCTGGGCGGCAACTGAACTCTCCATCTCCGCAGGCGCGATAATGGTTTGAGATGAGATGGCAAAGTTCGAGAGCAGCCACAAAACGATCGAGACGACCACTATCGGCACACCCGCCCTTTGGAGATATGCAGAGCCGCGCGCCCAGGTCATCCGCAAAATAGGAATCCATCGTGGCGCGCGATACACCGGGAGCTCCATCGCAAGCAGCGAAGGATTGCGATGCCGCAGAACGATTCGGCTCGCCAGCCCGGCAATGATGCTGCCAACAAGGAGGCTGGATATGTATATCGCCGCCAGGCTCAGCCCCTGTGTCCAGGCCGCGGCAGGAAGCAGTGCCGTCAGCAATAAGGCATACACCGGCAGACGCGCGCTGCAGCTCATCAACGGAAGAATCCAGATCGTCAGCAGCCGCTCCCGCTTTGCCGGAATCGCCCGGGCAGCAAAGACTGCCGGAATCGCGCAGGCAAATCCGGAAAGCATCGGCACAAATGAACGGCCGTGCAGACCAAGAAACGACAGCGGCCGGTCCACAAGGGTTGCTCCGCGCGCCAGGTAGCCGGAGTCTTCCAGCAGTGTCATGAGAAAGAAGAGAATCATGATCTGCGGAAAGAACACCGCGACGGAACCCACGCCACCGATAAGGCCTTCAGCAATAAAGCGGGAAATCAACGATTCCGGAAGAGCCTGCTGTACCAGATCTCCAGCCATGGTGAATCCGGAATCGACCGCGTCAACGAACGGTTGCGCAGCCCAGAAGATGGCGGCGAATAGTGAAATGAGAATGAGGAAAAAGATCGGAAATCCCGTGTAACGATGCAAGACGAAGCGATCGATCCGGGCCGTCAACGCATCCGTGTGACGGGAACGGCTTACACGGCGGATCGCACCACTGCGATCGAGCAGCTCTCGAACAGCCTTGAAACTCGACACCGGTTCATCCGGCAGTTCTGCCAGCGCGCTGGCCGAAACCGGATGGTCACATTCGCGCTGCAGGGCCGAAATCAGATCAGACACTCCCTTACCGGTTCGGCCATCCACCGGAACAACCGGCACCCCCAGGCCCGCGGCCAATTTGGGGACATCCACGAACTGTTGAGTCCGGCCAAGCAGGTCCATCATCGTCAGGGCTACGACCACAGGCCTAGCCTGCCTGGCGACAAAACCGGCGAACTTCAGGTGACGTTCAAGCTGGGTGGAATCTGCGACCAGGATAAACGCGTCCGGTCTGACGCGGGAGTTCTTGCCTTCAATGACATTGCAGGCCAGTTCTTCTTCGGGAGACGGGGAAACCGAACTGTGAACGCCGGGCAAATCCACAATTTGAAAGGATCGGCCGAATTCGGGCTTGCTTTTGCCGCGCAGCAGCGAAACCGTAACGCCCGCGTAGTTCGCGGTGCGAAAGTTCCCGCCGGTGATCGCGTTCATCAGGGTGGTCTTGCCGGAGTTCGGCATCCCGACCAGGCAGGCAGTTAGTTCGATCGTCTGGCTCTCGGTCTCCGGAACGGGGACACTCATTGACCCTCGACCCAGATCCACGCGGCTTCACGCCTGCGGAGGGCCAGCAAGGCATCGCGTACACGAACGACCAGGGGATCGCCAAGCGGAGATGAATTGGTGACGACGATCTCTTCGCCCGGGGTAAATCCGAGATCGATCAGCCTGTCGCGGTCGCCCTGCGGACCTTCAAGACGTTCAATCCGGCACCAGTGGTTCAAAGGCATATCGGACAGTAAATGAAAACGATTATCATTTTCAGTTTTCATGATCGTACTATGCCGGATCGACGAGACAAGTGCAAGCTTGATTTAGCGCGGAGCGGAGGGCTCGTAGAACTGACCCGCCTTCATCACCTTGTAAATCTTGCGGGCATTTCGAATATCGGCATGTGGATCGGCGTTGAGGATGACGAGGTCTGCGAACTTTCCCTTCTCGATCGTTCCAATGTCTTTGTCGCGGCCCATTACCGCCGCGGCGTTCTTCGTGGCGGAAACGATGATATCGGCCGGCCGGATACCGGCCTCGGCCATCAGTTCGAATTCCCGATGCAGGGCGGGGCCATGCAGTGTTCCGATGTTGCCTGCATCGGTGGCGCCGACAATGCGCACTCCTGCGGATTCCAGAAGCATCAGATTTTCATACTCGACCCTGCGCGATGGTGGCGGAGGAACGCGCGGAATCCCGGTTGGAATCTCATCGGCGGGAATTTTGTCGAGGTCCGACCAGGAGGCAATCACTTCAGGGTCGCCAAACTGCTTTTCCACATCGGTAAGATTCACCTGACGGCTGAATACTTCCCTATAGTTATCAACAACCGCGAAGGTGGTCATATAAAGGACATCGCGAGTCCTCAGCATATTGAGAAACTCGTTGTCGACTAGGCGGTCCGTGACGCTGTGCACCAGAATATCGGCTCCCGCGGCAACGGCGGCCTTGGCGGTTTCAAGCTCTGTGGCATGGGCCGCCACTCGGACGCCGCCCTTGTGGCTTTCCTCAATCGCCGCCTTGATGATCGCAGTCTGCGCAACGAAATCGTCCTGCGCCCGGCGGATGAACCATATTTTCACAAGGTCGGGTTTCCGAATAAGCTGGGCCTGCACCAGATCGCGCGCATGCTCGGGCGAGTTGGCCTTGATTACCGCGGGATCCGGAGTATCCGGAACCATGGGGTCGTAGGTCGAAATCAACGGCCCCGCCACGGCTACGCGAGGCGCGTTCTTCGTCCGCGCGGCGAGATCCCGCGTCGTGAAGTTCCACATCGGGCCGCCGGCATCGACCACGCCGGTGATTCCGGATGCGAGATATCGCTCCAGGGTGAACGGCAGCCGGTTCCTGATCCACTGCAGTTCCTGTTCGTATGGACGCCACTTCTGAAGATCGATGATGTCGGGTCGTGTGTATAGGCCGCCGGACTGGTCGAAATGCACATGCGCATCGATGAGTCCGGGAATGATCCACTTCCCTTTCAGGTCGATGATAGGAACCGTCTTCGGCACACTCCCAAGGCGGCGCGCTATTTCCCGAATGCGATCGCCTTCGATGAGGATGACCGAGTCACGCAGAATCGGCCGGCCGGTCCCATCGATAAGGGTGGCACCCTGCAGCACAAGCAGGTTCCCGGTGCCCTGCGGAACCTGCGCCAAAACGAGCACCGTGGACAAGACGAGCAATCCGGCGAGACTAATCTTCCACATATTCGTTTTTGCCATCATCGATAAGAATTTGAATTCCCTTCTGCGCCATGAACGGAACCATCACCAGCGCTCCAAGAGGATCTCCAATGGGCAGATCCATGCCGGCATTCATCAGCAACGCTATCAGTAACACCATAGACAGGTATGAATTGCCGAACGTGAAAACGGCTGCAGCCCGGAGCGCCTGGCTGCGCAATTCTACTCCGAGAGTTTTCATATAGGAACCAATGATGGGTATGACCAGCATCGATACCGCGGCCAGCGTTATTCCTAGAACGCTTCGCGCCGGATACCGGCCGAGCCACAGTAGCGATCCACCGAGGTAGCACGTGACCGCTGCAGCCAGCAGGTAGCCATACGCTGCAATCCGCGACTGCAATCGGGCCTCAGCGCCCTGCTTCCGGATGTTGAACCCCAGCAAAACCGCCGCCAGCGAACTGACCAATGCGTCAAGTCCGAATGCCATGAGAGCGGCTGAGCGTGTGTCCCCCCACAGGATGGCTCCGGCGCCGAACTGCAGGAGGTGGAAGAAAGATGTAAACAGCGCGAGGTAGAAAGAATGCCGGATCCAGGTTGTCCGATCGTCAGCCATAAAGCGCCGTGAAGCGGAGCAGCCGCCTAATACGCGCGGGCGAAGATGACCCGTCCCGGTGAAGGTTGGCCGCACACGACGCACTGGCCGGTTTCGCTCTCCCGCGACATCGGGATGCATCGAATTGTCGCCTTCGTGTCGTTCTTGACTCGTTCCTCGCACGCGTCCGACTCGCACCAATGCGACCAGAGAAAACCGCCGCCTTCCGCGTCGAGCATCTCGTTAAACTTCGCGTAATCATCCACGCGGTATGAGTGCTTCTCGCGAAACTCCAGGGCGCGGTCGAACAATGCCTTTTGAATGGTGTCGAGCATGGCGATAACCGCCGGCGTCAGCCCGTCCTGGGTCACCGGAATCTTCTCGCGGTTGTCGCGGCGCACAAGCATCACCTGGTTCTTTTCGAGATCTTTCGGACCGACCTCGATCCGGAGCGGTATGCCTCGCCGCTCCCATTCATTGAATTTCCATCCGGGACTGTGCTGTTCGCGATCATCGATCTTATAGCCGATGCCGGCCGCCTTGAAAGGCGCGGTAAATCGGCCGACGGCCTCCATGACTTTCTCCCGCTCTTCCGGTTTCCTGGCGATCGGCACCACCACGACCTGTATGGTCGCCAGCCGCGGCGGGATGACAATGCCGTTGTCGTCGCCGTGCGCCATGATCAGCGCGCCAATCATGCGCGTGGAGAGGCCCCAGCTCGTCGCATAAACATATTCGCGGGTTCCCTGCTGGTTCTGAAACATCACGTCAAATGCTTTTGCAAAATTCTGCGCCAGATGATGCGACGTGCCCGCCTGCAGAGCCTTTCCGTCGCCCATCATGGCTTCGATCGAATAGGTGTGATGCGCGCCCGCGAACTTCTCCCGCTCGGTCTTGCGGCCTTCGATCACCGGAAGCGCCATGAACTCTTCAGCGAACCGGCGATAAACCCCCAGCATCCGGACCGTCTCTTCTTCGGCTTCTTCAAATGTTGCGTGCGCCGTGTGCCCTTCCTGCCAGAGGAACTCGGTTGTACGCAGGAACAGCCGCGTCCGCATCTCCCATCGCACGACGTTCGCCCACTGATTAATGAGCAGCGGCAGGTCGCGATAAGACTGAATCCAGTTTCGATAGGAATGCCAGATGATCGTCTCCGACGTCGGCCGGATAATCAACGGCTCTTCGAGCTTCTGTCCGCCGGCGTGGGTTACGACGGCCACCTCGGGCGCGAATCCCTCCACGTGCTCGGCTTCCTTCTGAAGAAAGCTCTCCGGAATGAACATCGGAAAATACGCGTTCTGATGTCCGGTTTCCTTGAACATGGCGTCCAGGGCGCGCTGCATCTGTTCCCAGATCGCGTAACCGTTCGGCCGAATAACCATGCAGCCCTTCACGGGCGCGTAATCGGCCAGTTCGGCTGCCGCAATCACATCGGTATACCACCGCGAATAGTCTTCGCTGCGCTTCGCAATCTTCACTTCGGCCATGCATCACACTCGCAATTCACAGGATGGAGAAACCTCGAATGATAACACGACACTTTCCGGCAAACAGCCCGTGAGCCCGCTGTTATGGCAGAATAGATTCCCAATGGCCAAAGACGTAACAGACGGAACCAGAAAGAAGCCATCCGAACGCATCCGCCCGTTTACAACGATCTCCGGAGTCCCGGTAAACCAGCTGTACACGGCCGGCGACATCCGGCAACTCGACTACGAGAAGGACCTTGCCGATCCGGGCAACCCGCCATACACGCGCGGAATCTATTCGAACATGTACCAGGGCAAATTGTGGACAATGCGCCAGTTCAGCGGCTTCGGCATGGCCGAAGACACGAACGAGCGATTTCACTATCTCCTGAAGAATGGCCAGGACGGCCTGTCGGTGGCCTTTCACCTGCCCACGCTGATGGGATACGACTCGGACCACTCGATGTCGGAGGGTGAGGTTGGCAAGTGCGGCGTTGCCATCGACTCGCTGGCCGACATGGAGACGCTTTTCAAGGGCATCCCGCTCGACAAAATCAGCACGTCGATGACGACCAACGCGCCGGCGGCGATTCTCTGGTCCATGTATCTGGCCGTGGCCGAAAAGCAGGGCGTGGATTGGAAACAGCTGCGCGGCACGATTCAAAACGACATCCTCAAGGAGTACATTGCCCAGAAGACGTACATCTTCCCGCCGAGACCGTCCATGAAGCTGATCGTGGATACCTTCGACTTCGGCTCGAAGCACGTCCCCCAATGGAATACGATCTCCATCAGCGGCTATCACATTCGCGAGGCTGGATCGACGGCGCTCCAGGAACTGGCTTTTACCCTCTATGACGGCATTGAATACGTCCAGTGGGCGATTCGCGCCGGCCTGGACGTGGACGACTTCGCGCCCCGGCTTTCGTTCTTCTTTAATGCCCACAACGACCTGTTCGAGGAAGTCGCCAAATACCGCGCGGCGCGAAAAATCTGGTACAAGGTCATGACCGGGCGGTTCAAGTGCAAAAATCCGAAATCGGCTGTTCTTCGGTTCCACACGCAGACGGCCGGATGCTCGCTTACCGCCCAGCAGCCGTACAACAACATCGTGCGCGTTGCGGTCCAGGCGCTGGCTGCGGTTCTGGGCGGAACGCAGTCGTTGCACACCAACTCGCTGGATGAGACGCTCGCACTGCCTACCGAACACGCGGCGCGCACTGCGCTGCGCACACAACAGATACTCGCGCATGAGAGCGGCATCCCCGGCACCGCGGATCCATTCGGCGGATCATACTTCCTCGAGCGGCTCACGCTCGATATGGAGAAGGGCTGCCTGGAGTATTTCGAGCAGCTCGACGCGCTCGGCGGCATGGTAGCGGCGATCGAAAACGGATTTCCACAGCGAGAGCTCCAGAACGCGTCTTACGAGTATCAGAAGGCGATTGAGCGAGGCGATAAGATCGTCGTGGGCGTGAACGACTTCGTTCTGGAGGGAGAGCCGCCGATTGACGTCCTTGTTATCGATGAGTCCGTGGCCGCGCGCCAGATTTCGAAGCTTCGCAAGCTGAGGGAAATTCGCGACAATGGCCATGTCCGCGCGGCCCTCGAAGAACTTCGAAAAGCCGCAAAGGCGGACTCGGTTAATATGATGCCCTACATTCTGGACTGCACGCGCGCCTACGCAACGCTCGGTGAGATTTGCGACGAGCTTCGCGCAGTCTATGGTGTCTATGAGGAACCCGCCTATTGATGAATGACAAGATTCGCGTACTCGTTGCCAAACCCGGCCTCGATGGACACGATCGCGGCGCCAAGGTCATTGCCCGCGCGTTCCGCGACGCCGGCTTCGAAGTGATTTACACCGGGCTGCGGCAGACTCCCGAACAGGTCGTTCATGCCGCGCTCCAGGAAGACGTGGACGTGGTGGGCCTATCCGTCTTGTCCGGGGCCCATATGACGCTCTGCCCACGCATCATGGAACTGATGAAGAAGGAGAGCCTCGACGATGTGCTCGTCGTCGCCGGAGGCATCATTCCCGACCAGGACATTTCCAAATTGAAGGAGCTGGGGGTTTCCGAAATTTTCCAGCCCGGCGCCTCCACCGAAGACATCATCGCCTACATACGCGCCAACGTGCGCAAGAAGTGAGCGGAATGCCGACTGCCGACACTCAAGCCAACCGTGACGTCATGCTCAAGGCCGTCGCTGATTTGAAAGACCGGCTGGCCGAAGTAAAGAAGGGCGGCGGCGAAGTCAGCGTGAAACGGCACAAGGAGCGGCGCAAGCTCTTTGTGCGCGAACGAATCGACGCGTTAATCGATCCGGACACGCCTTTTCTCGAATTCAGCGCGCTGGCCGCCAACGGCATGTACAACGGCGAAGCTCCGTCGGCGGGAATCGTTACAGGTATTGGCGTGATTCAGGGTCATCAGACCGTGATCATTGCCAACGACGCCACAGTCAAAGGCGGAACATACCTTCCGATCACGGTGAAGAAGCATCTTCGCGCGCAGGAGATCGCGCTCCAGAACAAGCTCCCTTGTGTGTATCTCGTGGATTCGGGCGGCGCCTTCCTGCCCCTGCAGGACGAAGTGTTTCCCGATCGCGATCACTTCGGCCGGATCTTCTACAACCAGGCGCGTATGTCGGCGAACGGCATTTATCAAGTCGCCTCCGTAATGGGCTCGTGTACGGCCGGCGGCGCCTATGTTCCGGCGATGAGCGATGAAGCCATTATCGTGAAGAACCAGGGAACGATATTCCTCGCCGGCCCGCCCCTTGTGAAGGCTGCGACAGGTGAGGAAGTGACCGCCGAAGAACTCGGCGGCGCCGATGTCCACTGCCGCATTTCTGGCGTAGCCGATCATTACGCGCAAAATGACGCGGATGCCCTGCGCATCGTTCGCGACGTCTTTCGCTCCATTCCCTCTCCCCCGAAGGGGAACCACCAGGCCGGTGAGCCCGAAGAGCCGCACCAGGACCCCGGGGAAATCTACGGAATCATTCCCGGCGATGCGAGAAAGATGTACGACGTCCGGGAGGTGATTTACCGGATTGTGGATGCGAGCTGGTTTCATGAATTCAAGGCTCTCTACGGGCAAACGCTCGTTTGCGGGTTTGCCCGAATCTGGGGATATCCGGTCGGGATCGTCGCCAACAATGGGGTTTTGTTCTCCGAAAGCGCCCTGAAAGGGACGCACTTCATCGAACTTTGCTGCCAGCGCGGAATACCCCTGATCTTCCTGCAGAACATTACGGGCTTCATGGTCGGCAAGAAATTCGAGCAGGGCGGAATCGCAAAAGATGGCGCAAAAATGGTGAATGCCGTGGCCAACGCAGCGGTTCCGAAGTTCACGGTAATAATCGGTGGCTCGTATGGAGCCGGAAACTACGGCATGTGTGGGCGAGCCTACGGGCCACGCCAGCTATGGATGTGGCCGAATGCGCGGATCTCCGTCATGGGCGGTGAACAGGCGGCGCGAGTGTTGCTCCAGGTCAAGCTGGACCAGTTATCGGCGCAGGGCAAGAAGATGAGTCCTGAGGAACAGCAGGAATTCATGCGCCCCACGCTGGAGAAATACGCCGCCGAGGGCAGCGCCTATTACAGCACGGCGCGAATTTGGGACGATGGAGTCATCGACCCTGCCGACACGCGGATGGTCCTCGCGCTGGGTATCGGCGCCGCCTGGAATGCCCCGCAAGAGGAAACGAAGTTCGGCGTGTTCCGAATGTAGTGCTGCTGTGGGCGCGTGGCTAAAAGCTCCGCGCCCTGAAGTGTGGACATTTTTCGGGGAGTGCGCAAAAACTCCCCTCCTGGATTAGGAGGGG
>CAMBFR010000035.1 GCA_945865815.1 Candidatus Sulfopaludibacter sp. SbA3
CAGACCCCGAATTAGATCAATGGTAGCACACCGTAAGTTACGGCAGCCTTGTGCTATACTCCGCGGATGCATGTGGTCCTGCTGAGACTGGCGCTGGGCCTGTATTCGCTGGGTTTAGTCCACTCCGTTCTCACAGTTTTCAACAAGAAGCAGACCTTCTTCCGGCCGGCACTGGTGTCGGTTCTGGCGGGACTCGTCTGTCATATCGGCGCCATTGGACTCCGGGCGATGGAGCTGCGCTACATACCCCTGACTCAACGATACGAAGCGTTTTCATTTTTTGCTGCCCTGGCGGCGCTGGGTTTTTTGATCGCGTACGCGAAATACCGCATTGCCCCACTGAGCGTTTTTGCGTTTCCCGTGATCTTTATCATGATGTTCATCGCCAATCTTTCCTACGATCCATCGGATTCGATCCCGCCCATCCTTCGCAGCAATTGGATCTACATTCACACGCCACTGGTTTTTCTCGGGTATGCAGCCCTGTTCATCGCTTTCGCGGCGGCACTCATGTACTTGCTGCAGGAGCGTCAGTTGAAATCGAAACATCCGACGATGTTCCATCGCCTCCCCTCGCTGGAAATGTGCGACGACCTGGCCTACAAATCGATCGCCATCGGATTCCCTCTCATCACGCTTGGAATCATTTCCGGGGCGCTGTGGGCGCAAACGGCGTGGGGGACGATCTGGGGCGGCGACCCGAAGGTCCTGCTGTCGTTCTTTACATGGTTCATCTATCTGTTGTTGATTCACTACCGCCTCATCGGTGGATGGCGGGGAAAGAAAGCGGCGTACCTGGCAATCGTGGGGTTCATTGGCGTTCTGGTGACTTTTCTGGGCGCCAGCTACCTGGGCGGCCCGCATACTTTTGATCAGTAATGCAACTGGCAATAGTCGGTCTCAGTCACAAAACAGCGCCTGTCGAGGTACGGGAACAACTCGCCTTCGGCGCTGACGCAGTGCGTGGGGCGCTGACTTCCCTGCTCGAACGCGAGAATGTTTCGGAAGCCATGATTCTCTCAACGTGCAACCGCGTGGAGGTTGTGGCTGAAAGTCCCGATGAACGGCTGATTCGCGATTTTATCTGCGAATATCACCGCATTCCGGCCGACACGGTTTCAAAGCATCTTTACACTTTCCGGAACGCTGACGCGATTCGCCACGTATTCCGCGTCGCCGCCAGTCTCGATTCCATGATGATCGGCGAGCCGCAGATCCTCGGTCAGGTAAAAGAGGCCTACCGCATCGCAACCGATGCCGGAACCATCGGGATGCACTTGAGCGCGCTCATGAGCCGCGCCTTTGCCGTGGCCAAAAAGGTCCGCTCGGAAACCGGCATTTCGCAGTCGGCGGTTTCGGTGAGCTATGCGGCCGTGGAACTGGCGAAAAAGATCTTCGGCGATCTCAACGGCAAGGCCGTCATGATCATCGGCGCAAGCAAAATGGGCGAGCTGTCCGCCAAACACCTGAAACGCGCGGGCGTCTCCTCCGTGCTGGTGACGAATCGCACGTTCGAGCGCGCGGTGGAACTGGCGAAAATTTTCGAGGGCGCCGCGGTGCCCTTCGATCACTTCACCGATCACATCGATCGCGCCGATATCATCATCAGTTCCACGGGGGCGCCCCACTTCATCATTAATAAGGCGATGGCGGAGCAGATCATTCATCGCCGCAAGAACCGGCCGATGTTCTTCATCGACATTGCGGTTCCGCGCGACATTGATCCCGCCGTGAACGAGATCGACAATGCGTTTGTTTATGACATCGACGACCTTCAGCAGGTGGTCGATTCGAACATGAAAGAGCGCCTCCGCGAAGCGCATCGCGCGGAAGAAATCGTCGACCAGGAGGTTCAGGCGTTCTGCACCCGGATGCAGTCGCGCGAGGTGGTGCCGACAATCGTTCAGCTCCGTGACACGCTCGACAGGCTGCGCCGCGAGGAAATCGAAAGAAACCGGAAGTACCTGAAGGATCTTACTCCGGAACAGCAGGCCTCCATCGACCAGATCACGCAGTCGCTGGTCAACAAGATCCTCCACCATCCGATTGCCCATCTGAAGCAGATGGCCCACGACCCTCAGGGCGCCGAAACGACCGCTCTCATCCGGAAGCTTTTCAACATCAAGTCCCATGAGTAAAAGTCTGCGCCTCGGCACACGCGGCAGCGCGCTCGCGCTCTGGCAGGCAAACTGGACAAAGAGCGAACTCGAGGCACGGCACGCGGGACTATCCGTCGAGCTGGTTCCGATCAAGACGACCGGCGACAAGATCCTCGACGTGCCTCTTGCCGACATCGGAGGCAAGGGCCTTTTCACCAAGGAACTCGATGAAGCCCTGCTCGATGGGCGCATCGACCTGGCCGTGCACAGCCTCAAGGACGTGCCCTTTCAACTGCCCGATGGGATCGATCTCGCCGCGATTCCGGCGCGGGAAGACCCGCGCGACGCGTTCATATCGGATGGACGCAAACTGCACGAGCTTGGTACGGGATCGAAGATAGGAACCGGCAGCCTGCGCCGGCAAGTGCAACTGCGGCATCATTTCCCCGGTCTGGTTCTGGTCAACCTGCGCGGGAATGTCGACACCCGGCTTCGCAAAGTTGCAGCGGGAGAATTCGACGGAATTGTTCTTGCGGCGGCAGGCCTGAAGCGGCTCGGATACGAATCGCGCATCGTCCAGATCCTTGATGATGACATTATGATTTCCGCCGTCGGCCAGGGTGCGCTCGGCATCGTCTGCCGTGGCGGTGACGGTGCAACAACAGCCCTGCTGGGGGGACTCGATCATCCGGAAACGCGGACGGCCATCACTGCCGAGCGCGCCTTATTGCGATGTCTTGGCGGAAGCTGCCAGGTGCCGGTGGCCGGCAGAGCGCGAGTCCAGGGAACGGAACTTCGGATCAAAGGCCTTATCGCGAGCCTGGACGGACAGCGAGTCATTTCGCACGAGGTTTCCGGTCCCATCGATCAAGCCCAGGCCCTGGGTCTCGATCTGGGACAGACATTGCTGGGGATGGGAGCCGGCGAGATTCTGGCTGAAATCGCCGGATTGTCGAGCCAGTAGGTTTCGTTCTGCCTGCGGGCATGGGGCTTCAGCCCCGCGCCCACAGAGAGAGAAAGCACAGGCGGATGGAAATCCATTTCTGATCCACATGGGACTGAACGGCAAGACCATAGTTGTCACTCGCGCCGCCGCGCAGGCGGCAGAACTGCTGCAGGAGTTGCAGGCACGCGGGGCGCGAGTTCTGGAATGCCCCACAATTGAAATCATTCCTCCCGAAAACTGGGGTCCGGTGGACCAGGCCATCCGGCAGCTCGATGGCTACCAGTGGCTTCTCTTTACCAGCACGAATGCCGTTGACCAATTTCTGCGCCGGGCCCGGTCTGCAGGCGTAGAGTGCCGCATTCCGATTGCGGTCGTTGGCGCGGCAACCGAAGCGCGAGTCGCAAGCTGGGGTCTCCGCGCCGCGATGGTTCCGCAGGATTTCCGCGCCGAAGGCCTTCTCGATATATTCCCGAAACACCTTACCGGCGCTCGCATCCTGTTTCCGAGGGCGGAAGAGGGGCGCGAAATCCTGCCTGAAGAATTACGGAGGCGCGGCGCAGTGATCGACGTGGTCGCCGTCTACCGGACCATCAAGCTTGGCTTTGAGCCCCTGAAGACGATTCTTTCCGATGAGCATGTCGATTGCATTGTTTTCACAAGTCCATCGTCGATCCATACGGAATTGGCCGCTGAACTGAAGGCTGTCTCCATCGCAGTCATCGGACCCGTAACTCGCGAGGCCGCGCTGGCAGCGGGACTTCAGCCCGCCATTGAACCCGGACGATCCACCGTGCAGGATCTGGCGGCCGCGATCGAGGCCTTCTATGACTAAGGTTGATTACGAGAAGTGTGCTGTCCGCATCACGAGCGCCCTCGCACTTGAAAACGGCGAGCGCGTACTTCTGAAAGTGGACCCCCGCGTATTCGCACCGCTTGTGGAGCCGCTTCAGTGGGAAATCCGCCGTGCCGGTGCGTTCGTATCCGGCGTCGTCCTGGCGGAACACACTTCTCACACTTCCGGGGCAGAACTGGAAAGCATGCGCCAGCTATTCTCCAATGCAGATGCCTTTATCTGGCTGCCCGAGTTGCATCAGGTAAACCCGCCGGCTTTGGATGCCGCACTCGTGGAATGGCTGGATTCCGGACGGGGCCGCGCAGTGCATTTCCATTGGAATGGCGGCACGTATCCGGTCGGCTTTCTCTCACTCCCTTCTCAGGAGATCATCGACCGGCAGTACCTCGAAGCTCTCGATACCAATCCCGCCCATCTCGAACGCGAGCACCAGAGAGCCATTTCGATCCTGCAGTCGGGCCGCGTGCGTATTACGACACCGGACGGCACGGACTTTTCTTTTGAAGTGGGCAACCGGCCATTCTGCTCCCAGATTGGGGATGCCAGCCCAGGTCGAATGAAGTCCGCGCGCATTCGCATCGATCGCGATGTCGAGTTGCCGGCGGGTGTATTGCGAGTGGCGCCGGTTGAGAGTTCGGCAAATGGAACTATTTTTCTTCCCGTCTGGAAACCCATTCACACCCAGGGCCGCAATATGCTTCTGCGCTTTGCAGACGGCTGCATGGTGGCCCAGGGCCCCGGCGCGGATCAGATCGCGGCCGAACTCGATGCGGCCGGTGGCGATGCGCGAATGTTTCGTGAATTTGCGCTGGGGTTCAATCCCGTTCTCAAGGTCCGCCCCGAACATCCGTTTATTGCCTATTACGGGTATGGTTCCGGCATCGTCCGCGTAAGCCTCGGCGACAATGAAGAAATGGGCGGCGCCAATCGCGGCGGCGGCGTTTACTGGAATTTTCTTCACGACGCTACCGTAACGGTTGGGTCGACAACGCTGGTGCGTGACGGCGAATTGATGAGCTTTGGCGTCTGATTGTGTCCTTGCCCATCGCTTCCCCATCCGTACCGTACAGGTCCTGCGGCCTGGCCGAAAAATCCGCCCGCTCTGATAGGATGGCCACTGCCATGAGAATGGTAACCACAATCTTGATCGTTTCTTTGGCAACAGCCCTTTCGGCCGAGCCCCAGCGGCCAGCGGCCAACGGGAACGGACCGGCGGCGTTCGACTATGAAGCGGCGCGCCAGCAGAAACGTGTCACTGCGGTTCGGATAACCGGGGAGATCGACGTCGACGGGCGTCTTGACGAACCCGCATGGCAGAGCGCTGCTCCGGCCACGGACTTCTATCAGTGGCAGCGGCCGGGCGAAATGGCGAGCGAGCAGACCGAAGTCCGATTTCTCTACGATGACGACAACCTTTATGTCGGCGTCACGCTGTGGGATTCGCAGATTGAGCGCCGCGTTGTAAACGAACTCAAGGAGGATTACAACTTCCGTGACACCGACGGGATTACGATGCACCTGGACTCGCTTCACGATCGGCGTTCCGGATTCACATTCGGCACGAATCCCGCAGGCGCGAAACGCGACGGGCAGTTGTCCAATGACGGCGCCCTGAATGTCGATTTTGACAACGTCTGGGATGTGAAGGTGCGCATCGGCGACGATGCGTGGTTTGCCGAATTCGTGATCCCGTTCAAGAGCCTGCGATTTCTGAATACTCCGACGCAGGAATGGGGAGTGAACCTCAGCAGGCGCCTCCTCCGCAGCAACGAGGAGAGCATGTGGGCGCCGATTCCCGTGCGCTTTTCGGCGATCCGGATGTCGCTTGCCGGCACCCTCGTGGGAATCGAGAACATTCGCCCGGGACGGAATCTGAAGGTGAAACCGTACCTTTCCGCCGGGGTCACCCAGGTGCGAACCGACGGCCGGATGCAGACAATCCGTTCGCTGGGCAAACTGCGAGGCCTCGAGTCGGGATATGACGGCGGCGTGGATTTCAAGTACGGCGTATCGCCGTCGATTACTTTCGATGCCACGTACCATACGGATTTCGCGCAGGTTGAGGTCGACCAGCAGCAGGTGAATCTCACGCGATTCAATCTCTTCTTCCCCGAGAAGCGAGACTTCTTTCTCGAAAACGCAGGGACCTTCAGTTTCGGCAGCAGTGGCTCTGGTGGAAATTCAAACCTTGTTCCTTTTTTCAGCCGCCGGATCGGCCTCGGTCCGAGCGGGACTCCCATACCGATCGTCGGGGGCGCGCGCCTGACCGGTAAAGTCGGCGCGTATGACCTGGGTATTCTGACAATGAAGGCGGAGAGCCTGGGGGCGACACCGTCGAATAACTATCTGGTCGGACGCCTGAAGCGGAATCTGATGGCCCGGTCCTGGGTGGGCGGAATCGTCACCAACCGCGATTCGACTCTCCAGGGGGACTACAACCGCGTCTACGGCGCGGACGCGCACGTCGTCCTGGACAAACTCGAGTTCGACTCCTACCTGCTGAAGAGCGATACGCCTGGAAAATCCGGAAAGAATCAGGCGCGTAAATTGTCCGCCCTGTGGCGTGATGACGAGCTGTTTATTTCCGGCGAATACAACACGGTTCAGACTAATTTCAATCCCGAAGCCGGGTTCGTCCGCCGCAGGGACAACACGAATTATTCGGGAGAATTCACGTGGAAGCCGCAGTTGAGGGGGAGCGAGGCGATCCGCAATCTCAGTATTGGAACGACCGTCGATTACTTCAACGGCGGCAACGGGAAGATCGAAACGCGGGAGCAGGCCATCAACGCCGGCATCACATTCGAAAACAACGGCTTCGCCAACGCCGGCATCACCCAGACGTTTGACCGCCTGATCAATCGGGCAAGCATCCAGGGCATCGCAATCCGCCCGGGCGACTACGCGTATCAACAGTATTATGCGAACTTCAACACCAGCCAGAGCGAAGTGGTCAGCGGCACGGGAAGTGTGAACTGGGGCCAGTTCTGGGATGGAAGGCGGAGGTCCTTTTCCGGCGGACTTGCGCTCAAGCCGAACTACCGCTTCAACGCCGCATTGAACTACAGCCGGGATCAGATCCGGCTCCAGTCTGCAAGGTCCACCACGAACCTGGTCGGGGCGCGGATGGTCTACGGTTTCAGCCCGCGGTCTTTCGTGAACGCCTTTTTCCAATACAACGGGAGTACGCACGAACTCAGCACGAACATCCGGTTCAACCTTACCTATCGCCCGTTGAGCGATCTCTATCTGGTCTACAACGACCGCCGGGACGTTCGCGCCGGTCTGCCCGTCGAGCGCGCATTCATCGTCAAGCTGACCAATCTGCTGAACTTCTAACGGAGCGCGCGCGCCGGACTGACAAACTTTCACGCTAA
Source organism: Candidatus Sulfopaludibacter sp. SbA3 (assembly GCA_945865815.1). Classification (GTDB taxonomy): domain Bacteria; phylum Acidobacteriota; class Terriglobia; order 20CM-2-55-15; family 20CM-2-55-15; genus CAMBFR01. The sequence goes on from CAMBFR010000035.1 coordinate 7,276, forward strand.
TGCCAGTCCAATCTGAGATTCCGGGATTTCGGATTTGAGGTGCAGGATTCGTCCGATTTCAAAATCTCCTCTCGCCGGAGTGCAGGATGAGTCACGTATGCGAATTCTCCATGACGGCCCAGATCTGGGCCGTCGCAGGTTGACTATGGATCAACGTCGACTGAGAGGTTCGGAATGAAAATGACAAAGATCAACACTGGAGAGCGCGGCGCCGCACGCGTGTTGCCCACCCTCGTTGTCCTGGCGAGTGTGGTTCTGGTAATCCTCGTGGCCGCAATCAGTCTTACCTACAAACGTTGGGAAGGCCAGGCGCCCGAGGTTACGCTCGATCGTGACTTCAAATCGCTGGGGCGGGCAGCCTCCATTGGACTAACGGTCTCGGACCCCGGGAATGGCCTGAAACAAGTGACCATTCGGCTAAAACAGGGAGATCAGGAAGTCGTCCTCGCCGACGACGCCTTTGAAGGAGCCGGAACCACAAATTCCAAAACCTATGAGATCGGGAACCTGATCGCGGAGAAACACAAGGTTCAACCGGGGCCGGCAACACTGACGATTCACGCCTCGGATTATGCCTTCCGTAATTTCCTCGGAGGAAATCGGGCGGAACTCACGAAGGATTTTGACTTCGACCTCGTAGCTCCCCGGCTGGAGCTGCTCTCGGGCCAGCACTACATCAATCAAGGCGGCGCCGAGTGCGTGGTGTACCGCGTTTCAGAAGATGCGGAAATTTCGGGCGTCCAGGTCGGATCGAATTTCTTCCCCGGCTTTCCACTGAAGTCGGCCGACGCGAACACCCGGTTTGCGCTCTTCGCTTTTCAGTACGACCTGCCAGCAGATACCCATGTGAAGGTCGTGGCACGCGATGCCGCCGGCAATGAAGCCACGGCCGAACCCTGGCAGAAAGTTTTCCCGAAGCAATTCCGCACGCGCGACATCGTACTCGAAGACAGTTTCATCCAGAAGGTGGTTCCCGAAGTCCTATCCCATACTCCCTCGATTCAGCAGCAGGAAGAACTGGTGAAGACATTCGTAGAGATCAACAGCAACCTGCGGCGGCAGAACCACGAAACGATCAGGAATATGTCGAAGGAGTCCGGCGGAGAGTTTCTCTGGAAAGACGCTTTCCTGCAGTTGAGCAATTCTCAGGTCGAAGCTTTCTTTGCCGATCGGCGCACGTACTTGTATCAAGGCAAGCGAGTAGACCAACAGGACCACGTCGGATTCGATCTTTCGGTCACGCAGCATTACCCGATCGAAGCGGCCAACGACGGCAAAGTCATCCTCGCCGACTATTTCGGGATCTACGGCAATACGGTTTTGATCGATCACGGCGCCGGCTTGATTTCACTATACGGTCACATGAGCTCGATCGACGTGAAACCCGGACAGATGGTAAAGAAGAAAGAGGCGCTGGGTAAAAGCGGTGAAACCGGCCTGGCCGGCGGCGACCATCTGCACTTTGGGTTCTTCCTGCAAGGCGTCCCGGTAAACCCCACGGAGTGGTGGGACGCGAAGTGGATCAAGGACCACGTGCTCGACCGCCTCAAGCCTTCCAGCGAATAGATGCCGAGTGAATCAGTCTCCGAACAGTGCAAAGCCTTGCGTCCTGAAATCGGAGTCAAAGGTAAAAGCCGTTGTCACATTCCGGCGCTTCATCACCAGGAAACAGGAAGCGCCGGTCGCGAGTGATCAGAGGCGGATCGCCCTATGGATCAGCTCGGCCCCGCGTTCCAGAACGGAACGGCGCCACGATTCGCTGGGAGGACAAAAAGTATCCTTCAGTGTTCTCTTGACGGCATGATCCTTCGCCGCGTCCCCATAGTGATGCCAGCGGTTTTCCTCTCTCAAGGCATGCAGCACCTTCGCTGCGGGGTACGTGCCGAATTCCTCACCGATAAAATGCACTTTGGCGTGTGGCGCGCCCTGAAAGACAAGGTTCTGCAGTCCGCCGCGAATGCGGTATGCCGGTCCGCTTTCCGCCTCCAGCGGAACAACCCGGGAGCTGAGACCCTTGCGAAGCGTTTCGTAATTGCCGGACTCGACCAACAGCGTTTCCTCGCCAAACTTTCCAAGCCCGGTATGCACATCCATCGCGATGACGTACTCAGCGGAACTGAGAGAACGCCGAAGGAAGGCGCCGTACTTTTCGAGCTCCTCCTCCACTTTCCTGCCACCGAAAAACAGTCCTCTCGGATACTCGTATTGCCCACCCACTACGGCTTGCTTCAGCGCAGGCATTCCCCGGCGGAAAATCAGCCAGGCGGATTTCAGAAAATAGAAATCGCGTGATGGCGGCGTCCGGGGATTCAGAAAAGAATCCAGCTCGGCGTAGGCCTGCGGCGCGCCCGAATGCTCCTCGCCGATGAGGAAGTTGCGGTTGAGATCGACGTTGCCGGCGTTCACGCGGCGCAGCCACGCCATTCCGTATGGATTCAGGATATGGACCAGAATGAGGGCGGTATCCGGAGGGAGCGCCGGAAAGTTGTCCAGCAACTGAAGCTGGATCGCGGACCCGGCAAATCCTTCGACGCCATGAAGCCCGGACGAATGAAGAAGGATGCGGCGGGCATTTTCCGGACCGAAACTCGCAATGTCGATGGTCAGGTCCTGTTCGGACGAAATCGGAATTATTTCGATGCGGCCCGATACCCGGCTTGCCATCTCGCGAAAGCGATGGCGGGCAGCAAAATAATCGGGAGAAAAATACAGACGGCGCCTACAGCGGCAGAGGATACATGATCCAGCCGACGAAGAAAGCGACGGCCAGGAACGAGACGAAGACGAAAACACCGTAGCGGACCTGTTCGCGCGGCGTACTCTTGGTAATCAGTGCGAAGACCGTGGAGACGATTACAGAGAAAACAAACAATGATTCGAAGTGGGTGAGCGTCATGGTTTCCGTCCCTGCGCAATATCGAAGCCATCCAGGACGACCAGGTAATTCAAAAGACCCGCGATCCAGAGAAACGTTGTGCCGTAGTCGAATGTAGGCGATGTCATGATCCCCACGCCGAGGCCCAGCCGTTCGGCAACAATGTAAGCAAGACCGACACCCAGATTCGCAAGGAAGGCAAAGATCTGGAGCGGCTGCTCAAACGCCGTGCCGTACAGCATGCCATCCATGGCAAGGCCCATGAAAAACATGGCGAAAATGCATGCCATGAAGATGACTCCGCGAATCCAGCGCCCCAGTACGACGTGACCTAAACCCGGAACGACCCAGGAGCTGAAACAAATGGCCAGCGTCACCACAAGGTTGAGCCGCTTCAGCGGTTTGGAGTCCTCGGTATCGCTAACGCCCGAATAATCGATTGGCTTTTCGGCTTTTTCCATCAATGACTGCGAAACGGACTGCGAAGATTACGGCTGACTTCCGGCAAGTTTCCTTTCGAGGACATCGCTTTGCAAGCCTACAATTTGGAAAATTTTGTGTCTACTCTTTTCTCCCGAGACCAGTAAAACCGAGGAACGCGAGACACCGAAAAATTCCGCGATGTATTCAATCGCCGCCTTGTTTGCCTTGCCGTCCTGGGGAAGCGCATTCAGCCGCAGAACCAACTCTCCTTCGCGATATCCATCAAACCGGGTCTTTTTTGCGTTGGGAATCACGCGGACGCTGAGGCGTACGGGAGCTGTCATGGCGTGCTTTGACGCGAACCGAACAGCGCCGTGCCGATGCGTACCATCGTCGCGCCTTCCTCAATGGCGATCTCGAAATCGTGGCTCATGCCCATCGACAATTCCGGAAGTCCAAAAAGCACGCCAAGCTCGCGGAGCCTCCGGAAATACGGACGCGACTCTTCCGCTATATCCGAATACGGCGGCACAGCCATGAAACCGCGGACTTCGAGGTTCTTCAAACCCGTAACCCGTGGAAGAAAATCCTGTAGCTCGCCGGCTGGCATTCCGGATTTCGATGGCTCATCGTGCAGTTTCACTTCGATCAGCACGGGAATTCGCCGGTGAGCCTGCTGATCGAGCTTCTCTGCCAGGTCGAGCCGGTCCACCGACTGTATCCAATCAAAATTCTCGATGACTTTTCTGGCTTTATTGGTTTGAAGATGACCGATGAAGTGCCACGTCAGATCGAGATCGCGGAGTGAGTCTCGCTTCGTAAGGGCTTCCTGCAGGCGGTTCTCGCCGATGTGTGTAATGCCCAACGCGGCAGCCCTTCGAATCTTCTCGGGGCTGACGAATTTGGTAACGGCAATCAGCCGGACCGCTTCCCCGCTCCGCCCGCTTCTTGCCGCCGCAGTATGGATTCTTTCGACGACGCGGCGGCAATTTTCTTCGACGTCATTCATTACGTGATGGCTGCGCCTGGTAGTGGGCTTTCAGTCTACCTACTGATGTGGCCTTTGAGGATTGCTCTCATGGTATCTGCCCCTACAAATCGGGCGGCTATAATCTCAATTCCCGCATCGAGTTACAAGTAATTGCCACTCCAATCAAGGCTATAATGCCCGCATATGGAGCGTTTCGTCCTCGTTCATTACCACGAAATCGGCCTTAAGAAGGGCAACCGGGAATACTTCGAAAACCGCCTCCGGCTCAATATTTCAAAGACATTAGAGGATTGCGGCGTCCAGAAGGTTCGGCGGCTTTACGGCCGGCTGCTTGTGGAGTTGAGCGCTGAAGCCGATATGCCCGAGATCCGGAAACGGCTCGGCAAGGTTTGCGGCATCGCCTATTTTGCCGAAGCCTGGACCTGCCCACGGGACCTGGAAGAAATTGAGCGCAACGCATGGTCGCTGATTGAGGGGCGCACGTTTTCTTCATTTCGAATTGAGGCCCGGCGGGCGGACAAGCGTTTTCCCCACACCTCCACGGAAATAAATCAGCGGGTGGGTGGCTACGTGAAGGAACGCACCGGCGCGAGGGTGGACCTCGAGAACGCGGAACTGACCTGCTGGATCGACATTATCGAGCAGTTTGCGCTCATCTACGTTGAGCGCCTGCCGGGGCCGGGAGGCCTTCCGGTTGGCAGCAGCGGGAAAGTCGTTGTCCTGCTCTCGGGCGGGATCGATTCGCCGGTAGCGGCATGGAAGCTGATCAAACGCGGTTGCACGGCGGTTCTGGTTCACTTCCACAGCTTTCCCTACACAAATAAGGAATCGCAGGAGAAGGCGAAGCAACTCGGGGCGCTGCTGGCGGAATACCAACTGTGTTCGAAGATTTATCTCGTGCCGTTTGCGGAGGTGCAGCGCCACATCATGGTTGAGACGCCGATCGAGACCCGGGTCATCCTGTATCGGCGCTACATGATGCGCATCGCCGAAGAGATCGCTCGCCGGGAAAAGGCCCGAGTCCTGGTTACCGGCGACAGCGTGGGCCAGGTGGCATCCCAAACGATCGAGAACATCGACGTCATCTCACGGGCTGTCCAGATGCCGATCCTGCGGCCGCTGATCGGGGATGACAAGGTCGAAATCATCAATGTTGCGCAGCGCATCGGCACGTACGAAATATCGATTCAGCCCGACCAGGATTGCTGTTCCCTGTTTGTCCCAAAACATCCGGAAACGCGTGCGCGCCTCCCCGAGATCGAACGGTCTGAGGCGCGGCTCGATGTCGCCCAGGCCATGAAGGAGTCCATCGAGACGGCCGAGGTTTTGCTAGAATATCCGGCCTATGCCAGAGGGACGGTTCGTCAGCTTTGAGGGTATTGAGGGCTGCGGCAAAACAACACAGATCGAGCTTCTCTCCGACTATCTGAAGTCCCGATCGATGCCGCATACGATCACGCGCGAGCCCGGCGGGACCGCGGTTGGTGAAGGCATTCGCCGAATCCTTCTTCATTCCGAAACGATCCACCTGACAGCCGCGTCGGAGTTGTTGCTGTTCTACGCATCGCGAAGCCAGAACATCGCTGAAAAGATCAGGCCGGCCCTGGAGCGCGGGGAAATGGTCGTGTGCGACCGGTTTTACCACGCGTCGATGGCCTATCAGGGATATGGCCGCGGCATTCCGCTCGACTTCATCGAAAAGGTTACGGATCTGGTGTGCGATCAGTATCGGCCCGAACTGACGATCCTCCTGGATATTGAACCGGCCGTTGGTTTGGCGCGGGCACGGGCGCGCAATCACCAGCGAGTGGAAGACGAAGGACGTTTCGAAGCCGAAAATGTGGAGTTCTATACGAAAATCCGGAATGGATACCTGGCGATCGCCCGGCGCGATTCGCGAATTAAGATCATTGCCGCCGACAGGTCCAGGCAGGAAGTCCATCGAGATATCCTTCTCGCGATGGAAATTTAGCTAATGGGATTTGATACTTTCATCGGCAATTCCAGGATCATCGGCCGTCTTCGCGCCAAATTGCGCGAAGACCGATTTCCCCACGGCCTGATATTTTCGGGTCCCGAAGGAGTCGGGAAATACACCTGCGCGTTGATGACGGCGAAAGCCATGAACTGTGCAGTAGCCGGACCGGCCGACTTTTGCGACTCCTGCGGAAGCTGCAACAAGATCAATGCCGGATTACATCCGGATGTGATGACGATCGGCGTCGAAGAAGATGCCTCCGTCATCAATATCGCTCAAATCCGGCAGGTCCTCTCGACTCTGGACTTTCAGCCCCTGGAAGGACGCTGCAAGATTTTCATTATCGATCCAGCCAATATGATGCAGGCGCATGCGGCGCCCGCGCTGCTTAAAGGGCTTGAGGAGCCGCCGGAGAACAGCTTTTTCATCCTCATCACGGTGAATGCGCACGAACTGCTGCTCACCGTGCGGTCGCGATGCCAGGTCTATCACTTCTCGCCCCTGACAATCGATGAGATCCGAGGGCACGGCATTCAGGACGAATTTCTTGTCCGCTGGTCTCAAGGCAGCATCGGGAAAGCCCGGAGCCTCGATGCCGAACGCCTGAAGGCGCGCCGCGAAGTGCTGCTCGGCTTCCTTGAAGCCGCGGCCGGTGCGAGCGATGAAGACTTTCGTGAAATGCTTGGGGCGAGCAGCGACATTGCGCGAGCCAAACAGGATTTTGGAACAGACATGACCGTGCTCGCAGTTCTGATTCGCGACTTGTTATTCCTTTCCGAAGGTATTCCGGAACAAGTCATCAATATCGACGTTGAAGCGCGCTTCAGGAAACTCGCGGCCAGGCTGACCTCGGAGCGGCTTATACAAATGGCTGAATTCCTGCGCGTCATCGAAAGCAGCGTCAAAGGCAACATCAACCGCCAGATCCTTTTCGACGTCATGGGACTTATACCAAGCGAGACCTAGGACTTATTCATCTGTGGGCGCTGGGCTGAAGCCCCGCGCCTACAGATGGCGAGCAACGAAATCGCGGGTGGACAAATCCGGCGAAAAGCCGCTAAAATCTCGCTTAATTCAAACCGCAATCCTGCGCTAACCCTGTCCGTACGCCAGTTGCGACTCGTTAATGTAGAAGAGGATATACATGTCAAATCGGAAATTGATTCGGCCAAGCCTCGCCGAACTGAAGGATCAGCTTACGGTGCGACAGCCCCGGAGAAGACCGGCGGCGACGGAACAAACCAACGCGGAGAATTTTTACTACGTCAAACAGATGCAGAACAAAACCCCAATGGTTATGGTTCTTCAGGACGGTGAGGCCGTTAAAGGGGTCATCGAATGGTATGACAGGAATTCCATCAGGCTGAGTCGCGCGCCGGAACCGAGTTTGCTCCTGCTGAAGCACTACATCAAGTACATGTATAAGGAAAACGAGGACAAGGACGCCGACTAACTCCTCCAATGCCACCCACCATCGGGATTACGACCGGCGACCCCGCCGGCATCGGGCTTGAAACGGTCCTCAAGGCAATTCCTTCCCTGCTGACATCCGCCCGGTGGGTTCTCTTCACCGATCGATCCGTCTTTCAGCGCAACGCCGAACTCTTTAATCCCAATTTGAAATACCGATGGATTCGAACCGTCGAGGAGTGCGGCGATGAGAATGTCCTCTTTCTTCTGGATGTCGGTGGCGATTCATCTGAAATCCTGTTTGGCAGCACAAACGCAGCAGCCGGCCAACGGGCAATCGCGTATCTCGAGGCGGCAAGCCACGCCGCCATGGGCAGAAAGATCCAGGCAATCGTAACGGCGCCTGTGAGCAAGGAAGCCATTGGCCCCGGCTTCAAGGGCCAGACGGAATTCTTCGCGTCGCGAGCCGGATGCGCGCAGTTTGCCATGGCATTCTTCACGCCGACCTTCAAGGTCGTTCTTGCCACCATCCATCTCGCATTGCGCGACGCGCTGAATCGAATTTCCGTTCAGCACTATATCGACCTCATCCGGTTCACTGACAGCGAACTCCGGCGATTCAAATTCGATCGACGCCGAATTGCAGTGGCTGGAATTAATCCTCACGCCGGCGAGAACGGAATGTTCGGCCGGGAGGAAATCGAAGTGTTGAGGCCCGCCGTGGACATTTGCGCCGCGGAAGGTCTTACGGTTTCCGGGCCGCATTCCGCAGACAGCCTCTATTTTCGGGCGCACACCGGCGAGTTCGACGTGGTGATTGCGCCATATCACGACCAGGGACTCATACCGGTGAAGCTTGTCGCTCATGGCCAGGCCACGAATGTCACGCTGGGATTGCCGTACGTGCGCACGTCTCCCGATCACGGCACCGCATTCCCGATTGCGGGACAGGGACTGGCGGATCCGTCAGGAATGGATGCGGCGTTGCGCTGTGCGCTGGATCTGGTCGTACGGGCTTAAAGCCGGGCAGCTACGGGCGGCATTCGTTGCAGAGACCGAAGATCTGCAGCTTGTGGTCGAAAACCTTGAACCCCAACTGCTCGGAAGCGGAATCCTGAATCGATTCAATTTCCGCGTTATAGAACTCGATCGACTTTCCGCACTCCATGCAGACCATGTGGTCGTGGTGTTCGTGATTGTAGAGATGCTCGTAGCGTGTAATACCGTCGGCGAGATCGATTTCGCGGGCGAGGCCGCAGTCGACGAGGATCTTCATCGTGCGGTAAACAGTCGTATAACCGATCCGGGGATCTGCTTCGCGCACGACGCGGTAAATGTCTTCGATGCTTCGATGCCCTTCATGCTTGAGAAAAGTGTCGAGAATCAGTTCACGATGCGGCGTAAGCTTGAGCTGCTTCTGTTCGAGGTACTCCAGAAGCACCTGCATCTCCGAAGACATGGACTTCATGGGGCTTGAATGTTCGACGGGAACAGCTTCACGACATCGTTGTAAAGAACGAAGACCGTCAGCATCAGCAGAAAAACAAAGCTGACCTGGACAATCCGCTCCTTCATCCGAAGACTGATATCGCGGCGGAACAAGCCTTCGAGGGCGAGCATCAGCATGACGCCGCCGTCGAGTATGGGAATCGGCAGAAGATTGATAAGACCGAGGTTCAGGCTGATCATTGCGGCGGTGGTAATCAAGGTTCCCAGGCCCAGATCCAGCGCCTGGCCGGAAACGCGGACAATGCCGATCGGACCGTCAATCGATTTCATGGACAGGTCACGCGTCACCAACTTTCCAAGGACGTCGAAGATCAGGACGGCGTAGGTCGCATTGGTTTCAAGCGCCTGCTGGAAGGCCGCTCCAAGGCCGAGTTTGATGAGCCTGGTCGGATGGCCATATTCAAATCCCAACATCCGGCGGCCGCCCTGCAGTGTCGGCGTAACTTCCAGGTCTACTTTCTCAACCGCCTGGGTCTCGGCATTCTTGCGGAGAACCGTTATTGGAAATGTCTTTTCAGGGACCGTCTGAATGACTTCCTGAATCGACTTGCCGGCGTTCGTGAGATCTGCGCCTTTAACAGCAACAATCTCATCCCCCGGTTTCACACCGGCGGCTTCGGCCGGCGAGCCTGGCTGTACACGGTGGACGAGAACTCTCAACACCGGGAAAAGGCCACCGTAACCGGTTTCAGAAGGGCCGCTCCGCTGAGGGGTTATAGAGGTCTCAATGCGCTCCCCGTTTCTTTCGAGGACCAAAGGCAGTGGCCGGTCCGGATTCGTTACGATTGTGGTTTCAATGTCGAGCCATGCCGGACGTTCTTTCCCATTAAGCGAAAGGATGATGTCGCCGGGCTGGATTCCGGTTGAGGCGGCCGGCGAATCGGGCCGGACGATTCCGACTACGGCAGCCCCGCTGATATCGGGAACTTCCGTGCCATAGACGTAGAGTCCCGTTAACAACCCCACAGCCAGCACGATGTTCATCGCTGGTCCCGCGGAGGCCACCAGGAAGCGCTGCCACTTGGGTTTGGACATGAACTCGTGCGGATCACCCGTAACGGCGTCGCCGGGCGTTTCACCGGACATTTTCACGTAGCCGCCGATGGGAAAAGCGCTGATCCGGTAGTCGGTTTCCCCGCGACGGTACCCGACCACACGCGGCCCCATGCCCACGGAAAAAGTCTCAACCCGGATCTTGAAGTATTTGGCGACGAGGAAGTGACCAAGTTCGTGAATGACGATGATCACCCCCAGAACCAACAGGGCAACCAGGATATCGGAGATTACGCTTCCAATCATTTTCTGCCTTTGCTCAGGAAACTACGGTTGATTCTAGCATTGTTCAACAGGAGCGAGGAACCGTCCATTCGAGTCTACAGCACGGTCTGGGTCATTACATTCCTGGCGTACTCCCGCGCCCAGGCATCCGCAGCCATGATGGCGTCGATCGAATCCGCTCGTTGCAGGTCATGGGCCTGGAGCGTGGCGTCAATAATGCGCGGAATGTCGGTAAACGGAATCTTCCGCTCGAGAAATGCCCCCACAGCCACTTCGTCGGCGGCATTGAGAACCGCCGGCGCCGTACCGCCCATCTCCAGGGAACTGTAGGCCAGCGAGATGCATGGGAACTTCTGCGGATCGGGCGGGCTGAAGTCCAGCCGCGATATCGCAGTCCAGTCGAGGCCAGGCACCTGCGACGGCAATCGCTCCGGATATGTGAGCGCATACTGTATCGGCTGACGCATGTCCGCCGTCCCGAGTTGCGCCACAGTCGAGCCGTCTACGAATTCCACCATCGAATGAACGATGGACTGGGGATGGATCATAATGTCAACCTTTGCCGCCGGCATGTCGAACAGCCACCGCGCTTCGATCACTTCGAGTCCTTTGTTCATCAGCGTCGCCGAGTCAATCGTGATACGCCTGCCCATTTGCCATGTCGGGTGTCTCAGCGCTTCTTCGGGAGTGATCTCGGGAAATCGCTGGACCGGTGTTTCGCGAAAGGGCCCGCCCGATGCCGTGAGAATCAACCGCCGCACTTCACTGTGGCGGCCTGCCCGCAAGCACTGATCCACGGCGCTGTGCTCGCTGTCGACCGGAATGATGCAGGCCCCGCTGGCCCTCGCTGCTTCTTTCAGCAATTCGCCGGCAAGAACCATCGCTTCCTTGTTGGCCAGCGCGACGATCTTCCCTGAAAGCACCGCGCTGTAGGTCGGCCACAGGCCGGCCGCTCCGACAATTCCCGAGACGACGGCATCCACCTCGACGGCAGAAACAATCTGACGAAGACCTTCCGGACCTGTCACCACAGAGGGCACAGAAATACCGAGATCACGGCATTTCTTCTGAAACTCATCGACCCGGGCGGCGTCCGCGATCCCAACCACCTCCGGATGAACGGCCGCGGTTTGACTCACAAGACGATCGATTGAGGAAGCAGCGGCCAGCGCAAATACGCGCAGGCGATCCGAGAGGTGCTCGGCCACACTGACGGTATTCCGGCCAATGGACCCCGTTGATCCGATTATCGCGATTCGTCTCATGAATTAAAAAGCCAGTAAAGGACAGGCGCAGCGAAGAACAGACTGTCGAGCCGATCGAGTATGCCTCCGTGCCCCGGGAGAATTGAAGAGGAATCCTTTACGCCGGCGCTTCTCTTGAGAACCGATTCGGCAAGGTCACCAATCTGACCGGCCGCCGCGACGATCGCCGCTACCACGCCGAGCGTCACGGCCGATTCGCCGAGCCACCACACGCCGATCGCGATACCGGCCACGACACTTGCAACAAGGCCGGCCACAGCGCCTTCCACGGTCTTCTTAGGACTCACGCGGGGCGCGAGCGCGTGCCTGCCGAAAGCGCGGCCGCCGTAATATGCGGCGGAGTCTCCCGCCCAGATGATTGCGAATAGAAGGATCACGAGCTCGCGCGCGAGCAGGACCAGGAAACCGAGCGTGACCGAGCAGTAAACCAGGCCCGCCAGCGCAAACCCCACCCGGCCCAAAGCGGTGTCGAGCCGTCCTGCGAAAACCGAAACGCCCATGAGAAGCAGCGCTGCAAACGTGATTACCGTTAGAACCCACTCCGGCCCACCGAAGAATGCGATCGTGACGATGGCGCCGGGAACCAGAAACCACCTTCCGGTGCGATCACCTCCCCGCTTTGCTCCGAGCTCGAGAAATTCTTCAAGAGCGAGGGCTGCAAAGACGGCGACGATAAAGGCGAAGAGCCAATCCGGAGAATACAGCGTGGCAATCAGGATAAGAGGAATTCCAACTGCCGCGGTCAGGAGCCGCCTCAAAGCGTTCTAACCCTCATCCGGCCCCTTGAGGGCCCTTCGGGCCACCTTTTCCCGGAAGGAAAAGGACGTACTTAGAGGAGTTTGTCCCTCTCCCTCCGGGAGAGAGTCTGGAGTTTGGACATTTGTCGGAGAGTAGCGCAAAAACTCCCCTCCTGGATTAGGAGGGGCGCCGTTCGCGCGTTTTTTAGCGAACGGCGGGGTGGTGTACATGCTGCGAAGCCACGCTATAGATATTCGCGCAGCGCACCGATTTGAATGAGCGCTACGCGAGCATCCATAACGTGGCTTCGCGTCATTCCGTACCACCCCGTCTGCGCCAATAAGGAACGGGACCACTCCGCTGGTGGCGCAGCCACCCCTCCTAACACAGGAGGGGAGTTTCCAAACTTCAGTCGCTCTCCCTCCGGGAGAGGGTGCCGCGAAGCGGCGGGTGAGGGCGCAGCCGTTCATTTTGTCCCCGTCTGGACGAGCTGTGGATTCAGTCCGCCGTATCGCCGCTCTCGCTTCTGGAAGGCAATGACGGCTTCGTAAAGGTGTTGCTTGCCGAAATCGGGCCAAAGCGTGTCGGTAACCCAGATTTCCGCGTATGCAATCTGCCAAAGAAGGAAATTACTGATACGCAGTTCCCCGCTCGTGCGGATGAGCAAGTCCGGGTCCGGCAGCCCGGCCGTATACAGATACCCGGCAAAGTCCTTCTCGGTAACTCCTCCGGCCTCGGCAGCGCTCTTTCCACCATTTCGCAGCAGCCGATTCACGGCATCGACAATCTCGGCGCGGCCACCGTAGTTCAGGGCGACATTGAAGATCATGCCCGTGTTCTGGCTGGTCCGGGCAATTGCCCTCTCTAGTTCGAGTTGCACGGAGCTGTCCAATTCGTCGATGCGGCCGATCGTGCGAAACCGGATGTTGTTCCGGTGGAGCGATTCTATTTCCTTATGGAGATACTCCTTCAGGAGCTTCATCAGCGTGCGGACTTCAGACTGCGGCCGCTTCCAGTTTTCCACTGAGAACGCGTACAGCGTGAGGACTGAAACAGCCAACTCGGCGGACCCTTCGACGACTTCGCGGACGGCATTGATGCCGGCCCGATGCCCCGCCACTCGCGGCAGGCCGCGCTTGCGTGCCCAGCGGCCGTTTCCATCCATGATGATGGCAATATGCACAGGCAAGGCAGCGAGGTCGATCTGTCCGGCGAGACTCTGGGCCTTTTTCGGCATACGGTTGGATCTTAACATGCGCCCCGGCTCAATCTGCACCGCAAACCGGTTTAGTACTCTACACTTATCAGGTGCAGCCCGCGTGGGGGCAGGGACGGCCCGGCGCGGCGCCGATCGCGCTCTTCGAAAATGAGCGGTATGTCTTCCGGACGGATTCTACCCTGACCGGCCTCGAGCAGGGTCCCGGTGATTGTCCGGACCATGTACCTCAGAAATCCGCTTCCGCGGATTCGAAAAGTCCAGATATCGCTCTTGCGATCCCACGAGGCATCAAATATCGTGCGCACCCTGTTCTCGATCTCAATTGCGGTGGCGCAGAACGAAGTAAAATCGTGGGAACCGATAAAGTGGCGGGTTGCTTCGTCAAGAGCTTCCTCGTCGAGCGGTTGTCGAAACGGATGGACATACCGGCAATGAAACGGGCTTACAACGTGTTCTCGCCAGATTCGATATTCGTACGTCTTTGCCCGGGCCGACCGCCGTGGATGAAAGTCGAGTCCGGCTTCGTCGACTCGAAGGATCCGGATCTGTTTTGGCAGGAAGGCGTTTGCGCCGTGCACGACCGCGCCGGTATCAATGGTCCGGATGGTTTCAACGCTCGCAACCTGGGCGTGCGCGTGGACGCCGGCGTCGGTGCGCCCGGAACCGATCACGTGGACTTCATGATTCAAGAGCTTCTGAAACGCCACTTGAAGTTCCCCCTGAATCGTTCGCAACTCAGGCTGGACCTGCCAGCCGTGAAATTCCGTTCCGTCGTATGCGATCGTCAGCTTGAGGTTCCGCATCGGATTCGGTTATAGCATAGCAACCATGCCCGGCATCACAGGCACGATCATCTCATTCAACGAGGAACCAAGGATTGCGGAGGCGATCGCGAGCCTCTCGTTCTGCGACGAGGTAATCGTTGTGGATTCCGGCAGCACCGATCGCACGCGCGATATTGCCGCGGCTTGCGGAGCCCGTGTCATCAGCCGCGAATGGCCGGGTTACTCCATCCAGAAAAACTTCGCAGCCGGAGAGGCAAAGAACGACTGGATTTTCAGCATCGATTCTGACGAGCGGGTCAGCATGGAGCTGGCCGATGAAATCGTGCGGTGGAAAAAAGCGCCGGCGGATGTCAGCGCGGTATCGATGCCCCGGCGCGCATTCTACCTGGGCAGGTGGATCAAACATTCGGGGTGGTATCCCGACCGCAAAGTCCGCCTGTACGATCGGCGCCGCGGGCGCTGGACGGGCGATTTCGTTCATGAGGGTCTGACGGTCGACGGCCGGATCCATGGATTCCGCGGCGATCTTCTTCACCTCCCTTATCGCGACTGGCGCGACCACGCCGAACGCGTCGAACGCTACACCCTGCTGGCTGCAAACGCCGCCCTTGCCGCCGGGCGCAGCGGTAATCCGTTGACGCTCGCGCTGGGGCCGCCACTCGCGTTCATCAAGGCATTTGTTGTTCAAGCCGGCTTCCTCGACGGCTGGCGCGGCCTGGCGATCGCCTACATGGGTGCGCGCTATGTTTTCCAACGGGAGTTCCGTATACTCAGGCGCTAATGGAGATCGCTTTTGCCTTCGTATTTGCGCTCGTAGTCGGCAGTTTCCTCAACGTTTGCATCATTCGCCTTCCCCAGAATCTGTCGATCAGCGTTCCGCGCTCGCATTGTCCGAAATGCAAGAAGCTCATCCCGTGGTACGACAACATACCCATCCTGAGCTACGTGGCGCTTGGCGCGCGCTGCCGCCACTGCAAAAAGAAGATCGCGCTTCGTTATCCGCTCATCGAGGCCCTGAATGGATTCGTGGGAATCCTGCTATACCTGCAATTCGGGATCGGCATCGAGTGGTTCATCTTCCTTGGCTTCTGCAGCGCGATGGTGGTGCTGGCGACGATCGATATCGACCATCGGATCCTGCCCGATCCGATCACGCTCAACGGCATCTGGATCGGCGTGCTCGCCAGTATTGTCCTTGCCCCGTCACACCCCCTCATCCCGCGGGCGATGCGCTGGATCGGCATGGAAGTTACAAATCCCCGGCTGATCGCGTTTATTGCAAGCATTCTGGGAATTGTCGTCGGCGGAGGCCTGCTGTGGTTTGTCGCAGAGGCCTATTTAAGGTTGCGAGGCATCGAAGGAATGGGGTTCGGAGACGTAAAGATGATGGCGATGGTGGGGGCTTTCCTGGGTGCGCCCCTGGCGCTGCTTACGATCATGCTTGGATCCTTGTTCGGCTCCGTGATCGGCCTGGCTTTCATCCAGTTCAACAGGAAATCACGCAACTATGAACTTCCGTTTGGAACGTTTCTGGCTGCCGCCGCGATTATTGCAGTTCTTTACGGTGAACAGCTCATCCAGCTCTACATCGATCGAATGATCCGGCCGGCGCTATGAAGATCCATCAGCTTCTCAGTGAACACATCACCAACAATATGCCCAGTGGTGTCATCACTGTCGATCATTCGGGAGGGATTACCAGCCACAATCCCGCCAGCGACCGGATTTTCGAGGGCGCCCTTGTGACGGGCGCGTTGTTGCCGGATCTGATCCGGGAATCCAGTGTGCTCGCCAACCTCCTTGGCCGATGTCTTCAGACTGGAGAGATTTTCACTCGAGTGGAATTCAACGTTGCCGCAATGAAGGACGCGGATAAGCGGATCGGAATCAACCTTTCGCCGATTACGAACGCGCAAGGCGAAATCGAAGGCGCCATTTGCTTGTTGTCCGACCTGACCGAAATTGTCGACCTGCAAACCCAGATCAAGCTGAAGGAGAATTTTGCGGCCCTGGGTGAAATGTCGGCGGGCATCGCGCACGAATTCAAGAACTCGATTGCCACAATAGTCGGCTACGCCCAGATGTCCACACAGGAAATGGACGTTGGAATCCTTCACAACTACGCGCGGGAAACCCACAAGGAATCCCAGGCGCTCTCGAACATGGTGACGGAATTTTTGAATTTTGCCCGACCCATCAAGACATCCATTCACGAGGTGGACCTCGCCGAACTGCTCAGCAGCGTCATTGCCGATGTCAAGGTTCTACGCCCGGGCGACTATGATGTCGGCTTCCACTCCGTTGCAGAAGCGATTGTTCCCTGCGATGCAACGTTGATGCGCCAGTCTTTTCTCAATCTGCTGATTAACGCAGCGGAGGCGCTGAACGGAAAAGGATCGATCACGGTCCGCGCAGACTTGTCACTGGATCGTGGCAGTGTCCGAATCGCCATCGAAGACACCGGCCGAGGCATACCCGGCGGCCAGATCAGCAAGATTTTCTTTCCGTTCTTTACCACGAAAGCCCACGGCACCGGACTCGGATTGTCTCTCGTTCAAAAGATCGTGCTTGCCCACAACGGGAAGATCGAAGTTCAAAGTTCCGAAGGCCGCGGGACCCGGGTCACTGTCAGCCTGCCAGTCCGGCAAAAATAAGAAACCATTGAATTGTTTGCACTGCTGAAGACACGGCTATAGCGTCTTGAACCTTGGGGTCATCCGGGCCCGTCAGGCCATCAAACCGTGCAAAAGTTCTGCGTGGAAATGCAATGACACCTGAAATATACTCCTACGAGTAATGCTTATTAACTCTAAGGGTTTTTCCGCTATCGAGCTTCTTCTGGTGGTGAGCGTTATGGCCATTCTGGGCGCTGTCGCGCTGCCTCAGGTCCGGAATGCGCAAGCCGACTATCGTCTGACTTCCACGGCCAATGACGTCATCGGCCAGCTCAACCAGGCCCGTATCATGGCGATCACGCGAAATGCGGACTTCCGGGTCTCGGTGACCAGCTCTACGGCGTATGCGGTCCAACAAGAGACTTCGACGAACGTGTGGACGACGATATCGTCGTATACCCTGCCCACCGGTTTTACGATCACGGCCACCAACACGGGCGAGTTTCATTCCCGCGGCACGGCCAGCCCGAACGGAACATTTACCGTCACCAATTCGAATTCCAAGACCCGGCAGGTTCTGGTGGATCCTTCGGGAAGAGTGTATGCGCAGTAATCGCGGATTCACGTTAATCGAAACATTGATCACAACGGGGATTCTTGTTACCGGACTGGTTGCGGTGGCTTCCCTCTTTTCCTGGAGCGCGGCTACCAACCTCATGAACCAGCAGAGGACGGCATCCACATCCCTTGTGGCAGACAAGATGGAGCAGTTCAAGGCGGCAGGGTTGACCGACGCCATGTGGACGGCGGGAGGCAGCCTGAACGCCGCCAGCCCTTCGACCGGATACTGGGACTACGTAACAATCGCCAGCGACGGGACAATTACGTCCGATACGACGTCGACAACTGCGCCATACCTCCGAATCTGGGCGGTCAGCGGAACCAGTCCGCGCACGGTTACCATTATTGTTTACGCGCAGCGCGCGGGCCTGACTCGAACACGTACGGAAATGATCCGCGCCACGACGATGGCAAGCGGCACCTTCTGACGCGCAGCTATCAAGACTATGACTAGGCGAAACCAGGGATTTTCGTTGATCGAATTGATGATGGCCATGCTGATCACAATGGGCATCGGCATGATTGTGTTTCAGCTTTTCCAGCAGAATGAGGAAGTATTCAACGACCAGAACCTCGTGGTCGAGATGCAGCAGACGGCCCGCGTAACGGCGTCGCAAATCAGCGATGAGATAAGAATGGCGGGGCAAGGCGTGCCCGTCTACGCATCGACTTTCGACACCGCCGCAACCGAGGGTGGCGCCGTCGTTCTGAACGGTTCCACCTCGAGCCGCATCAACGTTCGAGCCGGACTTTCCGGCGCCGAATCCAACGTGACGACCGCTACGCCGGTCGTCTTCACGCTCGGAACTGCCGGCACGATCACAGTCAATACTTCAAGCCTGTTCTCGGACGCGCTGGGCACTACGTCCCCGACAGATCGTTACGTATACATCTGGGGTCCTGTTGCCAATTCGGCGTGGAGCTGGGTGCGCGCGGAATTGACGCTGATTACAACGGGGACCGATACGCTGACGCTTACTCCGCGCACGGCCGGATCCTCCGGCAGAACCGCCGGGGCCAACGCCACGATTGACGACGTTGACGACGTCATAACATTCACATCGGCTCCCACAATCAGCCTTGAAGAAGCTGTCGCGTATTACCTGGATGGCACTGCCGTAAAGCGCGCCACAGCGACAAACCTTGACGATGCGACCAGTCCTACATGGGGTACGGGGCAGGAGATAGGCCGAAATGTAACCGGCCTGACCTTCACCTACTACGACGAAAGCAACAACGTGATTACGCCCAACACCCTGGCGAACCGCATACTTGTCGGGCGCATCGACGTACGCGTGGTTGTTCAGACTTCCGACGAACTCCCTTCTACCGGCGCCCGCCAGACGTACGCGCTCTCAAGCCGCTCAATTCCTCGAAACGCAAGAATTCGGTAACTGCGCGTTTGTTCCCTTCGGTTATTATGCTTGCCCGGTGAAAATACTCTTAGTCGAAGACAAAGACAGTCTGCGGCAAATGCTTGCCACGGCGCTCAAGAAGGCAGGCTACTCTGTCGATACGGCCGCCGACGGCACTGTTGCAGTCGAAAAGATCCGCGCCCAGCCCTACCATCTCGTCATTACGGATCTGCAACTGCCAACCCTATCCGGACTTGAGATCCTGAAGATCCAGAAAGAAATCGATCCGACCATCCCCGTGTTGATCATGACGGCTTTCGGCACCATCGAAGAAGCCGTGGAGGCCATGAAGCAGGGCGCCTTTGATTTTCTTCCGAAACCAGTCGACATGTCGCACCTGTTCCTTCTGGTCAATCGCGCGCTGGAGCAGCGGCGCCTCCTGATCGAAAACATATTGTTAAAAGAGGAGGCGCAGCGCGCTTATGGCATTCCGAAAATCATCGGGGAAAGCCCGGCGATTCTCACGGTCAGCCATAACATCCAGCGCGTGGCGCCGACCGACGCCACGGTGCTGCTTACAGGCGAGAGCGGAACCGGCAAGGAAGTGTTTTCCCGGGCGATCCACCAGCTCAGCTCCCGCAGGGACAAACCCTTCGTCACCGTGAACTGCGCCGCCATTCCGCATGGGCTGATCGAAAACGAGCTATTCGGACATGAAAAGGGATCCTACACCGGCGCGCTCACACGCAAGATCGGCAAGTTTGAACTGGCGGACCAGGGCACGATTTTCCTCGATGAAATCGGCGAACTTCACATGTCGGTCCAGGCAAAGGTTCTCCGTGTCATTGAAGAGCAGCGCTTCGAGCGTATCGGTGGGCTGGAAACCATCCAGGTGAACACGCGGATGGTTGCAGCCACGAACAGGGATCTTCAGGACCTGGTGGCGAAACGGGAGTTCAGGGAGGATCTCTTCTTCAGGCTGTCTGTATTTCCGATTCATATTCCCCCGCTCCGTGAGCGCATGTCCGACATTCGCCCGCTGGCTCAATACTTCGTGGACAAGTTCGCGCGCGAACTGCATCGGCAGGGCCTGCACCTCAGCCCGGAGGCGGCGCGAGCGATGGAAGCCTACTCGTGGCCGGGAAATGTGCGCGAGCTGCAGAACACGATCGAAAGGGGCGTGATCCTGTCGGACGGCAATCAGATCCGTCCTGAGGATCTGAACTTCGCGTTCGAGCAGCGGAAAGAGACGAGCGACTTCGCCCATCTGTTCGATTTATCCGGATCACTCGCCGAAGTCTCGGCCCGCGCCGCACAGGCCGCGGAAAAACTGAAAATCAGGCAGGCGCTGGAGCTTTCGAGCTGGAACAAGACACAAACCGCCCAGATGCTGGGGGTTTCGTACAAGACTCTGCTGAACAAGGTCCGCGATTACGGACTGGAGTGATGGACTACCTCTTGAGAAACTTCTGGACTGGCCCGTTCACGGGGTCGGCAACATAGATTTCCGATTTGGGACCAACCGCCAGATAGTGCGCTTCGCCAAACTGTCCCACACCATTGCCGGAGCGGCCGACAGCGGCCCGGACATTCCCGTTAAGATCGAGTTGAAGCAGTTGGCCGGCGAATCCATTGACCATGTAGATGTTCTCCGCGCCAACATGGAGACCGCACGGGAGACCGGCGTATTTCATTTCCCTGACAAACGTTCCGTCGGCATCGAATATCTGAATTCTCTGGTTCTCGCGATCCGCAACCCACACGAGACCTTTGGCGTCGACTACAACCGAGTGCGCGACCTGAAACTTGCCCGGCTCAGTCCCCTTCCCGCCCCATGAACGGATGAACTTTCCGGTCCTGTCGAATTTCACGACGCGGGGATCGGGACCTCCGTGCCCCTGCGCGACGAATATGTCTCCACCGGAACCAATGGCAATGTCGTTAGGTTCGTTCAGAACGCCCGGCTGGCCCTTCGTCCCCAACGTCAGCAGAACGTCCCCACGAGGGCTCAGTTTCATCACCGTGTGCGCCCCGACGTCCGTAACCCAGAAGTTGCCCTGCGAGTCGAGTCGAAGACCATGGGCTCGAGTAAATATGCCTTCACCAAATGCCCGAATGAACTTCCCGTTTTCATCAAATTCCACGAGCGCCTGTGGCCCCCGGTTGAAAACGAAGAGATGGCCTCTCGGGTCAACCGCAACCGAGGCCGCCGGGCCCATCGTCATGCCTTCAGGCAAAGTAAGCCCGTTTGGTACGGCAACATAGTCGAGGACCGGGGCGTTCTGCGGAAGCATCAAGGCTGGATCCGAAGGCCGTTGAGCAAACGTTGAACTCAAGGTCAGGAAAAGCGTCAGTGCGAAGCCGGTTGTTTTCATGGCCTGAAGTCTAACCGTGAGGTGTTCCGGCAAGCAAAGGAAAGTGCACTTGCCACAATGGGATCGTGCCGCGGGCTTTATGCCCGAGTTTCGCGCGATCCCTTATCCATGCGTTCGCCTGCCCCAATGCAAAGCCGCGATCCCGCCGGTCAGGTTGCGATAGGCCACTTCATCAAATCCGGCGGAGCGCATCAACTCCACCAGTTGGGATTGAGATGGAAACTTTTCGACCGAGCTCGGCAAGTATTCATAGGCGCCATTGTTCCCGGACAACACGGCCCCTATCCTTGGAAGCACGTTACGAAAGTAAAAGTTGAAGATTTCGCGGAATACCGGAATGACAGGCTTCGAAAACTCCAGGATCACCAGCGCACCACCCGGATGGAGCGCCCGGCGCATTTCCTGCAGCCCGCGGTAAGGATCTTCGAGGTTCCTCAATCCAAAAGCGATGGTGATGGCATCGAAGGAGGAATCGGCAAACGGAAGGGCCAGCGCGTCCGCTTCAATCGTTCGAATAAAGGGGCTATACCCTGCGGCTTCGATCTTCTGGTTGGAACGCGTCAGCATGGGATGGCAGAAATCGGATGCGACGATGGCCGCGTTCAAGTCTTTCAAGCCGCGTCGAAGGGCAAGAGCCAAGTCTCCGGTTCCGCTGCACAAGTCGAGGCATTCCGGATTGGAGCGCCCGCCAAGGAGTTCTCGGACCTTGCCGACGGCGATGCGCCGCCAATACCGGTCAACGGACGCCGACAAGACATGATTCAGGAAATCGTAGCGGTGCGCGATGCCGGCGAACATGCGCTGGACGGCATGGCTGTCCGGTCCCTGATACCGGCTGGGAGGCTCATGGTTTCCTCTTGGCTTCATCAAGCATCCCTTTGACTACATCACGAACAATTTCGAATGGAACATCAGGAGTGATTTCGACCTTGCCGATCGCGCGAGGCAACACAAAATGCACTGCTCCGTTAAGGATTTTCTTGTCATGCTGCAGCGCGTTTAGAACGCTTCGGCCCTTGACGCCATCGAGCAAAGGCAACCTGCCTATTCCATTTGTCGCGGATTCGATCCGCCGGCGTTCACTTTCGTCCAGCTTACCCAATCGTGCCGCGATGCGAGATGCGGCAACCATTCCATACCCCACGGCCTCACCGTGTTTGATGCGCTGGTAGCGCGCGGCTGCTTCGAGCGCATGGCCAATCGTGTGGCCGAAGTTCAGAATGCGCCGCAGATTACCCTCTTTCTCATCCGCCATCACGACCTCGGCCTTGATACGAGCGCATCTGGCGACGAGCCGCTCGATAGCTTCCGGATCGCGTTTGAGCAACCCGGGCGTATTCCTTTCGAACTCCTCGAACAATTCGACATCACGGATCACTCCGTACTTCAATGACTCGAAGAGACCGCTCGCGTATTCACGCTCCGGCAGCTTCATCAATACGAGTGGATCCGACAAGACGAGCCGGGGCTGATGAAAAGTTCCTATCAAATTCTTGCCCGCGCGGTGATTCACTCCGGTCTTGCCGCCGATGCTGGAGTCAACCTGCGCCAGCAGGGTGGTGGGGACCTGAACGACAGGAATGCCTCGCATGTAAATCGACGCGACGAAGCCCGACACATCGCCTACCACTCCGCCGCCGAGCGCGATCAATGTGGACTGGCGTGTCAGATTCAGGGCCACCATCCGATCCAGCAGACGAGTCACTGTGGTTAATGTCTTGGCTCTCTCGCCATCGGGAATCATCTCTATCGGAAACTGTTTTTTCAGTCCCTGGCCGACAGCCTTCAGAATCCGGGGCTGAGAAACAATCAGGTACGGCGGTTTCAAACCCGATTCCTGCAGGTGTTCCTTTAAACGGTCAAGTACACCAACCCCGACAAGTATCCGGCAGGACGTATGCGGCAAAGTAACCTGAATGGATTGCATGCTTCTGTTCTTGATGGCTGAAAAATAGAAAAGGCCGCAGGCACAGTCGCTGCGGCCCTTGTCTGTAGCGTTGTATGTCTTTGCTTTAGCGGACGGCGATTTGCCGGCGAGCGCGCGTTGCAAGCTCCCGGGCTTCCGGCATCAACTCGATCGCCTTAAGGACTTGCGGATCGCCATCGAGTATCACGCGTTCCGCCTCCGACACACCCAGCCGGTTGTAGGCCACTTCATACCTGATCATCCGTCTCAGGTAGTCGATGTTGTCCTGAAAGTCTTTGTCCGTAGACTGAATTCCCCGCTTCTGCAGGTGCTGCTTGAACTCACCGATGAGCGCATCCGACACCCGGAAGGACAAGTCAATCGGCGGATTCTTTGCCAGGAAATCCCGAACAAAGGTGTAAAACGCAAATCTCTTGACGAGCACATCCTGGAACTCGTTCATCTTCGATTCGCCAATCACATGGTCCGGAGTGATTCCGCCGCCACCGTAAACAACACGACCGAGATCCGAATACTTGATCTCCTGCTGCCGCTGCTTCTCGACGGAACTCTCGTCGCGGCGATTGTAGTAGTCGAACTGAGAAATCTGCGAATAATCCCGCTGGATCAGCCGGCCGCTGGGCGTGTACCACTTCTGCGTCGTGAGCGCGAGACCCGCGTTCTTGCTGAGCGGGTAGACCGACTGCACGAGGCCCTTGCCAAAACTGGTTTCGCCGACGATCAAGCCCCGATCGTGATCCTGAATCGCGCCTGCCACGATCTCCGAAGCGCTGGCGCTGGACGGATTAATCAGGATGACGACCGGATAAAGGTTGTCCGTATTCAGCCGCTGCGACGCATAAGGACGGTTCGAGCCTCGTGTACGTCCGCGTGTCTCTACGATCATCTGACCCTTCTGAAGAAACGCTTCCGACACCTCGATTGCTTCCTGCAGCAGACCGCCTGGATTGTTTCGAAGGTCGAAGACCAGTCCGTCAAGGGTCCTGTAATCGAGCTTTCTCAGTGCTTCCCGCAGTTCGGCGCCTGTTGTTTCGGCGAAATTGGTCAGCTTGATATAGCCGACCTTGGGCCGAATCATGAACGCGTTGCTGATGGTGTACTTCGCGATCTCATCGCGCACGACGCTCATTGGTATGGGCTCATCCACGCCGGGACGCGTCACGGTGATTTTTACTGTTGTTCCGCGGGGACCTTTCAGGCGGGAAACGACATCATTGAGATCCATGCCCTCCGTGGATTCGCCGTTCACCTGGCTGAGCACGTCTCCGACGCGGAGGCCGACTTTCTCTGCCGGAGATCCGAGGAACGGAGGCGAGACGACCGTTACTTTTCCGAAACGTGTCGTGACCGTAATTCCAAGTCCGTAGTACCTGCCGCGCTGGTCTTCTCGAAGCGCGGTGAAAGCCTTCGGATTGAAAAATTTTGAGTGAGGATCGAGCGTCCGGAGCATGCCGTCAATCGCTCCGAAGACCGCCTCATCGGAGTCCACTTCAGTCGCGGCGTTTTCTTCGACCAGCATCAACAAGTTGGAAAACAGTCGTAAGGAGTTGTCGACGTCTTCGGTCCGCTGCGCCCCCTGTGCCTGAACACGGGTGCCAGCGAATCCACCGGCTACCGCCGACACGATCAACACAAAGAGGAGGCTGAAAATGGCACGCGACGATCTGATCTTCATCTGGTCATCTCCCTCATTTGGAACGTGCCGGGGATTATAGCAGAAGGCCTTAAGGGCCTTGGTCAATTTCTTCATGGCTGCGCCTTCAGTTCTGCCGGAAATTGGGCGGCACGCCTCACCTTCGTTTTGTTATCATTCAATATAGTCCGGCAGGAGGAATTCATGGGACAACTTGGTTTTCAGGAGCTTTTCGTCATTTTCCTGATAGCTCTTCTGGTCTTCGGACCCAAGAAGCTTCCGGAACTGGGTAAATCCCTTGGAAAAGGCATTCGCGAGTTCAAAAAGGCCACGGAAGGTTTGAAGCAGAGTTGGGAAGACCAGATGCGCGACACGGAAAGCAGCGTAAAGGATATCTACGCCGACATCGATTCGGATCCGAGTATGACCGGTCCGGTTTATAAAGACGAAGAAGCCGAAGCAGGAATCCCGGAAGTCGTCGCCGCCGAGCAACCCGCAGCAGCCTCAGAACCTGTCACCCCGAAAGAAAAAGGCTAAATGCCCGTCACGACCGATTCGCCAGAAGAAGGACAGGACCAGCACGGCCCCCAGGGACAGATGTCGTTCCTCGATCACCTTGAGGAACTTCGCAAGCGCATCATCAATTCCCTGATCGGTATCGTCGCCGCCTTTGCAGTCTGTTGGACATTCGCCAACGATATTTTCCTGTTCATCTCGGGACCAATCCGTACCGCCGGCGTGCAACTGAACATGCTGCGTCCTACCGAGGGGTTCACTCTCTCCATGAAGCTGGCGTTCATGGGCGCGGTGTTTCTGTCCTCGCCGGTAATTATGTCCCAGGTGTGGCTTTTCATTGCGCCCGGTCTGTACAAGCATGAGAAGCGATACGCGCTTCCCTTCATTTTCTTTTCCTCGCTGCTGTTTGCCCTGGGTGGAATGTTCGGTTTTTATATCGCGTTTCCATTCGCGCTTCAGTACCTGATCCAGTGGGGCCGCGACATGGGGATGAACATGGTGATCAGCGCGAGCGAGTACTACGACCTGTTCATCATGATCGAGCTTGCGCTCGGGTTCATTTTCCAGATTCCAGCCGTCATT
This sequence comes from Candidatus Sulfopaludibacter sp. SbA3, assembly GCA_945865815.1. GTDB lineage: Bacteria > Acidobacteriota > Terriglobia > 20CM-2-55-15 > 20CM-2-55-15 > CAMBFR01. The sequence continues at coordinate 33,371 of CAMBFR010000035.1, forward strand.
TTCGTGCTCAGCCGCATGGGCATTGTCTCCGCCGGTTTTCTTCTGAAGAACACCAAGTACGCCTTCCTGCTTTCATTCGTAATTGCGGCGATCATAACTCCGACCTCGGATATTCCGAACATGATGATCATGGCGGTGCCCATGATCGCGCTCTACATGATTGGAATCCTGGTGGCTTTTCTGTTTGGCAAGAAGAAGAAAAAGGAAGAGTAGCCGCTATCGCGTCTGAGTGACGCGCTTGTCTACTTCCGGAAGCGCGCGATATACAACATCCCCAACCACCTGAAGGCTTCGGGCGCTCGTCTTATCGAGCGTGTCGGCCGCCGTGTGCCAGTATGGATAGTCGAAGTCGATGATATCTACCGCTGAAACGCCTGCCCGAAGATACGGGACATGGTCATCTGAAATCGCCAGGCTCGTGTTCAGGAACTCGCTCGTATAACCAAGGCCGTGAGCGGTGTTCCAGAGGATCGTCTTCAACCAATCGGTCGATTCGCTTTCGCGGCTGATGTTGAGGTTCTTGTCGCCGATCATGTCGACAAGAATGAGCGCGCGAAGCTGATCGAGCGAACGGGCGCGGACCCGGCGGTCCACGTCGTAGCGGCTGCCGTAGACGCTGTCGGTATCCGTCCATTCAAGAACGGCTTCTTCTCCGTCGAAGAAGATGAGCTCCAGCGTGTTTTCCAGCCTGAGATCTGCTGTCACCCGCGCCATTTCAAGAAGCCAGGCCGCGCTCGATCCTCCATCGCTGGCTCCAACGAAGACGAAATCGAAAAGCTTGGTGTCATAATGCCCGGCCAGCGCGATCACGTCGGGCCGCGCGCCCGCACGCACGGCGCGAATGTTGGTCATTCGGCGGGGGCCTCTCGGCGTCTGGGCGGTGAATTCGTCCAACTGGGGCCGCAACCCGGCCTTTCGAAGTTCCTCCACGATGTAGTCACGCGACTTCGCCAGGGCTTCGCTGCCCGCAGGACGCGGCCCGAATCCAACCAGCTTTTCGAGGTCCGCAAACGCCCGGTCACCATTGAACGGCGATCCAGCGGCAGTCCCGCCGGCGTTGCCGCCCCGCTGAACACCATAGGCAACCACAACCGCCAGTCCGAGAGCGGCCACCGCGAGCCACCAGTTCCTGCTCCGATGCGTGCGCACCCGCCGGGTCTGTTTCTTTTTCATGGTCCGGAAATTGTCGCACGAAAAACAGGGGCCTGACGGGTGAATTCCCATTTTCCTGAGCAAAAATGGGAATTCACCCGTCAGGC
>CAMBFR010000036.1 GCA_945865815.1 Candidatus Sulfopaludibacter sp. SbA3
CAACGCCAAGATCCAATGGGTCAAGTACACCGCGCGTGGCTTTCGGAATATGGACAACTTTATCGAGGCTATTTATTTTCACTGCGGCGGCCTGGACTTGGCTCCGTTACCCACTCAATAGCCTGAAGAACCGTTTTAGGAGGGGTGGCTGCGCCACCAGGGGAATGGTCCCGTTCCTTATTGGCGCAGACGGGGTGGTATGGAATGGCGCGAAGCCACCTTGTGGATGCTCGCGTAGCGCTCATTCAAATCGGTGCGCTGCGCGAATATCTATAGGGTGGCTTCGCAGCATGTACACCACCCCGCCGTTCGCTAAAAAACGCGCGAACGGCACCCCTCCTAATCCAGGAGGGGAGTTTTTGCACTACTCTTCTTTAGGAGAGATCCACAACATTTCAGCCCATCATTCGAAGAAGCCGCGTTACACTAATCGCCTAAATTTAAGGGAGGAGATGCGTACACCGATATGCGAACAGCAGTTCTGATCTTTACAGGAATGGTCATCTCGACGGTATTGGTATTGGCGCAAGCGAACGTGACCACAACAAGCAGCGGACTAAAATACATCGACCAGAAGGTGGGGACCGGAGTGGAGGCCAAGGCCGGCGCAACCGTGGAGGTCAACTACACGGGCTGGCTCTACATCGACGGCAAACGCGGGAAGCAGTTCGACAGCTCCATAGGACGCGCCCCGTTCAGTTTCAGGTTGGGCGCGGGCCAGGTCATTAAGGGCTGGGATGAAGGCGTCCAGGGAATGAAGATCGGCGGCAAGCGCGAATTGATCATTCCGGCGACTCTCGGCTATGGAACGCGCGAAATCCCCGGGGTGATACCGGCGAATTCGACGCTCACTTTCGAAGTCGAATTGCTGAAGGTGAACTAACCGGCTTGAGCGGCGACGTCCGAACGAACATCAAACCGGGCATGCGCGTGCGCATCGTTGAGAAGCAGAATCAGCGTACGGGAAAGCTCACCGAAGGCATCGTCCAGCGGCTCCTGACGAAATCACCCACGCATCCTCATGGAATCAAGGTGATGCTCGAAAGCGGAATCGTCGGGAGAGTGAAAGAAATCGTCGTGTAGTCAATTGCCGAACGAAACCACGATCCCGGACCGCCATCTCACGTTGTGCAGGAATCCGGTGTCATTGTGGTGCGCCGGCAAGTAGTCGAACTCAATGACGCGAACCGCGATGGTACTGCTGAGCGCGATATCGGTCCCGCCGCCCACCGCCCCGACAAATCCGTGAGCCGTCTCGTCCAGGCCCACACCATTAAAGTTTTTCCCCGACGCCGAAACCCACGCAAAACCAGCAAGGGCGTGGAAAAAAGGCGTGACCTGCCGGTTGCCGCGTACCGTTACCGTGGGGCCGAACATGAATGAATAAGCGCTGGCCCGCACGCGCGCATCGTCGACATTCAACCGGCGGTAATACCCGCCGAAATCTGCCGTGAGCCCGATATTCCGATAGATGTTATCGGTCACCGATGCGCCCCAGCCAATCACATTGGTAATGACGGGTGTGGCGTCGCGGGCGTCGGGCCGCAAGATGGAATAGCCGCCGAAAATCTGAAAGCGCCGGGGCTGAATCGGGGCCTGGGCCTGGACCTGGGCCTGGGCCGAGGGTGGCAAGAGGACAAATGCTGCCAGAACGAAAACGAAAGAGAGCGCGGCATGTCTAAGTGGAGTTCTCATCGCTTTGTCCGGCGGGAGTATAGCCGGTTTACAGCCGAATTAGTAAGCACGAATCCCGGGCCGGACAGTGTAGAATTTCCCAACCTATTTAAGGTCCCTAGGAGTACCTGATGAAACGACGTTCCGGGTGGATTTTTTCCCTCCTCTGCCTCGCCATGTTGGGCCTGTTGCATCAGTCCGCGGCGGCACAGACGACGCCGGACTCTCTGATAAGGCGGGCGCTCGGCGACGAACTCCGGCTTGCAATGGACGTGCTCGGCCAGAAGAGCGATCCGCCGGCCTATTTCATCGGTTACCAGGTGAACGAAATAACCTCTGTGTCGGTTGATGGCTCGCGCGGCGCGTTGCGGAACAGCACCACGAATCGATCGCGGTTCCTCGACATCGACGTGCGGGTCGGAGACTATGCATTCGACAATACGCACCAGATTCGCGGCCAGCGGGGCGTTGCAGGAGCGCCGGCGTATACGCCCCCGGTCCTGCTTCCGATTGATAACGACATCGACGCTATCAAGAGCGTCATATGGCTTGAAACCGACCGCAGATACAAGGCCGCCGGCGAGCGCCTGACACAGGTGAAGGCCAACAGGGAGGTCAAGGTCGAAGAGGAAGACACCTCGGCCGATCTCTCGCGTGAAATAGCCCAGACGGCCGCGCTGCCGCTGGTGAACGTCGATCTGAAAGTTCCGGAATGGGAAACCAAGGTGAAGGCGTACTCCGCCCTATTCAAGAAGTACCCCGAAATTCTCGATGGATCGGCGGCGTTCAGTGTTACCGCAACGAATCAGTACGTTGTGAACAGCGAGGGCACGTCCATCCAGCACGGCGCCGTTCTTCTGCGCCTCAGCCTGTCGGCCCGGACGAAGGCCGACGACGGCATGGATCTGGACCGTTTCGAATCGTTCGATGCGCATACACTCGGCGGGCTTCCGTCTGACACCGTTGTCGAACAGAAAATCGAGCAGATCGTTCGCGACTTGAAGGCCCTGCGAGTGGCGCCGGTCATCGAACCGTTTACCGGCCCGGCGATCCTTTCCGGCCGCGCCAGCGGCGTCTTTTTCCATGAAATTTTCGGCCATCGTATGGAGGGTCAGCGCCAGAAGAATGAAGGCGAAGGCCAGACCTTCACACGGCAGATCAACAAGCCGGTCTTACCGGAATTCATTTCCGTGTTCGATGACCCGACGTCGCGGCAGATGGCCGGCATCGACCTGAACGGCGCTTACGCCTTTGACGATGATGGCGTGCCGGCGCAGCGCGTGACGGTTGTCGACAAGGGAATTCTTCGCAACTTCCTTCTTTCGCGCGCGCCGATCGCCGGCTTTGAAAAATCCAACGGCCATGGGCGCAAAGCTCCCGGATATCGAAGCGTTGGAAGACAGGGCAACCTGATCGTCCAGGCATCCAACACCGTCACAAACGAAAAGCTGCGCGAAATGTTGATCGAAGAGGCCCGAAAGCAGGACAAGCCTTTTGGACTGCTGTTTGACGATATCTCCGGAGGCTTCACAACGACGCAGCGCTTCAGCCCCCAGGCCTTCCAAGTCACGCCCATCATGGTCTACCGCATCTACGTTGACGGACGGCCGGATGAACTCGTTCGCGGCGCCGAGTTGATCGGCACCCCCCTGACCTCGTTCAGCAAGATCGTGGCGGCCGGCGACAAACCGGAAGTCTTCAACGGTTACTGCGGCGCCGAATCGGGCTACATTCCGGTTTCCGCCATAGCGCCCGGCATTCTCACGACACAAATTGAAGTTCAGAAAAGAGCAAAGTCGTCGGACCGGCTACCTATTCTGCCGGCGCCTTCTGCGGATTCGAGGGGCAGGCTGTAATGAGAAACCGGTTTGCACAACTGGCAAGACTGCCAAAACTGCCAAAACTGAAGGTCGCGCTTTTCCTCGGCATCATTCTACCGGCCGCCGCTTTGATGTCCTTCGGTCAGGGTGGGACGGCCTCCGACAACGTCGTCATCAAAGCGATGAACGACGAGTTGCAACGGTCGGTGGCGGAACTGCGGCTCGGCAATCTCGACAAGCCATACTTCATTCAGTACGTCGTTCACGATGAAGAGGAATACAGCGCGGAGGCCACGTTCGGCGCACTCACGTCTTCCGACAACAGTCATCGCCGTTACGTGCAGGTTCAGGTTCGCGTGGGCAGCTACGAGTTCGACAACACCGAGTTTGTTGCCGCCGGGTCCAACGGCCCCTCGACGGGCGTTTTACTGTCGACCGTGGTCGACAACGACTACGACAACCTGCGGCATACGCTCTGGCTCGGAACCGACAGCGCGTACAAGCAGTCCGTTGAACTGCTGGCGCGTAAACGCGCCTTCATACAGAACAAGATCCAGGAAGTGCAACCGCCCGACTTCTCGAAAGAGGGTGCGACGCAATCCATTTCTTCCTCCGCACGCGGACTCGACTTTGACAAGGCGGGCATGGAGACGCGTCTGCGGGAATGGTCTCGAATTTTCAGGGAGTTTCCGGAGATTCAAACGTCGAATGTGAGGGTCATTGCGCGGCTCACGCATCGGTACATTGTGAATAACGAAGGCACCGCGACGTTGCAGCCCACAATGATCGTTTCGCTGGAAGTCAGCGCCGGCACGCAGTCATCGGACGGAATGCGGCTCTCGCATACCTTGCCGTTCAATGTTCGCAGTGTGGACCAGCTTCCGGCGGCAGAGTCGATTGCTCAATCCATCCGGCAGCTTGCCGCCGATCTGACCAGCCTCCGCTCGGCTCCCGTCCTCGATGCCAATTATTCCGGACCCGTGCTCATGGCCGGCCAGGCATCCGCGGAGATGTTTGCCCGCATTCTGGCGCCGAACCTTTCCGGACAGCGCGGCCCCATGCTCGAACGTCAGCTTCAAGAGAACAACGTGAGCGATCTGGTAGACCGGATGAACCGGCCCGTCCTTCCGGCGTACTTCTCTGTTTTCGACGATCCTGCACAACTCAACTCGGGAGACAAGAGCCTGATTGGCTACTATCCGGTGGATGACCAGGGAATCCCGTCACAGCGCGTGTCATTGATCGAGGACGGCCTGCTCAAGAATATGCTGATGGGAAGACGGCCGGGAAAGCATCGGAATCAATCCAACGGCCACGGCCGTTCCGGCTATCCCGGGCGCGAAGCGGCGCAGATTGGAAATCTCTTCATAGCTGCCAGCGAAGGCAAGAACTATGAGGAACTGAAGCAGGAACTCATCCGGCTCGGCAGCACTGAAAAGCTCGAATACGCGCTGATTATCAAGTCGGTGGATAGTTCGGGACGCGGCCCGATCGGTACGCCGATATTGACCTATAAGGTGTACATGGAAGACGGCCGGGAGGAATTAGTCCGGGGAACTTCGGTAAGAGGGCTGTCGGTACAGTCGTTGCGGCACATACAGGGCGCCGGGAGCGATCTGTTCGTCGCCAACCGCCTGACAGGCCCCCGAGGCACGGAGACTCCGGTCAGCGTCATTGCTCCTTCAGTGCTGCTGGAAGAAATGGAACTCGAGCGCCCCACCGGCGTTCAGCAGAAACCCGCACTGCTCAGCCACCCGTATTTCCGATAATTCGGGACAGACGTATCTCTCCAGGTCCGAACTCCCCTCCTGTGTTAGGAGGGGTGGCTGCGCCACCAGGGGAATGGTCCCGTTCCTTATTGGCGCAGACGGGGTGGTACGGAATGACGCGAAGCCACATTATGGATGCTCGCGTAGCGCTCATTCAAATCGGTACGCTGCGCGAATATCTATAGGGTGGCTTCGCAGCATGTACACCACCCCGCCGTTCGCTGAAAAACGCGAACGGCGCCCCTCCTAATCCAGGAGGGGAGTTTTTTGAGCACTCCCCGAAAATGTGAGGGCTCGTCCCTACCGGATCTTTCCGCTGGCCCCGATTCCCATCCTTGGCCCTTTGAAGTCGCGGACCGGGGCGCGCTCCGTATCCGCCAGGCGGCGGCCGGTCTCGAATACCAACTGGCCGATTCGAATCATCTTTGCGTACTCGATTTTATCCTCCGTATCGGTCACACGGTGATAGTCCGGATGCAGCCCCGTGAAGAAGAAAATAACCGGAATGCCTTTGGCGGCGTAGCTGTAGTGATCGCTCCGATAGTAGATCCGCTCGGGGTCGGTGGCGTCGTTCATCTCGAAGTCGAGCGTGAGCGGCCTGGGCAGGCTCTCGTTCGCGTCGATCAGCACATTGTGAACATCGGTACTGATGCGGTCGGCTCCAACTGCCAATACGGTATTCGACTGCGACGGGTCGTTGTCGCGGTTGCGGCCGATCATATCGATGTTCAGTTCGGCGAGGATGCCTTCCATCGGAACCGTCGGATTGTCTGCAAAGTACCCTGAACCCCAAAGCCCCCGTTCTTCGCCCGCGTGCCAGATGAAGATCAGCGAACGCTTCGGTTTCGGTCCGCGCGCAAAGGAGCGCGCGATGCCCATCAGGGTGACCGTGCCGGATCCGTCGTCGTCCGCGCCGTTCGAAATGCGGTCCTCGGTTCCGCCGTTCAGGATTCCCGCCGTGTATCCGACGTGGTCATAATGGGCTCCGAAAATGACGTAACTATTCCGGAGCTGAGGATCGCTCCCCTCGACCATGCCCACGACGTTTCGGGTGTACTGCGTGTTGACGACGGTGTAGTCCGCGTCGAGATTGAAGGTCAGCTTCACGCCTTTCAACGCAAACACCGGCAGATCGGCCTGGGCATCGCTCTTGAGTCTCAAGTCGGGATACTTTGCATCGGCCGCGCTGAACAGAAATTCGAAGAACTCGTCGCTTGCCGCCACGCTCGGTTTTTTGACCGTGTCCAGCCGCTGAACGGTGGTGAAATCCGGCGGCACTCCCCGACCGCCCTGTCCGCCGGCCTCTGGGTCGAAGCCGCCGGCCAGAACCGGAAAGATCACGGCTGCCGCGCCCATCTCATCGGTGGCATTCGATGAGCGGCTGTTCAGCAACCGCCCGGCGCGCTGAGAGTCCACGGACCCTGGCCCGCGGTTGCCAAGAAAGACCACGGCCTTATTCCTGACGTCGATTCCCTTGTAGTCGTTGTGATTCGGGCCGACATTCAGCCCGTAACCCACAAACTCCACCTGATCCAGCGTCAGCGTTCGCTTTCCGCCAACGTTCTTCGGAAACGTCACGCCCTGACCGTCCCTGAACGTCCGGCTCTGTCCATTGACCTCCACCGTCAGTGAGGACCGGTTGGTGCTTCTCACACCGAGCACGCTCACGCGCTGGAAATAAGACCCGTTGTCGCCGGCCGGCCTGACGCCCGCTTCTCTCATGCTGTCGGCGATGTAGGCCGCCGCCAGGCCGAGACCTTCGGAAAACGTCGCGCGGCCGCCGAGTTCGTCGGACGCAATATAGGTGAGCCAGCCGCGCAGTTCATCGACGGAGAGCAGCGCCGTAACCGGAGTGTTCTGGGCCGAGATTTCGATCATCTGGACGCCGGCCGCCACACTAAAAACGCAAATGGCGGCCAGGCCAATCATCAGGAGTCGTCTATTCCACATCCGTGCCTATCCCCTTCGCCCCGTGTCGATCACCGAGGCCCGTCCGATTTCTTTGACGGAACGGGCGCCGCATTGTCCCATCGCGAGATTCAACTCGCGATTGAGAATGCCCAGGACGCGCTCGACACCAGGCTGTCCGAAACTGGCCAGGCCCCATATATAAGGCCGCCCGATACCCACGGCGCTTGCGCCGAGAGCGAGGGCTTTAACGGCATCGGTACCGCGCCGGACTCCGCCGTCGAGAAGAACCGGAATCCGCCCGCGTGTTCCGGCAACCACTTCCGACAGGCAATCGATTGTGCCGCGTCCGCTTTCACCGGCGCGCCCGCCATGGTTTGAAACGATAATCCCGTCGGCGCCGTTCTCGACCGCGAGTTCGGCGTCTTCGCGCGTCTCCAGTCCCTTCAAGAGTACTTTCATGGTCGTGAAATCCTTGAGCCGCTTCACAAAATCCCAGGCCAGCGTGGCGTCGGTCAAACCGGCGTTGGGCAGATTCTCGAACATGGGCTTGGCGCCGGAATGGCAATTGTCACATGTGGAAAGGTCGGATTGCCGCCGGAATCTCTCCTGCGTCTCGGTGTTCCTTCCCGCCGGAGTATCCACCGTGACGGCCACCACCGGACAGCCGGCCGTTTGCGCGCGCCGGACCAGTTGCTGCGCGCCGGCCCAGCTTCGGGTGGTATAGAGCTGGTACCACAAGCCGCCGCCCCGCGCTTCGATCACACGTTCGACAGCCACTGTCGTTTGAGTGGAAAGCACCTGCAGTGTGTTCGATTTTTGGGCGGCCTTCGCGCTTGCGATCTCACCCTCGGGATGAAATGCGGCCTGGCTTCCCACGGGACAAAGAAAAATCGGAGAATTGAATTTCGCGCCGAAGAGCTCGATCGATGTGTCGATCCGGCTCACATCGACGAGGCGGCGGAACCGAAGCTGATAGTGGGCATACGCGTCTTCGTTGGCCCGCACGGTCCGGTCGTCGTCGACACCCGACGCAAGATAGCCCCAATGCTGGGGAAGCAACGCTTTCTGGGCCAGCGCTTCGAAGTCTTTGACGCTGAGCACCCGCGTTGCCGGATCCTGCGCGGCGCCCGCCGCTATCCCGGCAAACAACGGACTGCCGGCAAGAAATTTCAAGAACTCACGGCGATTCGACATGCGTAATCCTCCAGAAAAATGAATCAACGGTCTGAGCAGCGTAAAGCAGGCTACAACGGTCCGCCCAATTCAGCAAAGCGAGAATGGCTTGAAACTACTGCGCGGGAGGCTTCCAGTTCATGAGGAGTGTGATGGAGGAGGAGGAGTCGTCCAGGACCGTGTTGATCAGGAAGCGTCCGTCGCGGGCGACGTCGTATTGCTGCCTGTTGTTGGCGTTCCTGCCTCCGCCCCAGATCCGGGTCTGGAACAGAACTATGGGAGTTCCGGGCTCGATCGCATTATCTTTAACAGCGGTCAGGACTGCCATTAGTTTTCCGTCGGGCGCAATGTAATACAGTTCCCTGCCGTCGCGTCCCCAGCGTGGTTGAACCCCGCCGGCCGTCGAAATCTGCCATTGCCCGCCGGGTCCCGGGAATGGGCGAACATAGATTTGATTAATTCCCGATTCATTGGACTGATACGCCACCCAGCGCCCGTCAGGGGAAAACTGGGGACTGCGTTCGTCAAAGCTCGTCTTAAGGAAGACAAACGGTTTCCGCTCTCCGGTGATGGGTAGCACCATAAGATCTCCCGAGGCTCCCGCACTTGCCGCCGCAATATAAATAAGGAATCGGCCGTCGTTCGACCAGCTCTGGGGGCTTTTGTCTTCCGCCGATTCGAAAAACAGTTCTTCATTGCCCGCACTATTCGAAGGCTTGCGGTACAAGTCGCGAACGCCGCTCTTTCCCGTCCGATTGGATGTGAAGGTAATCCATCTCCCGTCCGGCGACCAGGTGGCAAAGGTATCGGTACCCGCATCGAACGTGAAGCGGGTCGTGCGGGTAGCGTCGAGGAGCCAAATGTCAGTATTCGCCTGCACCGTACGATGGGTAGCGACCCGCTGTCCATCTGGCGAGAGCGCGACAGTTCTAAGATCGTTTTCATCCGGCGCGCCCATCGCGCCCATCGCCTTGCCCGAACGGTCGAACCAGGCCAGTTGCCGCCGGTTGGTCCCACCCTCCCGGTAGGCCAACAGGCCTGCCGCCGATACCGACACCGCGCTTGCAAACGTGGCAGCGTCGAAGGCCACCGGATCGGCCAGCGTCGCCGGATCGCCGGTGAGCGCCTTCTGTTCCAGGTCCAGCCGCTGGGCCAGGAGCGTTCCCCCGCGCACCGACAGGAGCCATCCCCCATCCACCCCATCCAGCCCATCTACGGAAGACAGGTAGACGCCCGCCGCATCGGCCGCGGTCAGCCGCCGGGTTTCGGCCGAGTCGAGCGCGCCCAGGTAGATCCCCGTAGTTTCCGGCGTTCCCTGCGCGTAGAACAGGAATTGCCGGCCATCGGGCAGGAACGAGGGAAACCGGTGGCTCGTCTGCCGGTCGAGCGTGGTCACCGCCACCGGTTCGCCTCCCGTGGCCGGCACGCGGAACAGCGGAGTTCCGTTGCTTCCAAACAGAATGACGCCGTCCGCATTCCAGGTCCCGCCGCGGCCGACGTGGCCAATTGCTACTGTTTGCGGCGCGCCGCCGCCGATATCGAGCCGCCTCAGACTGCTACCCGCGAAGAAACCGACCGAACGGCTGTCGGGCGACCAGAACGGATAGACCGCGCCTTCGGTTCCGGCCAGCGGCTGCGCGCCGGTTGTGGCCAGGGACCGCAGCCACAGGCGGGGAGCGCCGTCTCCGGATGCCACGAAGACGATCTGGCGGCCGTCGGGAGACAGGGCAAAGGAAGCAGGATCGGTCGTGGCGGGCGTGTTGATTTCGAGGCGCGTCTCGGGCGGCGCAGGTGGTGCGGAACGGAAGTACGGAATCGCCAAGGCCACAGCGGCGGCGGTAGCGAGGGTGGCGGCAAACCATGCGGCCCTCACCCGCCCCTTCGGGGCACCCTCTCCCGACGGGAGAGGGACTGCTTCCGGCTCCGTTCCCGCCTGTTCGATGTCGATCCGCACGTCGGCGGCATCGCGGCGGCGCTTCCTCGGATCCTTCTCCAGGCATCGCTTCAGTAATTCGGTAATCCGGCCCGGCAGCTTCGGCGGCAGTTTGCTCCAGTCCGGTTCCCGTTCGATGACTCGCGCGAGAATCTCGCCGACATCCTCACCCTCGAATGCCGGATGCCCCGTCAACATCTCGTACAGCAGCGCGCCGAACGCGAAAATGTCGGTGCGCTTATCCACAGCCCGGCCTTTCGCCTGCTCCGGACTCATGTAGGCCGCCGTTCCCAGTATCACTCCCGCTTTCGTCGCCGCCATGCTCAGCGTCGGCGAGTTCGAACTCGCCGCATCCGTCGCGTCCGTCTCGAAGGCCTTGGCCAGTCCGAAGTCCAGCACCTTCACTTTCCCTTCCGGCGTGACCTTCACATTCGCCGGCTTCAAGTCCCGGTGCACCACTCCCTTCTCGTGCGCCGCCTCCAGCGCATCGCAAATTTGATTCGCAATCGCAAACGCTTCATCGGTTGGTATCGCGCCCCGCCGGATGCGCTCGGCCAAGGTCTCTCCCGGAACCAGTTCCATCACCAGGAAGTGATGCGCCCCCGACTGCTCGAACCCATAAATGGCCGCAATATTCGGATGATTCAACGACGCCAATACGCGCGCTTCGCGCTCGAACCGCGTCACGCGTTCCGCGTCGTGTTTGAAGGCTTCAGGAAGGAACTTGATAGCCACACTTCGGCCCAGCTTCGAGTCCGTGGCCTGATAGACATCGCCCATCCCGCCCGATCCCAGGTGGTTCGTGATCTCGTAGTGTGCGAGCTTCGTTCCAATCATGGTGTGTTGAAATCTGGCCGGATTCTATCAAATATCCACTGCAGGTGAATCAAGCATGTGTAGCTCTCCGCGGGAGGAATGGGATGAAGGACTCCGTGGGCGGGAAACGAATTCTCAGCGGCCGCGGGTTTCGCGTACGAGGCCCTCGCGCACGAGCATCTTCAAAAAAGTCTGGTAGCCAATGCCCTTGCGTTCAGCGATCTCGCGGGCCTGTGCGATATCGGCTGCAGGCAGGCGAATGGCAATCTGCACGCTACTTTTCTTATTCAGCATCGCGACCAAACTCGATCCCCTGGCTTTGGTTCCTTTCGATTGAGCCTCGGCCGATTTCCGCTTCAGATAGGCTCGCCCCTCGGGACTGGCCCACCAGTCCGCCTCCTCCCCTTCGCTTCTGAATTTAGGCATCCGCGGCACTTTCTTGTTCATTGCGTCATTCTCCTTCCGCACGCCTCTTGAGATAGTCTCGCCTTTGCCCGGCATCAAGATCGTAGGCGGTCACCACCCGGATGTTGTGGCCGCGTTCCGTCACGATCACCGCGAGCAAGCGCCCCGCGCCCGTTTCGCCATAATAAACGAAGCGGCGTTCACCCTCGACATCTTGCACATAGACCAACATCGGACTGTTAAGGAGCGTCTGCTCTGCCTCCTCCTGCTTGATCTGGTGCGCCTGAATTTTGCGGAGGTTGCCGCGGTCCCACTCAAACATCGCTTTGCCAATTGTATATGCAATGCATAGGCTATCCAACAACTGGGCCGCAACGGCGGGGCAAACCTTTCAGATCGTGGACGGAAACAGAGGCTTGAAATTACTGCGCAGGCGGGTTCCAGTTCTGAATGAGCGTGATCGGGGAGGAGGCGTCGTCCAGGACCGTGTTGATCAGGAAGCGGCCGTCGCGCGTGACGTCGTACTGCCGGCCCTGGTTATTGTCCGCGCCGCCGCCGAAAATCCGGGTTGGAAACAGCGCCACCGGCGCGCCCGGCTCGATCGTGGTTGCCGTGGCCGCGACCGGCGCGGCCATCATCTCGCCATTGGGCCCGATGTAGTACAGTTCCCGGCCGTCGGACCGCCACCTCGGAAAGATGCCGCCCGCCGTGGACGCCTGCCACTGCCCGGACGCGGGACTGGCTGTCGATCCCGAAGCCGCAGCCGCCGCAAACGGCCGGATGTAGATCTCGTTGCGCCCCGATTCGTTCGACATGTACGCCACCCAGCGGCCGTCCGGCGAAAACTGGCCATTGCGTTCCTCAAAGCCGGTCTTCAGGAACACCCAGGGTTTGCGGTCCCCCTCGGTTGGGAGCACCCAGAGGTCGCGAGCCGTCTGTGGGTCGGTGCTGTTATAGAGCACGAACCGGCCGTCCGGCGACCAGCCGCTGGCGACCTTGAGTTGTAGGGACTCCACCAGAAGCTCCTCCGCTCCCGCGCCACTGGAGGGCTTTTGATAGAGGTCGCTCGGCCCCTTCCGGGGCGAGGAGAACACGATCCGGCTGCCGTCGGGGGACCAGATGGGGAAACGGTCCGGGGCCGCATCAAAGGTGAACCGGCTCGTGCGGGTTCCGTCCAGCAGCCAGATGTCGAAGAGGCCCTGCACGGTGCGCTCCACGGCCACGCGCCGGCCATCGGGAGCGATGCGGGGGTTACTGAGACTATTTTCATCCGGCGCGCCCAACGTGCCCAGCGCCTTGCCGGAGGGGTCGAACCAGGCCAGTTGCCGCCGGTTGGCGCCGCCCGCCCGGTAGGCCACAAGGCCGGACTCCGATACCGACACAGCGCTTACATTGAAGCCAGCGTCGATGGCGACCGGATCGGCCAAGGTCACCGGATCGCCGGTGAGCGCCTTCTGTTCCAGGTCCAGACGCTGGGCGACGAGCGTTCCGTCCCGCACCCACGCGAGCCATCCCTCCATCCTCGCCGGCAACCCCGGCAGGTAGACGCCCCGCGTATCGGCCGGTGTCAACCGCTTCGTGTCTTCCGATTCCAACGAGCCCAGATAAATTCCCGCGGTTTCCGGCGTTCCTGTCGCGAAGAACAGGAATTGGCGGCCATCAGGCAGGAAGATCGGAAACTGGTGGTTTCCCTGCCGGTCCAGCGTCGTCACGGCCACCGCCTCGCCTCCGGAGGCGGCAACGCGGAACAGCGGACTTGTAGTAGTTGGCGCAAACAGGATGACGCCGTCCGCGGTCCAGGTTCCGCCCCGGCCTCTCGCTGCCGTTGCCAGTGTTTGCGGCGCGCCGCCACCGATGTCGAGCCGCTTCAGCCTGCCTTCCGCGAAGAAGCCCACCGAGCGGCTGTCGGGCGACCAGAAGGGAAAGGCCGCGCCCTCGGTTCCCGCCAGCGGCTGCGCCGTGGTGGACGCCAGGGACCGCAGCCACAGGCGCGAGGCCCCGTCGCCGGAGGCCACGAAGACGATCTGGCGGCCGTCGGGAGAGAGGGCAAAAGAAATGGGGTCGGCGGTCGCGGGGGTGTTGATCTCGACGCGCATCTCGGGCGGCGCAAGTGGCGGACGCAGCGCCACCACAACCGCGAGAATTGCAACGATGGCGAACATCGACGCGGCAATCCATGCGAGGCGTGCGCCTCGCGCGGGTGGCGCCGCCGGCGTCGCCACCGCCGGTTCCGCCAGCGCCTGTTCGATATCGATCCGCACGTCGGCGGCGTCGCGCCTCCGCTTCCTCGGATCTTTCTCCAGGCATCGCTTCAGTAATTCGGTAATCCGGCCCGACAGCTTTGGCGGCAGCTTGCTCCAGTCCGGCGCCCGCTCGATCACCCGCGCGAGAATCTCGCCCACATCGTCGCCCTCGAATGCCTGCCGCCCCGTCAGCATCTCGTACAGCACCGCGCCAAACGCGAAAATGTCGGTTCGCTTATCCACGGCCCGGCCTTTCGCCTGCTCCGGACTCATGTATGCCGCCGTTCCCAGTATCACTCCCGCTTTCGTCGCCGCCATGCTCAGCGTCGGTGAGTTCGAACTCGCCACATCCGATGCGTCCGTCTCGAAGGCCTTCGCCAGCCCGAAGTCCAGCACCTTCACGGTCCCTTCCGGCGTCACCTTCACATTCGCCGGCTTCAGGTCCCGATGCACCACTCCCTTCTCGTGCGCCGCCTCCAGCGCGTCGCAGATCTGATTCGCAATCGCAAACGCTTCACCGGTTGGTATCGCGCCTCGCCGGATGCGTTCGGCCAGCGTCTCTCCAGGGACCAGTTCCATCACCAGGAAGTGATGCGTCCCGGACTGCTCGAACCCGTAGATCGCCGCAATATTCGGATGATTCAACGACGCCAGCACGCGCGCTTCGCGCTCGAATCGCGCCACGCGTTCGGCGTCGTGTTTGAAGGCTTCGGGAAGGAACTTGATGGCCACACTTCGGCCCAGCTTCGAGTCGGTGGCCTGATACACATCACCCATGCCCCCGCTGCCGAGGTGTGCTGTGATTTCGTAATGTGCGAGCTTCGTTCCAATCATAGATGTGAAGAAAATCCGAGGGCGGATTCTATCAAATAACCGCAAGTCATTTACGTATTTGGGCTATTTGAGTAACAACGGACCTGGCTGTGGGCGCGGAGCTTCAGCTCCGTGCAAAGTTCCAGAAAATTTCTGTTTGAACCTGGCACGGGGCTGAAGCCCCGCGCCCACAGGTCAACTGGAAACCAACTCTGACGTGACCGCGGGAAGCTGCACACGTTCTTGACTTACCGGAGACGGCTCGCATATTCTCCGCCGCACCGGCTCATACCGACTTTGGAGGTTCACACAATGACTCGCCGTCTTCTTTACGTACTGCTGATCACTTCACTGTTCTGCGCTATTCCGTTGATGGCCCAGTATGGGACGACAACCGGAGAGTGGCGCGTTACCAGCGGCGACGCCGGAGGCACGCGCTACTCGGCTCTCGATCAAATCACCCGCGACAACGTGAAGGACCTGAAAGTCGCCTGGACCTGGAAGTCCGATAATTTCGGCAGGTCCGAGCTCAAGAACGAGACCACGCCGATCATGGTGAATGGCGTTCTCTATTTCACCGCCGGCGACCGGCGCGCCGTTGTCGCCGCAGACGCAGGAACCGGCGAGACCCTGTGGATCTGGAGAATGGATGAAGGCGAACGGTATCAGCGGGCGCCCCGAAGGACCTCCGGACGCGGCGTCACCTATTGGGCCGACGGGCAGGACGAACGCATCTACACAATCACTCCGGGATTCCGGCTGGTTGCATTAAACGCAAAGACCGGCCAGCCGGTGCAGAGCTTCGGCCAGAACGGCATGGCCGATCTTTTCAATGACTACACCTACACCGAGGAACTTACCGGCAAGATCGGCAACAGCTCGCCGCCGGTTATTTCAAATGGCGTCATCGTGGTTGGTCCCGCGCTGCTCGTGGGCAACCGCGTGAACCGGGAAAACGTGAAGGCCGATATCAACGGATACGACGTCAGGACCGGCCGAAAACTCTGGACCTTCCACACCATCCCGCGCGCGGGTGAACCCGGTTACGAAACATGGCTGAACGGTTCCGCCGACTACACCGGCAATGTCGGACTCTGGCCGCCCTTCTCTGTCGATAGCGAGCTCGGGTACGTGTACCTTCCCATTGAAGCCGGAACCAACGACGCGTACGGCGGGCATCGGCCCGGCACGAATCTTTATTCCAGTTCGCTGGTGTGCGCGGATATCCGGACAGGAAAGATCATCTGGCACCACCAGCTGGTGCATCACGATATCTGGGATCTCGACATGCCTTCGACGCCCATTCTGCTCGACTTCAACGCCAACGGCCGCCGCGTCAAGGGCGTGGTTCAACTCACAAAGCAGGCGTTCGCATATGTGTTCGACCGCGTCACGGGCCAGCCGGTCTGGCCAATTGAGGAGCGGCCGGTTCCGAAGGGCGACGTTCCAGGCGAATGGTACGCCCCCACACAGCCTTTTCCCACGAAGCCTCCGGCTTTCGATCGGCAGGGGCTGACGCCCGACGATCTGGTCGACTTCACGCCGGCCATCAAGCAACAGGCGCTGCAGGTTGTCGAGGGATACCGGATCGGACCGCTCTTTACGCCACCCGCGCTGGCCGCATCGCCGGACGGGACCAAGGGACTGATCGCAGTACCCGGCTTCACCGGCGGCGCAAATTGGGAATCCGGAGCCGCGGACCCGGAGACCGGATTCGTGTATGTCGGCTCTCAGACATTGCCGACGCTGGTGGCATTGGTCAAACCGCAAAACAACCAGTACAACTCGGATTTCATCGGCGGCGGCGGCCAGGTTCCCCAGATCGAAGGCTTCCCACTCGTGAAACCTCCCTATGGGCGCATAACGGCGTATGACATGAACCGGGGCGAAATCGCGTGGCAGACGGTGAATGGCGACACGCCGCCTGCAATCAAAGCGCGCGCGGCACAGCAAGGCATAACCCTCCCGAAAACCGGCAGCAGCTCGCGCGCGGGAATCCTGGTTACGAAGAATTTGCTTTTTGCGGGCGAGGGTTGGGGCGGACAGCCGATGTTTCGCGCCTACGATAAGCGAACCGGCGAGATCATCTGGGAAACACAGATTCCCGGCGTGCAGACCGGTTTGCCCATGACCTATCTGCACCAGGGCAGGCAATACGTCGTATTCTCGACCGGAGACGGCCAGACGCCCGCGCAGTTGGTGGCCTTCGCAGTACCTCCGGCGCCCGCGGCTCCGGCAGCGCCGGCGGCGCCGGCTCGATGACGCCCGGGGACACAACGCAGGTCCTGGCGGCGCGGGCTGAAGAGAAGTTCGGCAAGGAACGCGCGAACGAGCTTCGACCGGAAATCGAGCTCATGGCTGCCGATCTGTTAAAGCTATCCGCGGCCACGGCTGTGACGCCGGGCATTGACGATGAACCCTGAGGATCTCTCCCTCCTTGAAGCCGCTTCGGCAATCCGAAGCGGCACGCTCTCCCCACTCGAATATGTGCGTTCTCTCCTTGCGCGCATCGACCAACTGGACTCGCGCGTCCAGGCATGGGCGACGGTGGATCGCGAGGCCGTGCTGGCCGAAGCGAAGCAATGCGAAGCCGAGGCCCGGCAGAAACAGTTCCGGGGGCCGCTCCATGGAATTCCCGTAGGCATCAAGGACATCTTCTATACGAAGGGATTGCGCACCACGATGGGATCGGTCCTGTTCAAGGATTTCGTTCCCGATCGCGATGCGGAAGCCGTTTCGCGCCTCCGGAACGCAGGAGCCATCATCCTGGGAAAGACCGTCACCACGATGTTTGCAAATCTCGATCCCGGGCCGACGCGCAATCCGTGGAATCTCAATCACACACCCGGCGGATCGAGCAGCGGTTCGGCAGCCGCGGTGGCGGCGCGGATGTGCCCCGCGGCGATAGGCACCCAGACTGTCGGATCGGTTGGAAGGCCGGGCGCTTTCAATGGTGTCGTGACCATAGTGCCGACGCAGAAAACAATCAGCCTCAATGGAGTCTTTCCGCTCGCGTGGTCGCTCGATCACGCGGGCATATTCGGCCGATCGGTCGAGGACGTTGAAGCGATGATGGATTCGCTGGCCCAGGTGGAGCCGATGGACCATGTGGCTCAGTGGGAAACCGGACCATCAACGTCAACCGCTCCATCCGGAAAGTTCCGCATTGGCATTGTCCGCGACTTCTTCCACGAACACGCCACCAGCGAGACCCGCGCAACGATCGACGCGCTTGCCCATAAGCTCGCCGGCTCGGGCTTTGAAGTCGATGAAGCCCGCCTGCCGGAAGTCTTCGCCCTGAGTCAGCCAATACTTCGCATGATCGTGCGGACAGAAGCCGCATCGAATCACGAAAAACTGTTCAGCCGCGCTCCCGAAACGTACGGGCCGAAACTTCGAACTCTCATCGAAACCGGAATGCTGGTGGAAGGCGTGGACTATCTCCGGGCCAGCCGCCTTCGCACGCGGTATCAGCGCGCCATGGCGAAACTGTTCGATGACTTCGACGCGCTCCTGACTCCCGCGGCGCGGGGCACGGCCCCTGAAGGAATCGGATCGACCGGCGATCCGGTGATGAACGGTCCGTGGACTCTCGCGGATTTTCCAACGATGACCCTGCCCTGCGCTCTCGGCGGCAATGGCCTGCCTTTGGGCGTGCAGCTCTCCGCGCCGCCATTTCAGGAACGATCGTTATTGGAACTGGGCAAAATCGTGGAAGCAGTCGTGGGATTCAACTCGAAACCGGATATTACCGCGGCATGATGTCCGCGTAACTTCGAATGCGGCCGTCGCTGAACGCTTTCAGTCCATCCACGATCGAGGCAATCGCTGAAAACCACTTGCCGCCCGGCAGCGGCGTGAAGGAGCGGATGAACGTGCTCGACGTATCTACTGGAAGCGTCTCAACATTCGTGTAAAACCTCCGCCATTCCTGGGGATGCTGAAACAGATACTGCTCCACGTTCGAAGCGTAGAACGCAGTCAGGGTTGCGCCGCGGCTGCGCATATAGTCGCCGACGGCCCGTATCGCCTTGCTTCCCGCAAAATCGCCGACCAGTGGCACGATCAGGTTTTTCTTCTGGAGATCCTGCACGTAGCGGAACTTCTCTTCGCTGGAAAGGAAGCTTCGCGCCTCTCCCTGCTCGTCGGTCGCGGTCATCAGACTTGAATACGTCGTCTGGCCGCCGTTGAAGAACCGCGTCGGCGCGAATGTGAGGTCCGGCCCGCCTTCAAAAAACGCGCCATAGATATATGCCATCCGGTCCAGGTCGTCCTGCGAAAGCTTGAAGCCCCGGCGCGCCAAGTGATCGAAGACCAGACGCTTGTTTTCAGCAAGCCTCTTCGTGTCCGCGGGAATGGGTTTAAGCCGCTCAAAGAGGGTTGCAGCGGTGTAACCGGGATTGAGACCGGACGGGCGGCGGCGCGAAAAAAGCCGCGACACGAAGTCGGCGCGATCGGACGACATCTCGAAAAGCGCCTTGTAGATCAGGTGTTCGAGCATGTTCTGCCGCCGAATATCGATGATGAACGCCATCTTCGACTCGAGGGCCGCAAGATACGTAAAATTCTGCTCGGGTCCCACACCGATGAAAACGCCCCCCGGCTTGGTTCTGCGTTGCAGGTCCGGAATAACCCATTGCAAGGTGTCTTCGTTCGACATGAAATTGTCGAACTGGAAGAACCCGCCGTCTTCGGAAAATTCCGACACCATTCGCCAGAATTCTTCGTCGCTGATCCGGACAGGCAGATCCTGAGAACGGAGCGGAGCAACAAAAAGACAGAGTACAAGTGCGGCGTAAAGAGCGCGATGCCTGATTGTCATGACAATAGCCGCTGATTATACTGCTCGCTGGTTCGAATCATCGCGAAAAAGGAGTCTGCATGGGCAAGCGGCGAAGTATTGAGATTCCGGGTCTCCAACACGACAATCCGATTCCGTCCGCGAGCCAGATCGGGCCGTTTCTGTTCAGCGGCGGCATATTCGGCAAGGATCCGCAATCTGGCCAGACGCCCGCCGATATCGAGGGACAGTGCGCCAACATGTTCGCAAATATTCGCCGCATTATGGATGCGGCCGGCGGCACGCCCGACAACATCATCAAGGTAACGGTGTGGCTGAAAGACCTCACCTACAGACCGCATGTCAACAAGGAATGGACCGCCATGTTTCCCGATGCGCACTCACGGCCGGCCCGGCACACGTTCAGCCACAACCTGCCGGGAGCGAACCTGGTGCAGTGCGAGATTATTGCCGTCCTGGATTAGATCTGTCCTAGAATCGCCAGAACTCTCTTTGAGGTAAAACACCTATGAATCGAACACTGCGTTTTTCAGTGCCCTGCCTGATGCTGTCGGTCGCCATCTCGGGTTTTGCGCAGGCGCCGGCGCCCGCAAAGCCGGATTCTGCGAAGGTCAAGGCGTACGTCGACGAGGCAAAGAAGATCGGCGGCACACAGTGGGCCGCTGCCGCCAACTACTTCTGCACACCGGGCCGGGAGCCGAATTCCCCGACAGCCCCGGAGGTCCAGCCTACCAAGGTCTTTGACAACCTTTACTTCGTGGGCGACCAGGGAACCGTCATCTACGCGCTGACCACGACAGAAGGGATCATATTGATCGATTCGGGTTATGCGAATAAGGTCGAGCCCATTGTTGTTCCGGGATTGAGAAAACTCGGGTTGGATCCGGCCGAGGTCAAATACGTGCTCGTCGGACATGCCCACGGGGATCACTTTGGCGGCTCCACCTACTTCCAGGACCGGCATGGCGCGAAGGTTGGTCTCGGCGCCAGGGACTGGGACGAGATCGACAAGATGGCGCCCCCAACACAACCGAATGCCGCGAAGCCTCCGAAGCGCGACCTTGTCTTGACGAACGGCCAGGTGGTTCGCCTGGGAGACGCCTCGGTAACGATTGCGGACATCCCCGGACATACGCCCGGAGGCATTGGTTTCATTTTCCCCGTAAAGGACGGAAACCGGACCCGCATGGCCGCGATGAACGGCGCAACGATTCTGCTGCTCGACAATCCAAGACTGGCGCCCGCGACACTGCAGCAATACGCGACGTCCATCGAGAACTTCAAGGAAGTGACGAAACGGATGAAGGTTGAGGTGGAAGTTCAAAACCATCCGCTGTTCGATGACACGTTCGAGAAGGCCGCGAAACTTGCAACGCGGAAGGCTGGAGACCCGAATCCGTTTGTAGTCGGCGAGGCCGGTTATCAGACGTTTCTGAATGTCATTTCGGAGTGCATCAAGGCGCACCAGGCGCGCATGGAGAACTAAGCGGGGGATGAACCAGCATGAATAAGAAGGACATCCAACTTCTGTACGATTTCGACAAGTGGGCGACGCGCCAGCAGCACGCCGTGATTGCCACTCTCAGCGAGGAGCAGTACACCCGCAATCTGGGAAACAGCTTCGATGGAGGCATTCACGGCACGCTGGTTCATATTCATGGCGCACAGCGCATCTGGCTGTCGCGCTGGAAGGGCGGCAGTCCCTCAAGTCTTCCCGGGATTGCCGAGTCGCCCACGCTGTCCGTCCTCACGGGTCAATGGGCCGCGCTTCGTCAGGAGCAGGACGCGTTTCTCCGGTCGCTTACCGATGAGAAGCTCGCGGAACCTCTCACTTTCAAGAGTCTCAAGGGCGAAGCGTCCACGCTTCCCCTGTGGCAGCAGATGCAGCACGTGGTGAATCACTCGACCTACCACCGCGGCCAGATTACAACGATGCTGCGGCAACTCGGTGTGACACCGGCCGGTATTGATCTGATTACGTATTACCGCACGCTGTAGAGGAGACTTCCGGGGCAATGCCTTCGACCATAACGCATCTTCAGTGTTCGCGGCCCGCGTGCAGCAGAGTCGCACCCTGGTCCTCTCTCCAGAATTTGTGCCCCGTCTGCAGCTCGCCCCTGCTCGCCCGGTACGACCTTTCCGCTGCAAAACGGACGCTGACTCTCGACGCTCTTCGCACACGCACGAACTCGATGTGGCGATACGAAGAAGTGCTGCCCGGCCCACCCTGGGTCACACTCGGCGAAGGGATGACGCCGCTGATTCACGCCGTCCGGCTGGGCGAGCGGGCGGGACTGAGCAACCTTTATATAAAGGATGAGGGACTCAACCCGACAGCTTCGTTCAAAGCGCGCGGGCTTTCGGCGGCTGTCACCATGGCCAAGACGCTGGGGGCCAGGACCCTGGCGCTTCCCACGGCCGGCAATGCCGGGGGCGCGGCAGCGGCTTATGCAGCGAAAGCAGGGCTGGGCTGCGTGATCGCCATGCCTGCGGATACACCCATGGCGAACATCATGGAGTCCCGAGCTTTCGGCGCCGATGTGCGCCTGATCAACGGGCTCATCTCCGACTGCGGGAAGTTCATCGCGGAAAACGGGGCCAAAGAGGGTTGGTTCGAAGTTTCCACCCTGAAGGAGCCGTATCGCATCGAAGGCAAGAAGACGATGGGTTATGAACTGTGGGAGGAATTCGGCGGCAGGCTGCCGGATGTGATTGTCTATCCGACAGGCGGCGGCGTCGGCCTGATCGGAATGTGGAAGGCTTTCGAGGAATTGGAAGCGATGGGCCGCATCGGGACCGATCGCCCGCGCATGATTGCCGCGCAGGCCGACGGTTGCGCCCCCATAGTAAAAGCGTTCGAACAGCACCGCGAATACTCGGAATTCTGGAACAATGCCTCCACCGTCGCTTCGGGCCTGCGAGTGCCCAAACCGCTCGGAGATTTTCTGATTCTCGAAGACCTCTATGCCAGCGGCGGCGAAGCCGTAGCCGCCAGCGACAGCGAAATGCTCGCAGCCTGCCGGGAGATGGCCGCATTCGAGGGCATTTTTGCCGCGCCTGAAGGCGGCGCCGGGCTTGTCGCGATCCAAAAACTCGTCGAGCAGAAAAAAATCGAGCGCGATGAAACCATCGTGCTGTTCAACACGGGCAGCGGCTATAAGTACGTTGAAGCCTGGCAAGCCGCCCTGGGAATGTGACGTTGACGCGCGATTGGAGAACGCTCCATCTCCTCGGCGGGCCGGCCGTTTTTCTTCTGCTTCTCCTGGCTCCGGTGGCGTCGACGCCATACGCCGTGCGCGGCAGCCTGGGCCTCCTCCTGTGGATGTCGTGGTGGTGGATATTCGAGCCGGTTAATCTGGCGGTCACCGGATTCCTGCCGCTGGTCGTGCTTGCTCTCTTCGATTTTCTTCCGGTCGGCAGAATCCTTCCTTCCTATTCCGAAGAATTGATCGTCCTGTTGCTGGGCGCCAACATCCTCTCGACAGTGTGGACACGCTGGGGTCTGGACCGCCGCATTGCCCTGGTGTCCCTGATCGGCGTAGGAACGAGCGCGCGGCGGCAGATCCTTGTGTGGTTTGCCATTGCAACCGCGCTAAGCGCGCTTCTACCCAATACGGTTGTCGCGGCGGCCCTGATACCAATCGTCCTGGCGATGCTTCGGTTTATCGGCGTCCAGCAGATCAAGGAAAGCGCGTTCGGTTCGGCGCTGCTGATCGCGATCGCATGGGGAACCAGCGTGGGCGGATTCTGGACGCCTCTCGGTGGCGCGCCCAATCTGCTCACGATCCGGCTTGTGCAGCAGACGGTCATCCCGCACGAGTTCCTGTTTATGACGTGGGTGACCCGGCTGCTCCCGTTGTCGGCCGTGATTGCCGCTCTTTCCTTCATCTTCGTGAGATTTGCGTTCAAGCCGGAACTGCAGCAGGTGGACGGAACGCGCGAGTATTTTTCAAGTGAACTCCGCTCTCTTGGAAACCTGACGACGCCGGAACGGTGGAGTCTGTTCTTCTTTGTGACTGCAACGCTGCTGGCCTTTACCCGGCAGTTCTATGCTTCGGTGTTACCGGGCTTCACCCCTGCCTATGCGTTCCTGACCTTCGCCGTGCTGTGTTTCGTGATCCGGCACGAAGGCGAGCCGCTGCTGAAATGGGACTATGCGCAAAAGCACATGGCATGGGGATTGTTCTACCTGTTCGCCGGAGGAACAGCATTGGGCGAGATCCTCAGCCAGACCGGCACTGCGAAGTACGTGGCCGACCTATTGATTCCATTTACAGGCGCCGGAGGATTCCGGGCCATTCTCGTATTTTCCTTCATGACAATGGTCATCACCCAGATCACCAGCAACACCGCGGCAATCGCGATCATGGTGCCCATCACGATCAGTACGTTTCAGGGCCTCGGCCTGAATCCAATCCCCTTCGTGTATATCGTCGCCGTTGCCGGAAATTGTGGATTCATGCTTCCCTCGTCCGCCGGAGGTCCCGCGATTGCCGCAGGCTATGGCGTGAATCTGAAAACGATGTTTGCCCGGGGCTTCTGGCTTGCAGCTTTGTTGTGGCTCGTTATTGTGGTCATGGGCTATCTGCTGACAACGTATTGGCCGGGATTCTCGATCGCTTGATTCGCCGTGACATCCGAGCCCGAGCGTCACGCCACCTTCGGCGTCCTTCTCCAACGCGGTCAGTAACGCTCTTAGCTCCGCAGCCAGGTCATCAGCGCCGCGGAAATTTCCCTGGGGCGTTCCATAGTGCACATGTGGCCGCAGTTTTCGATGACGACGAGGTTGCTGTTCGGAATCAGGGCCGCGATCTCTTCGTGTTGAGACAGCGTGCTCCAGGCATCTTCCCGGCCACACAGAACCATCGCCGGACATTGGATGCGGGAAAGTACGGGAGCGCCGTCGGGCCGTTCGAGCAGGGCCTTGATCTGGGCGGCAAAAATGGCGGGTGTCTTGCGGGCGATCATGCCCACGATGGACTCGATCAGCGGCGCGTCGGACAGCCGATCGGGGTGCACCATCCCTTGCACCCACTGGAGGCCCATCGCGCGCATTCCTTCCGTTCTCGCCTTTTCCAGCAGCGCGAAACGGCCGGCCCGCTCGAGTTTGGCGGCTTCGCCGGCAGGGAGCGGCTTGTATCCGGTATCGAGCAGCGCCAGTTTCGTCACACGCTCCGGAGCCCGGCGTATTACTTCAACGGCCACGCGGCCGCCCATCGAGTGGCCGGCCAACGCGAATCGCGCCGGGGCGCGATCGAGCAATGCCTCGGCCATTTTTTCAAGCGAGTCGAGCGAGCCATGATCCGGTATCTGGACTGTACCGGCTGCTCGAAAGGCCCCGGCCTGGTGCGCCCAGACTTCGGCGTCGCAAACCAGGCCGGGAACGAGCACTATTTCCATACTTCGCGGACGGTTTCGGCAACGCGGCGCAGCTTGGCGTCCTGTTCCTGCAGCGTGAGTAAATTTCCGGCCAGGGTCGAAGCGAAGCCGCACTGAGGACTGAGCGCCAGGCGCTCCAGCGGAATGTAGCTGGTCGCTTCCTTGATTCGCCCCACAAGAGACTCCTTGGTCTCAAGCGCCGATTTCTTCGTGGTGATCAATCCCAGCACGACCGTCCGGTCGTTCGGCACATGCTTCAAGGGGTCAAAGCCACCGGAGCGGGCGTCGTCGAACTCCAGCAGGAAACGCTGGAACCGCGTCCGGCTGAAAACCGCGGCAATCGGAGCGTAATCTCCACTCGCATAGAACTTGCTTTGATTGTTGCCTCGGCAGATGTGGAGACCGAAAGTGATGCCGGGATGATTGCCGATCACGGCATTATCAAGTTCGATACATCGGTCGAGAAGGCGATCGGGGTCGTTTCCACGCTTTCGATAGCCCTCGCGGATCTCGGGATCGAGCAGGGCCGCGTACTGCGGAGCATCGACCTGAATGTAGGTACAACCGAGTTTGACCAACTCTTCAACTTCTTCGCGAAGAATGTTCACGACGTCGCCCAGATACGCGTCGATCGTGGGGTAGGCGCCTTTTGATTTTTCAGCCTCATAGTACGCCGCGGTCTGCTGCGCGCTGAGAATCGTTACTTTCGCCGGGCGATCGGTGCGCGCGCGCACGTACGTAAACTCTTCGGCGCACATGTGGCGAATGCGCCGCAACTTGGAAACAACGACGGGACGGGTCTGCACCATCTCGTTTCCCTGCTCGTCGTGAAAAGGAAGCGCCCATCCGCCGGTCTTGTCGTAGCCTTCGACGGAATCCGGCAGATGTCCGAAGAACGCGTAACGCCGCATCTCTCCGTCGGTAACGACGTCTAGGCCGGCCTTCACATGAGCGTCAATGGCCTCGTTGACGGCCCGGTCTTCGATTTTCTTGAAATCCGCATGAGTGAGAGCGCCTGAGTCGTGGCGCTGGCGCGCTTCCTTTAAGTATTCCGGACGCAAAAGACTTCCAACAACATCGCTGCGAAAGTTAGACATAAAAAATGAACTCCTGATTAGGTTGGGATTTTCTTATTCATCCTCGGATAGACCTTGCGTGCATTGCCTTCAAAGATCTTCTGCTTGTCGGCGGCGCTGATCGACTTGTTATTGTCGATGTACTGCTTCGTGTCGTCGTAAAACTGGCCGGACTCGGGATCGAGGCCGCGGACGGCGCCGACCATCTCCGATCCGAACAGGATGTTATCGGCGGGAATGATTTTGAGAAGCAGGTCGATTCCAGCCTGGTGGTATACGCACGTGTCGAAAAACACGTTGTTCCGGATCATATCGCTCAACAGCGGGCGTTTCATATCCTGCGCAAGGCCGCGATAGCGTCCCCAGTGGTAAGGCACCGCGCCGCCGCCGTGCGGAATGATGAATCGCAGCCCCGGAAAATCCTTGAAAAGGTCGGCCGTAATGAACTGCATGAATGCGGTCGTGTCGGCGTTGATGTAATACGCTCCGGTGGTATGGAACGCGGGCACGCACGAGCCGCTGACGTGGATCATTGCGGGAACATCCAGCTCGACCATCTTTTCGTAGAACGGATACCAGTACTTGTCCGTGAGCGGTGGCGCGGTCCAGTGCCCGCCTGAAGGATCCGGATTCAGATTGCACCCGATAAAACCATACTCATTGACGCAGCGCTCGAGTTCCGCGATCGAGTTCGACGGCGGCAGCCCCGGCGTCTGCGGGAGCTGGCACACACCGATGAAATTCCGCGGATAGAGCGTGCAAATGCGATGGATCAGGTCGTTGCAGTGCTGGGTCCAGTGCAGGCTGGTGGTGGCGTCGCCTACGTGATGCCCCATACCGGACGCGCGCGGGGAAAAGATCGTCAAGTCGGCTCCCCGCTCCCGCTGAAGCTTGAGCTGGGCGCCTTCGACGCTCTGGCGGAGTTCGTCATCGCTGATGCCGAGCGAGCCCTTTGACGCAACATTCGAGGGATTCTTCAACCCTGTGATCTGGCTGTCACGGTAGTCCTGAAGTTGCTTCGGCGCTGTCGTGTAGTGTCCGTGGCAATCGATAATCATAGGCCGATGATGCTACCAAAAAACGGACAAAATGGGGCATGATCTGTGAGCGCAGTCTATAGATAGAAGCTGTGAATGAATCGCAGCCGCGAACTTTTCAAATGTCGAATGTCCCATGTGCAATGTCCAATGTATTTGTCAAACGACCCGCCAACCCAATCACCCAATCCTTGCACAATGAACCATTAGTCACTGCGTCAGTTAGTAATTGGGACTTTTGACAAGTACATTGCACATCGCACATGGGACATCTGACATTCGACATATCTAATTCATAAAAATTGCTGGAGGTCGTAATGAAGATCTGCATGGTGGGAAACGGCGCGTTCGCCAAGAAACATCTGGACGGCCTGGCTCGCATCAAAGGCGCTGAGGTGATCAGCATCGTGGGCCGCGTTCCCGAAACGACACAGGTAGTCGCAAAAAAATATGGCATTCCGCATAGCACGACCATGCTGGAAGAAGCACTGGCGCAGCCGGGACTTGACGCTGTCATTCTGACGTCGCCGACCCAGGTTCACGCCGCCCAGGCCATCCAGGTCATGCGGGCCGGAAAGCACGTGGAAATCGAAATCCCGATTTCGGACACGCTTGCGGATGCCGAACGCATCCACGCCGTGCAAATGGAGACCGGATTGGTGGCAATGGGAGGTCACACGCGACGTTTCAATCCCAGCCACCAGTGGATTCACAAGAAGATCAAAGCCGGCGAACTGAAACTTCAACACCTGGTCGTCCAGACGTTTTTCTTCCGACGGACCAATATGAACGCCGCGGGCCAGCCCCGGAGCTGGACGGACCATCTGCTCTGGCACCATGCCTGCCATACGGTGGATCTGTTCCAGTACCAGTCCGGTGAAACCGCTTCCCAGGCGCGCGCGCTTCAGGGACCGATGCACCCGGAGCTTGGCATTGCGATGGATATGAGCATCGGGATGAGAGTGCCTTCGGGCGCGGTCTGTACGCTCGCGCTGTCGTTCAACAACAATGGTCCGCTTGGAACGTGGTTCCGTTACATCTGCGACAACGGCACCTACGTTGCGCGTTACGACGAACTCCTCGATGGTAATGACAAGCCGGTGGATGTCTCGAAGGTGGATGTCTCGATGGACGGAATCGAGTTACAGGACCGGGAATTCATTTCGGCGATCCAGGAAAGGCGCGAGCCCAATTCCAGCGTCGCGCAGGTGTTGCCCGCAATGCGCACGCTCGATCGGCTGGAAAAGTCACTGGGAACGTAGCGGAATTCGCAGCTTTAAAATCGCGTTATCGCCGAAAAGCGGACCAATTCCGCGGCCTCGCATCGAAGACTGAATAGCTTCGGGATGGTGATGCATTTGCGATATTCTGCGAGTGCGCTTATGGCAATCGAAATCTCAAAGAGGCTTTTTACGGTTCACGATTATCACCGAATGGTCGGCGCAGGCATCCTGTCTGAAGACGATCGCGTGGAACTCATTCGCGGAGAAGTTCTCGCGATGAGTCCTATCGGGCCTCGTCATAGCGCAGCGGTACTCCGCGCCACCCAGGCACTGGTGAGAATTGCCGGGGATCGGGCGATCGTCGGCGTGCAGGGTTCAGTTCGCCTGGATGAGTACGACGAACTACAGCCCGACATCTACTTGCTACGGCCCAAGGACGATTTCTATGCCTCAGGGCATGCGGGCCCGGCGGACATTTTCCTGATTATCGAAATGGCGGACTCTTCGCTCGACTACGATCGGACGATCAAACTGGGCCTCTACGCGGAAACTGGTGTGCCGGAGTATTGGGTGGCGGATATACAGAGTGAATGCCTGCTCGCCTATTCGGAGCTTCACGAAGGCGCCTATCGCGCGACTCGCGAATTTCGGCGTGGTAGTTCGATCGCGCCACAGTTTCTTCCCGAATGTCCAATCCCGGTCGACGCTCTCCTGCCCTAACGCGCTCCCGTCTTTGCGATGAATTCACTTCTCCCACTTCCACGAGGCGCGACTGTCCACCAAGAGCGACCTCGACCATTCATCGATGGCGGAACGGCACAATGACAACGTGGATTCAGTTCGCTATGTGCACGGCGGTCATCCTATATGCAGGAGCCAAGCTTTCCCGTTACGGCGACATCATTGCTGAGAAAACGGGACTGGGCAGGACATGGATCGGAGTCGTGCTGCTGGCGTCGGTGACGTCGCTGCCCGAATTGATTACGGGAATCAGCTCTGTAGCACTGGTTGGCGCGCCGGATATTGCCGCTGGCGATATTCTGGGCAGTTGTATGTTCAATATTCTTATCATCGCGCTACTGGATCTGATTGGCGGGCCGTCTCCGCTTTCAGCCAGGGCTCACCAAGGGCACGTTCTCACGGCTGGCATGGGAATCTTCCTCCTGGGCCTCGTCACCATCAGCCTTCATCTGGGACCGCAGATGCCGTCTGTCGGCTGGGTCGGGATTCACAGCGTCGCTTTGATCGTCCTGTATCTGGGTGCAATGAGGTTGGTACTCGCTTATGAGAAGCGCCGGGTTGCGGAATTTGTGGATCTGGTCGAACACCCTGGATATGGCCGGATCTCAGCGAGCCGCGCTTACACGATGTACGCCCTGAACGCTGCGTTTATTGTCGCCGCCGCTACTTACCTTCCCTATCTCGGCGCAGAGATTGCGCGAAGCACCGGCCTGGGGCAGGGCTTTGTCGGAACTACACTGATTGCGGCGTCAACATCTCTGCCGGAAATTGTTGTTTCCCTGGCTGCCTTGAAGATGGGTGCAGTCGATATGGCATTTGGAAATTTGTTCGGCAGCAATCTGTTCGACATGGCGATCCTGGGCATTGATGATGTGTTTTACACTAACGGCGTTCTGACAGCTCATGTCTCACCCAGTCACCAAATCGCCGCGGTTGCGGCTATGACAATGACCGCC
Organism: Candidatus Sulfopaludibacter sp. SbA3; assembly: GCA_945865815.1. Classification (GTDB taxonomy): domain Bacteria; phylum Acidobacteriota; class Terriglobia; order 20CM-2-55-15; family 20CM-2-55-15; genus CAMBFR01. The sequence goes on from CAMBFR010000036.1 coordinate 29,771, forward strand.
GTTGCTGTGGTCGGTCTGACTTATCGAGCTAGTAGAAAAACGCTTCTGCTTGCATGGGACTCCTGGGCAATCGTGGCGGTATACGTTCTGGCAACGGTGGCACTCTATCTCGTACGATAAAATCTCACTAACGCGAAGTGGAAGCCTCCGCTTCCGCCTCGGTCATCGCAACACCCGGACCGTTTCCAACCTTCAGTATTCGATAACCGGCAAAAAGCGATATCACGCCGGCCAAACCCGAGCCACAGAGAATCGCAAGTTTCGCTGTTTCGAGCAACGGCCCCGGAGGAAACGCAAGCTGCGCGATAAAAAGCGCCATTGTGAAACCAATGCCCCCTACGATTCCTACGATACTGACGTGGGACCACTGCACGCCGCCCGGCAGTGTGGCAGCCCGCGAGCGGACGGCCAGCCAGGACACGGCCAGAATACCGAGCGGTTTGCCAACCGTCAGGCCAATCGCCACGCCCAGAAAAACCCACAGGGCGTCTCCCTCAAAGGAGATCTGGCCCATCGGAACCCCAGAGTTGGCGAATGCGAACAACGGCATGATGCCGAAAGCGACCCAGCCGTGCAGGAGATGCTGGAGTCTTTCGACGGGAGATACTGCTTCGCGATTGGCGATTTGCAGCGTGTCGAGGTGCGGCAGTAGCACGCGGTCATCTTGTATGCCCTTCGAGCGAAGGGATTGAACGCCGGCTTCCGTCTGATCGAGGAATCTGGCGGCTCCGTACCAGGCCCTCGCCGGAGTCATGAAACCCACAATCACGCCGGCAAGTGTCGGATGGATTCCCCCGAAGTAAGCTCCGGCCCAGACTATTATTGCCGGTAAGACATACGCCAAAGGCGAACGAACGCCAAGGATCTGCATCACGAATGTGACCGCGATTCCCAGCCCAAGAATGAGAAAGCCCAAGGCGGCCAACCCCGTCGAGTAGAAGACAGCAATCACAAGAATGGCTCCGACATCGTCGATTACCGCCAGCGCCAACAGCAAAATGCGCAGCGCCGGGGCCACGCGTTTTCCCAGCAATGCCAGCGCTCCGACTGCAAAAGCGATATCCGTTGCCATCGGAACGGCCCAGCCGGAGGCGGATGTGCGGCCGGCGTTCAAAGCCAGGAAAATCATCGCGGGAACCAGCATCCCTCCCAGCGCGGCTGCTAATGGCAGAGCAGCGCGGCGGACCTCACTGAGTTCGCCACCGTGAATCTCGCGGCGAATCTCCAGGCCCACGACAAAGAAGAAAACCGTCATCAGTCCATCGTTAATCCAGAAATGGATATCGCGCTCAAAGACGAAGCTTCCAAGCGTTATACCGATGGGTGTGTGCCAAAGATTGACGTAGGCCGTCCGCCAGGGGGAATTGGCCCACACGAGCGCTGCAATTGCAGCGATCATCAATACGATGCCGCTGGCTGCCTCGATGGCGAGAAAGCGCTCCACCGGAGCAAGCATGCGTTGCACGCCCTTACGTGCGGGCAACCACGCGCCAGGAGGGTTGGAATTTGCAGGATCAGGAAACTTAGTGAGACTTTTTTCGGCCACGCGACCTCATCGCGCTGACGCACGATTTACGGTGGCGGCCCGACCATCCGATTGCCTGCGGTGACATCTTCACCGCACCCTTAGACATCATTCTTCGCGTGTCCGTATCCCGCGTCAACCCCATTCGGAACAGGGTCGTGGACTACTCTCAGCCTCAGCCGAGTGGCCTGTGGGCAACTCCAAACCTATCGGCTGGAAAAGTCACTGGGGAGCCGAGCAGTACTCGAGGGTGGGCGTCACCGATTGAATCTGGATGTCGCCGCCCCTCGGGATCACGAATTCGCTTTCTCCCACTTCCACAAAGCGCGGCTCGCCGCCCTCCGCCGGCGCCCAGTCGAACGTGTATCCCAGCGCCGTCCACGGATAGGTCGGAGCCACACCGAAGGAAAAGTAGTACTGGCGATAGAACCAGTTCCGGTAGCCGGCAGGGACGGACTCCGCCGGCGGTTCCACGCCACACGTCCCTGTCACAACCGAAGGACTCGCGCACGGACGGAACAGATTCTTCGTCTTCGCCGCGTCTTTGACCTCCAGTTCGACGAATGCGGTCTTGTTATTGCCCGGCGGCAATCCCAGCCGCTGCTCCAGTCTCAAGGTAAGCTCGCCAATACTTGCCGCGCGGGACGCGGCAAAGGCGCGGCAGAACTCCCGCAGCTTCGGAACAACGGTTACCCACATATCGGACGGAGCCTTCCTGAGCCAGGCCCCGGTTCCAGGATCTTTCAGCCGGTTGACCTGATCGGAGCGAACCCAGGTGACAACTCGGACCGGGCTCTTCGCATCGATGACAATAAGAGAGTTGGAGACCTCATCCAGCGTCCGCACGAGGGCATCGGCTACAGCGGCAACGTAGTTGTCGATCGGCGCCTGCGCAAACACGGCGCCATAGGCAGAAACGGCAAGAAACAACGACAAGAAGCAATGAATCATGGTGGTTGTGCATTCTATCTCAAGGGTCCGGACACCCACAAAAGCCTTGACAGTCCTGATTCTCGGATCCCATACTCCGAATTCGCTACGCCGATTTGAGCCTTCGTAGAGGGATACCATGACCACACAAACACAGCCGCAAAAGGCCATACGTGTTCCCGATAGAGCCTGAGGAATAAACAAGTATGAAACCCACGATCGTAAAGCGAATTCCAAGGGCCGATGCCGCGGCCGTCAAGACGCTCGGCGAACTCGGCGTGGCCACGGTTCACGAAGCGCAAGGCCGGATCGGACTGATGAAGCCCTACATGCGGCCCATCTATCCGACCGCAAAGACGTCGGGCAACGCCATTACCGTCTCGTGCGCTCCGGGTGATAACCTGATGATCCACGCCGCGCTGGAATTCGTTCAGCAGGGAGACATCCTGGTCGTTGTAACGACATCGGAATCCACGGACGGGATGTTCGGGGATTTACTGGGTGTTTCGTGCCAGGCGCGTGGCGTAGTTGGTCTTATTATTGAGGCTGGAGTTCGCGACGTGGCGGACCTGACGACAATGGACTTCCCCGTGTGGTCGAAGGCGATCTCGGCGCAGGGCACGGTCAAGGACACTCCGGGATCGGTAAACATTCCGATCGTTTGCGCCGGCGTCAGCATTCGTCCCGGAGACGTCATTGTTGCCGACGTGGACGGGGTTTGTGTTGTCGAGCGGCAGGCTGCTACAGAAATCGCGCGGCTTGGAAACGAGCGTGTCGCGAAGGAAGCAAAGTCGCGGGAACGGCTCCGGGCGGGCGAACTGGGATTGGATTTTTACGGATTGCGCGCGAAGATCACTGAACTCGGAATCCGTTACGTGGATGAAGAATAAGGAGTAGATCATGGGCGAAATAGTTGCAGCATTTGGCGTGTGTCACGCGCCGCAGTTGATCTGGCGGCCACCCGACGAAAAGCCGGAAATGATGGATGCGAGTATTGCGGCGATGCGCGCGCTCGGGAAAGTTCTCGACGAAACCAAGCCGGATGCCATCATTTTCCTCGGCAGCGACCACCTGGAAACCTATTCCCTGAACTGCGTTCCGACTTTCGCGCTCGTTTCCGGAACCCGTGCAATCTCGCACTTCGGCGGCAAGGTATACGACCTGCCGATTCATCGCGAACTGGCCGAAGATCTGCTCGAAAAACTGATTCGCGCCGACTTCGACATCGCATATTCCGAATTCGCCGAGCTCGGCCACACGTTCGCGACTCCCTTTGAATATGTGCTCGAAGGACGCGACATTCCCATTGTTCCCTTCCTGACGAACGTTTACCTGCCGCCCCTGCCGACAATGCGGCGTTGCGCGGCGATGGGAAGAGAAATCCGGAAAATCGTCGAGTCGCGGAAGGAGAGAGTGTGCCTTCTCGCCAGCGGCGGCATGTCGCACTATCCGGGAACATCGAAGTACCACTACCCCGAATACGGGTTCGACCACTGGATGATTGCCCAGCTGGAGCTTGGCAACTTTGACGCGATTCTGAACCTCACGCCCGAACAACTCGATGAGACGGGAAATACGGAAATGCTCAACTGGGCGCCCATGCTGGGAGCCCTTGGATCCGTGCCGGGCGAATTGCTGCAGTACACGCCCACGTGGCATCACGGCCACGGATACATGCGATTCCTTCCTCAGCGTGAGAGAAAGAATCCCGTGACCGAAGTATTAAAGGACTACGGCGGATTCAATTTCAAGAATCAGGGTTTCGAGTTTTATGTTCATCCGCCGGCTTCGGCATACGACCTGAACCGGCTTCTGTTTGAAGTTCGCCACGATTCCGGACTGCGGGAGAGGATCATGAAGGATCCTGAGGCAGTCGGAGCGGAATACGGACTCGAGGGCCAGCAGCGCAAATCCATCCGGGCCCTGGTTGACGCGACCACCGCGAAGGTTGTCAGCGAATACGTCAAGCCCTTGGCCGATGCCGGCGCCCATCCTCTGCAGGCGCTCATGTGCCTCCATACGATTGCCTCGGAAAGCCGCCGGAAGCTTCAGGAATCCCATACCAAGTAACTGGACACTAACCTGTGGGCGCGGGGCTTCAGCCCCGTGCCAGGATCAAACAGAAATTTTCTGGAACATTGCACGGGGCTGAAGCC
>CAMBFR010000037.1 GCA_945865815.1 Candidatus Sulfopaludibacter sp. SbA3
AGACAGGAGGGGAATTAGTAGGCCTATAAAGAAATGATTACCGACGCCATTCAGAAGCTCATTGAACGAAGCGATCTCACGGCAGCCGAAGCTCGTTCGGCCATGGAAGAGATCATGGCGGGCAAGGCGAGCGATGCCCAGATAGCGGCATTTCTTACGGCGCTGCGAATGAAAGGCGAAACCTCGACCGAGCTCGTGAGTTTTGCCCGCGTCATGCGCGAAAGAGCTGAGAGATTCTGGGATGGCGAGGTTCTTGCAGTATTGGATACAGCCGGCACAGGGGGAGATCGATCCGGCACGTTCAATATTTCAACCGCGGCAGCTTTTGTCGCGGCCGGGGCTGGAGTTCGCGTTGCCAAGCACGGAAATCGCGCGGCCAGCAGCAAGTGCGGAAGCGCCGACGTCATGGAAGCCCTTGGCGTCGATATTCAGATGCCGATTGAAGTCCTCCGCAGGGCGGTAACGGAAGTCGGCATCGGTTTTCTATTTGCGCAGCGCTTTCACAGTTCAATGAAGTACGTTGCCCCTGTGCGATCGCAACTCAAGGTAAGAACCGTCTTCAATATTCTTGGGCCGCTCGCGAATCCGGCCTCAGCCCGCTTTCAAGTTATTGGCGTGGCATCGGCCGAAGTGATCGATCTGATGTCGAATGCACTGGCAGGTCTGGAAGTGGAGCACGCTTTCGTCGTTCACGGGGATGATGGCGTCGATGAGATCTCCCTGTCGGCGAGAACGCAAGTGACCGAAGTTCGTGGTGGCGAGATGCGGACCTTTTTCATAAGTCCCGAAGACTTTGGCATCGCGCGCGCGTCCGCTGAATCTATCCGCGGTGGCGACGCCCCGGAGAATGCTGCCATCATTGAGGGTGTACTCGGCGGCAACCCCGGTCCCCACCGGGATGTCGTGTTGCTCAACGCTGCGGCCGCGATTACCGCGGGCGGCGCCGCGGAAAGTCTCAATGAGGGAATTCGCGTAGCCGCAGACTCGATCGACAGCGGATCGGCTCTGAAGAAACTGCAGGCGCTGCGGGAATTTCGATAGACGGGATATATGAAGACACTCGAGAGCACACACATACTGGCGCAGATCGTTGAGGCCAAGCGCAAACGGCTTCAGGACGCGCGCCTGCGTGTGCCAGAAGCGATTGTCCGCCGGATGGCGGAAACCGTGCCGGCTGCGCCATCGTTCCATGATGCCTTGCTCACACCACGGCGAGTGCGGATCATCGCGGAATTGAAGAAAGCCTCTCCATCCAGAGGGGTGCTGAGCGAGAGCCTCGACATCGAAAAGACCGCACACGTCTATGCCAGGGCCGGCGCCGTCGCGATTTCCGTGGTGACCGAGGAGGATTTCTTCCAGGGCGATCTCGCCTGGCTGAACAAAGCGCGCAAGAGCTCCGGCCTTCCGGTACTTCGAAAGGACTTCGTCTTCGACCCTTTTCAGGTTTACGAGACGCGCGGGGCCGGCGCCAGCGCGATTCTTCTTATCGTGGCCATGCTCGATCCGGCGCAACTCAAGGATCTACTGGCTGTGGCAGAGAGCGTGAAGCTCGACGCCCTCGTCGAAGTACACGATGAGAACGAGTTGGATGAGGCCCTTGGCGCCGGGGCCACGATCATCGGTGTGAACAACAGGAATCTGAAGACATTTGAAGTGGATCTTCAGACATCCTACAGACTCGCGAAGCTCATTCCCGAAGACCGGCTCCTGGTCGTTGAAAGCGGCATCCACAATCGCGAGGACGTGAACGGATTGGTTGATGCCGGGGCCGATGCATTTCTTGTCGGCGAATACTTCGTCACCTCGGATGATCCCGCATCGGCGCTTCGGGGCTTGCTGTGACACGCGTCAAGATCTGTGGAATTACGGAGTTTGAAGACGCGCGCGACGCGGTGCTTCTGGGCGCCGCCGCAATCGGCCTGAACTTTTGTGAAAAGAGCCCGCGTTACATCGAGGCTTCAAAGGCGGCGAAGATCATCGAGCAGCTTCCGCCCTTTGTGACGATCGTGGGGGTTTTCGTGAATCATCCGGATCCGCAGAACCTGGAAGACTTCGCATTGTCATTGGGTCTGCACGCCGTTCAGCTTCATGGCAACGAGACGCCGGACTACTGCTCGATGATCCAGCGTGTCAAGGTCGTGAAGGCCCTTCGCGTCGATGAGACTTTTCGAGTCGACCTCATGCGAAATTACGGAGCCGGAACGTTTCTCCTGGACGCCAGTAATCCGGGATCCGGTCAGGTGTTCGACTGGAATCGGGTCTACGGAGCGAATGCGTTCGGATCTATCATCATCGCCGGCGGGATGACTGACGGCAACGTCGGGGAGGTTATCAACAAACTCCATCCTTTTGCGGTGGATGTTGCCAGTGGCGTTGAGTCCGCTCCCGGCAAGAAGGACTACGACAAAATGCGGCGCTTTATCGAAGCCGTGCAGTGCGCGGACGTCGCGCTAATGGACTCGTCATCATGAGCACAAAAGGACATTTCGGCGATTACGGCGGGCAATTTGTTCCCGAAACTTTGATGCATCCGCTCGAGGAACTCGAGGCCGCATACGACGCCGCGCAGCGTGATCCGGCGTTCCATGCCCGGCTCGACGACCTCTACCGGAATTACTCCGGCCGCCCGACACCTCTCTACTTCGCGGAGAGGCTCACCAGCGAGTGGGGCGGCGGCAGGATTTACCTCAAGCGTGAGGATTTGAATCATACGGGTGCGCACAAGATCAACCATTGCCTTGGCCAGGGATTGCTCGCCGTGCGGATGGGCAAAAAGCGTGTCATCGCGGAAACGGGCGCAGGTCAGCATGGAGTCGCATCCGCGACGGTGTGCGCGCTGCTCGGACTGGAATGCGACGTCTACATGGGAGAAGAGGACATCCGCCGCCAGGAATTAAATGTGTTTCGAATGAAGCTGCTTGGCGCGCGCGTCATTCCCGTCTCCTCCGGCAGCAAAACTCTCAAAGATTCCATTAACGAAGCGATGCGGGATTGGGTGACCAATGTCCGGACGACCTATTACATGCTTGGATCCGTGCTTGGCCCGCATCCGTACCCAACCATGGTCCGCGACTTCCAATCCGTGATCGGCCGGGAGGTTCGTGTACAGATCATCGAAAAGGAGGGACGTCTGCCCGATGTTCTCGTCGCCTGCGTTGGGGGAGGCAGCAACTCGATCGGCCTGTTTTACGACTTTGTTCAGGACAGCCGGATCCAGATGATTGGCGTCGAAGCTGGAGGCCGCGGTCCGAAGCTCGGCGATCACGCGGCACGGTTCTCCGGGGGCAGGCCCGGGGTTTTGCACGGGACGTACTCGTACATTTTGCAGGATGCCGATGGGCAGGTCGTGCCCACGCACTCGGTTTCGGCCGGACTCGATTATCCGGCCGTCGGACCGGAGCACGCCACACTGCACGACACCGGCCGCGTTACCTATACGTCCATCGATGATCGGGAAGCGCTCGCCGCTTTTAACGAATTGTGCCGGCTTGAAGGAATCATTCCTGCGCTGGAAAGCGCCCACGCCGTGGCCCAGGCGAAGAAGCTGAAGCTGTCTCCCGATCAGATCGTGGTGATCAATCTATCCGGCCGCGGTGACAAGGACGTCGCCGAAGTCATGCGGATAATAGGATGATCGGCCGCGAAAGCAAGCTCGAGGCAATGCAGCACTTTAATATATGAATCGCATCGAAAAGGCGTTTGCCCGCAAAGCGTTCATCCCCTACATCACGGCTGGCGACCCCAGTCTGGAAGTCACACGTGATCTTGTTCTTGCGATGAGTGCCGCGGGCGCGGACATCATCGAGCTGGGTGTGCCGTTTTCGGACCCGATAGCCGACGGGCCCGTGATTCAGCGCGCAACCGAGCGCGCGCTGAATCACGGCGTCACGCTCGCGAAAGTACTGCAATTGGTGAGGGAGATTCGCAAACAATCGCAGGTACCACTGATGCTGTTCAGCTATTTCAACCCGCTCTTAAACTATGGCCTCGAAAGGCTGGCTAAGGACGCCGTGGACGCCGGCGTGGATGGCGTGCTTGCGAGCGACCTCACTGTTGAAGAATCGGAGCCGTACCGGAGCGCGATGAGCAGGGCCGGATTGAATACAGTCTTCCTGGCGGCTCCGACGAGTTCTTCCGAACGGTTGACCACAATTGCGAAGGCATCGACCGGGTTTCTCTATGCGGTATCGCGAACCGGCGTGACCGGCGAGCGGCAGGAGCTGGCTGCAGATTTGAAAGAGTTTCTCGCAACGTTGCGGCATCACACAAAATTGCCGATCGCTGTCGGTTTCGGCATATCGACTCCCGAGCAGGTACGGGCCGTGTGGCAGGAGGCCGATGGCGCCGTCGTGGGCAGCGCAATCGTTAAAGAAATAGAAAGGCACATCGGCAAAAGCGATCTTGTAGACCGTGTAGCCGCCTTTTCGAAATGGTTGAGAGCATGAACATAGAAGATTGGCGTCGCAAAATCGATGAGATCGACCGCAAGCTGGTTGATCTTTTGAACGAGCGCTCCCAATGCGCTATTGAAATCGGGAAAATCAAGAGAGTCACACAAATGCGAGTTTACGATCCGGATCGTGAGCGCCAGGTGTTCGAGAACGTGACGCGCCGGAACGGTGGGCCGCTGGATCACGAAAGCCTGAAGCGGCTATTCGAGCGTGTGATCGATGAGTGCACTCGAATTGAGCGGCGCACGTCGGCCAGTGATTCGGACACAGAAGTATAAGTCGGAGTTTTAGATACATAACCGCCGCGTCAAATGGCATTACCTGAATCAGTCACGATTGTCGGAACAGGTCTTATTGGAGGTTCGCTGGCGCTTGCGCTGAAGCGCGCCGCGCCCGGGATTCGTGTGGTCGGAGTCGACAGGTCCGAGGCGCTTGCCGAGGCACAGGAGCTGGGCATCGTGGAAGCAGGCGATCCGCGGGCGTCCGAATTGTTCGTGCTTGCGGCTCCCGTGGGACAGATCCTGAATCTGCTCGACGAGCTGAATCCCGGCCACGCGCTCGTCACCGATGTAGGAAGCACAAAAGCGGCGATCTGCCGCAAAGCCGAAGAACGCGGAGTCCGCTTCATTGGCGGCCATCCCCTGGCCGGTTCCGAGAAAAGCGGGCCCCGAGCCGCCAGCGCCGATCTGTTCAAGGGCACGCACTATTTTCTCTGTCCTGTTTCCACAACGCCTCCGGACGCTACAAAGGTAATGGTGGAACTGGTCTCGGCCGTTGGCGCCATCCCCCGGATCATTTCACCTGATGAGCACGATCGGCTGGTGGCCCAAATCAGCCATCTGCCCCAGCTCGTCTCCGATATACTGGCCGCGCATACGGCTTCCAACTACGACTTCGCAGGCCCGGGCCTGAAGTCCATGACGCGCCTTGCGGCGAGTCCCGCAAGTGTCTGGCGCGATATCTTTAAGACGTCCGGGTTTTTGCCGCATGAAATCCGGTCTTTCATGAATCGCCTCAGCGAAGCTCTGGAGGCGCTGGAGCGAGACAAGAATGAATAAGGTGGTTCACGATTCGCTCGAGGCCATTGCCGGACTCACGGACGGCGCAACCATCATGGTGGGTGGCTTTGGCCTGTGCGGCATCCCGGAAAACCTCATTGCCGCGATCCGCGAGAAGGGCGTCAAGGACCTTACCGTCATCAGTAACAATGCCGGAGTCGATGAGTTCGGTGTCGGAGTCCTGCTTTACAATGGGCAGATCCGAAAAATGATTTCCACGTACGTCGGCGAGAACCAACTGTTTGAAAGGCTCGCGCTTTCCGGTGAGCTGGACGTGGAGCTGGTTCCTCAGGGAACGTTCGCCGAACGCATTCGAGCAGGCGGCGCCGGCATTGCGGGTTTCTACACCCCGGCGGGGTACGGCACCCTTATCGCCGAAGGCAAAGAAACGCGCGAGTTTGACGGCCGCATGCACATTCTGGAGCGCGCTCTGACCGCCGACTTTGCATTTGTGAAAGCATGGAAAGGCGATCGATGGGGCAACCTTGTTTACAGAAAGACAGCCCGCAATTTCAATCCGGTTATGGCGACCGCCGGGCGAGTTACAGTCGCAGAGGTGGAGAATCTGGTGCAGGTCGGAGAGTTGGAGCCGGACTCCGTACACACTCCCGCGATTTACGTTCAACGAATCCTGCAGGGCACGAATTACTCCAGGCGTATCGAGAAGCGGACCGTTAGAAAGCGGGGTGCTTAAATGAGCGGTCTGCCGATCCGTGAAATTATCAGCCGCCGAATCGCCCGCGAGATGAAAGACGGATTCACCGTGAATCTCGGCATCGGAATGCCGACGCTCTGCGCCAACTACATTCCCGAGGGCATGGAGGTGCTCCTGCAATCGGAAAACGGGCTGCTCGGCATTGGTCCGTTTCCGATCGAGGGATCCGAAGACCCCGATCTCATCAACGCCGGAAAGGAAACGGTGACGGAAATTCCCGGCGCATCGTACTTTTCCAGCGCCGATTCATTTGCCATGATCCGCGGCGGTCACGTGGACCTCACAGTTCTTGGCGCGATGGAAGTGGATGAACTCGGGAACCTGGCCAATTGGATGATTCCGGGCAAGATGGTCAAAGGCATGGGTGGCGCCATGGACCTCGTGGCAGGGGCAAAGCGCGTAATCGTGGCCATGGAGCATGCGACGAAGGAAGGGAAACCGAAGATCCTCAGGAAATGCAGGCTTCCACTGACAGGCCTCGAAGTTGTCGATACGATCGTTACCGAGCTGTGCCTGCTCGATGTGACTCCCCGCGGGCTGGTTCTGCGCGAACTTCGCGAGGGCGTGACGATTGACGAGGTCCAGCGCGTAACGGAACCAAAGCTGATCGTCGAAGGCGATGTTCGGAAGATGGAATTTTAGAATTTGTCCCTCTCCCTCCGGGAGAGGGTGCCGCGAAGCGGCGGGTGAGGGTGTTGGGCGGCACCCGGCTTGCGTATGAAGCTGAATTCCATAGTCATTGTGAATCTTCAGAATCCCAAGGAGCGGTTCTTCGGCCGCCTTCTCGAAATTACATCGCCGGGTGTGACTGTGCGCGGCATCGACCTGCATGCATTCGAGGACTGGATGAATCACATCAACGATCGTGAGGAGAGCGGGGTCCGTCCGACGACCATGTTTTTTCCGCTCCATCGAATCGAGAAAATCCTTCTCGACGAGGGTATTGGCGCGATTCCGTCCCTGTCGGACACTTTCCTTACCAGGGTTGGATCGGCGGTTGAAGAGCATCTGGAGCAGGAATGAACATCGCTGTCATCGGTACCGGATACGTAGGTCTTGTTGCTGGAGCGTGCTTCGCAGAGAGCGGCAATGATGTCATCTGCGTCGATAACGATGCCGCGAAGATTGAAAACCTGAAGAACGGTGTCATTCCCATCTACGAACCCGGCCTTCCCGAGCTCATCGAGCGGAATATCCGTGAGGAACGCCTTACTTTTTCCACCGATCTCGAAGCGGCGATAAAGAAGACGTTCGTTATTTTCATTGCCGTCGGGACGCCCATGCTGCCGTCCGGCGCCGCCGATCTCGGCAGTGTTTATGAGGTGGCGTCTGCGATCGGGCGTGTGATGGATCGTTACAAGGTGATCGTTACGAAATCGACGGTTCCTGTCGGCACGACCGAGCAGATCCAGGCTTTAATCAGGAAGGAGACGAAGCAACCGTTCGACGTGGTGGCCAATCCGGAATTTCTCAAGCAGGGCTCGGCAGTCGAAGATTTCATGAAGCCCGACCGCATCGTTGTTGGATCGGCCGATCCTCGCCCGGCGGAAATTCTGAGGGACCTTTACGCGCCCTTCGTTCGCACCGGCGGCCCTGTGCTCTTAATGGACATTCGTTCCGCCGAGATGCTGAAGTACGCGGCCAATGCGTTTCTCGCGGCCCGAATTTCGTTCATGAACGAGATCGCAAATCTTTGCGAACAGGTCGGAGCCGATGTCGAAATGATTCGCAAGGGTCTGGCATCGGATTCGCGAATCGGACCCGCGTTCCTGTTTCCCGGCGTCGGTTTCGGCGGCAGTTGTTTTCCGAAGGATACTCGCGCGCTGATCCAGACAGGTGTCCAGCAGGAGTACGAGATGAAGATCCTTCAGGCAGTCGACACGGTGAATACGCTTCAGGCGTTGCGCTTCGTGGACAAGATTCGCAGCCATTACGGCAATCTGAGTGGAAAGCGGCTCGCCTTGTGGGGACTGTCTTTCAAGCCGCGCACGAACGATATGAGAGACGCGCCGTCGATTACCATCATCGAGACGCTTCTCCAGGAAGGCGCCGCTATTGTGGCGTATGATCCCGCGGCGATTGAAGATGCCAGGCAGATGTTTGAAACCCGAATCGAGTATTCGGGCGCCAACTACGCGTGTCTGGAGGGCGTCGACGGCCTCCTCGTGGTGACGGAATGGCAGGCGTTCCGCAATCCGAACTTCGAACGAATGAAATCGCTCATGAACCAGCCGGTCATCTTCGACGGCCGAAACATTTACGATCCGGCGCACCTTCGCGAGCTTGGATTTACCTATTACGGTATCGGCCGCTGATGAAGACGTTGAAGACGATGAAGACGATGAAACGGAAATGACGTCGCCATTGAGAGCCGTTGTCACCGGTGGGGCGGGGTTTCTCGGCAGTCATCTTTGTGAGCGTCTTCTGGATCTCGGCTATGAAGTTCTGTGCCTCGACAATCTGCTCACCGGAAACGAGCAGAACATCGCTCACCTCGCCGGTATTCCGCGATTTCACTTTCTGAAGCAGGACGTGACCGAGCGAATGGACGTGGATGGTCCGGTTGATGCGGTCCTCCACTTTGCCTCGCCGGCCTCGCCGATCGATTATCTCGGCATGCCGATTGAGACGCTCAACGCCGGATCGATAGGCACCCACAAAGCCCTCGCATTGGCCAAGGATAAGAAAGCGCGGTTTCTACTGGCGAGCACCTCCGAGGTATATGGCGATCCACTCGTCAATCCGCAGCCGGAAACGTACTGGGGAAATGTGAATCCGATCGGCCCTCGTTCGGTATACGACGAAGCCAAGCGGTTTGCCGAAGCGATAACGATGGCCTACCGCCGCTATTACGAGGTGGATACGCGGATTGTCCGGATCTTCAATACGTATGGCCCGCGGATGAGGCCGAACGATGGCCGCGTGGTTTCCAACTTCATCGTGCAGGCGCTGCGTGCGGATTCGCTGACGATTTATGGAGAAGGTACGCAGACACGGAGCTTCTGCTATGTTTCCGATCTGATATCTGGAATTGTGGCTCTGCTTCAGGCGGCGCCTGGTGATGCGATGGCAATGCCGTTCAATATGGGAAACCCCGAAGAGCGCACCGTGCGGGATCTGGCTTCCAGGGTTCTTGCATTGACGGGAAGCTCGAGCGCGATTGAGGCGCGAGACCTGCCGGTGGATGATCCACAACTGCGATGTCCCGACATTACGCGAGCCATGAATATTCTGGGCTGGCGGCCCGAGGTCGATATCGACCAGGGATTACGGCTTACAATCGCCTACTTTCGGAAACAAGCCGCGTGATTCTAGTCACTGGTGGAGCGGGTTATATCGGAAGCCATACGGTCAGGGCGCTGGAGGCAGCGGGTTTCACGCCGGTCATTCTCGACAACTTCTCCACAGGGCACCGTTCGTTTGTAGGTGGAACTCCGCTGTTCGAAGCAGATATCTGTAGTCCTTCGGACATGCACAGCGTATTCGCAAAGTATCCGATCGAAGGGGTTCTCCATTTTGCGGGAAAGGCGCTGGTTCCGGAATCGTACGAGAATCCGGAGCTGTACTACCGGACAAACGTAACCGGCGGATTGAACCTGCTGTCGGCAATGAAGGCGCACGGGGTGCGGCATCTGATCTTTTCTTCAACGTGCGCCACTTACGGTGTTCCGGAAAGCGTACCCATCACGGAAGCGCATCCACAGCGGCCTATCAATCCGTACGGCGAAACAAAACGCGCTTTCGAGCGAGCCCTGCATTGGTTTAACGAGTCGTGTGGATTGCAGTATTTATCGCTTCGCTATTTCAATGCTGCCGGCGCCGACGCTTCCGGCCAGATAGGCGAAGACCACGATCCGGAAACCCATCTGATTCCGCTGGCGCTCGATGCCGCGGCCGGCCGCCGGCATGACGTAAAGATCTTCGGCACGGACTATCCCACGCCGGACGGAACCTGCCTGAGAGACTACATTCATGTTTCGGATCTTGCCCGCGCCCACGTTACCGGGCTGCGGGCGCTGTTGGATGGCCGCGTGAAGTCTCAGCCAATCAACCTGGGCACGGGCCGGGGCTATTCGGTTCGTGAGGTTGTCGAGTCCGTTCGGCGGGTTACGGGGCGGGAGTTTACGGTGCGCGAAACGTCGCGCCGCGAGGGAGATCCACCGGTGCTGGTAGCTGCCGTGGATCGTGCGAGAGAATTACTGGAGTGGACGGCAGTGGAAAGCGATCTCGACCGGATCGTGGCCTCCGCCTGGAAATGGCTTATGGTTCGTCCTCGTTCGAATTGAGAAAACCCAGCACGCTGTGAATTCCCGTTGCGACCGCGGAAATTGTATACGCGGGGCTTGCCACGGCGTCTCGAATCTTCCCGCCGCTCATGGCCGTCTTCCGTTCGATACGTTCAAATTTCGCATCGATCTTCGCAATGCTGGCAGACCAATTCCGGGTCGCCTTATCGAGAACTGGATCGAACGCAAGCAGCTTTTCCCTGGTGATCTCGGTGACCCTGCGCGCCTGTTCCGCTGCCACTTTTACCGAATTCACAACCGCTACCGTCTCCTTGCTTTTCCCAAACTCCATCGTCGTTTCGGATACACGGGTAACGATGCCGGCAAAGGTCTTGTAGGCGAACCAAATGAGCATTGTGTTCACCACCAGGGCGACACTCGTGAAGGCGAGGAAAATAACCAGCTTCAGTTCCATGGCCGCTTAGCATACATGATTGGCATAGAAAGTCTGGGGGCGAAAGTCACCGGTTGGCCGCGCTATTTCGATAAGGCCGAAAGTCGAGGAGACATTTGCTGCGCCGGAGAAAGTCCATAAAGCGCCGGTATTCTTTCGCCCGCAGATGGAAGCTCGACGCAAGGTCTTTGTAAGAGCCGCGTGTGGATCGAAGGCCGAGATCGACCAGCGCGGTTACCTTCTCGCGGGAAATATCGCGCTTCTTGTATCTGTCTTGCACGGCAGACCAGAAGCTCTTTCTTCCCTCGATGAGATCGTTGAACCAGGCGGACACGTCATCGCCGTTAGCGGCTTCCCTATTCTCGCTCCCGGCCGCCACTCCTGTGATGGTTGTACTTTTTGAGAGGAAAAACGATCTTTCTACGATGTTCTGAAGTTCCCGGACGTTACCCGGAAAATTGTAGGCCGATAATCCATCGAAAAAGCCGGCTGCAAGATGTTTCCTCGTTTTGTTTGCGGCGTTCAAACGATCCAAAAGTGTTTGTGCCAGATGTGGGATGTCTTCGCGTCGGTTTCGAAGGGCAGGAAGCGTGATATGCAGCACCTTGAGCCGATAAAGCAAATCGCTTCGGAATCGCTTTTCCTGGACGAGTTTGTCGAGGTCGCAGTTTGTGGCTGCAATCAAACGAACGTCTACCGGCCGGGCGCGCGTTTCACCAATCCGCCGTATTTCGCGTTCCTGGATCACCCTGAGGAGTTTCGCCTGCAAACTTGGGGTCGTATTTCCGATCTCATCGAGAAAGATGGTTCCCTTATTCGCGGCTTCAAAGAGTCCGGGCCGATCGGTAACGGCGCCGGTAAACGCGCCTTTTTGGGAACCGAACAATTCGCTCTCGATCAGCGTTTCGGGAATAGCTCCGCAGTCGACGGCAATAAACGGGCCTGAAGCCCGGCCGCTGCACTTATGAATGGCCTTGGCTACCAGTTCCTTGCCTGTCCCACTCTCCCCTTCTATCAGGACGGTGGTTCCGGACCGCGCGGCTGTTTCCACGTGCAAATAGACTTGCCGCATCACTTTGGAGTTTCCGACCATACCGTGAAACTCGGTGGCCTGAGTGGATGGACGTGGTTCCGTATTCCGGGCTTCGATCTGATCCAATGCTCCGCTGGCAACTGTGCCCAGAATCGTCAAAAACTCCAGTTCCTTTTCCGCCAGAGGCGGCTCGATGGGTCGGCATGACACGTAGACGCCGCCGCTATGGCGTTCAGACTGGAATGGAACCCATGCAACCGTATCTTTGGTGGGATTCTTTTCGCTTCCGAAATAGATCCTGCCCCTTGCTTTGTCACTCAGGCCGGCGACCCTTTTCGTCAACTCCTGTGAAAGCTTAACGCGGACGGGATGCCAGTCTATCCTGTCGCCGCGCTTCAACATGACCACAGCCCTGCGCCGAATGCTCGTGTCGAGTGTCTGGACCAGAGACGACGCAAAAGAGTCGACATCCTTGGCGACACCCGCGGAGACAGTCAATCGGTAGAGTCCCCGGAAGAGCCTGTCATCCTGGTGCGCCTCTCGCATTTCTCCATGCAGCGCCAGGACCGGCAGCTCAACTTGTTTTACACACTCATCAAGCAGCCGCCGCGCCTCCTTTCTCCACGACTTCGCCATATACCGCGCCCTGAATTTGAGCGGTACCTGCTCGAGCAACTCCGTCGTGGTTGACGTGCTCTTGAGCAAGTATTCCTTCGCAGTCAGATAATGCCCACGCTGCATCTGATGAGCGCCAATATGAAACGCACTCTCCGCAACCAACTCCGGCATCCCAATCTCCGACGCCAACCGAAACGCCTGGGCGAGGAAGCGCGCTCTTTGAGAACTTGCTTCTGCGGCCAATCCACGTATTAGAGCCGCGGTCGCCATGAGTGGCTTGTAACCCTGCCGGGCAGCAGTGTTGTAGCTTTGCGATGCCTCCTTCCATGCCTCCGAGCGTCTACCAAAGGCGAGGAATGACCTGGCCAATTCCAGTTCGATCTTGCACTGCTGATAAACAGTCTCTGAGTCAGCTGAAATCCGGAGTCTTTGCTGCAAAGACTCAATACTTCGAAGAGCCAATTTCTCAAAGCGAGCTCGCAACAGTATTACTTCGGTCTGGTAAAAGCTCGTTTTGAAAATAGCCAGAGTGGCTAGTGAATTAAGAATACCTTCCGCAATTCCATTAGCGCCAAGCCGGATGTAGATGTCGCATTGTGCCAATCCTATGAACATGTTGTCGGACTGATAGCGTGCATCATCATTCAGGTCTATCCTTCGGATACTGTCGATTGCTAGGCGATACCGGCCCGATTCGGCGTAGAACAATGCTGCGTCAGCTGTTACTACTTGCAAACTCCTCAGATCAAAGCTACGGTCCCTCCTACGAATATTCTTCATTACTTCGATAGCTGCTCTGAAACACTGTTCTGCGCATTCGAAATTTCCAAGCTTCGTTTCAATCGCGCCCAGATTGCCATTGCATAGGGCTTGGATGGGAACGTAGTTGACTTCACATGCCCATTTCTGTGCCTTCAGTTGAATCTTCCGGGCGAGTTCTAAATGACCCATTTGATCTAAACAGAATGAAAGATTGTTCAAATGTGCCCTATTCTTACTCTCCGTTAATACGAAAGTACGCAATAGCTCCGCGGCATCCCGGAACTCTGCTTTGCTGAGAAGGAGGTACGCACGAACCTTTTTAACCCGGACGGCGCCTTCGGGAGTCATATTCATGGCGCGCTCCGCCAAAGCGAGGCTTTCTTCTGCACCGGCGAAATCACCACCTCGCAACAGCGCTTCACTCAGTTGTGCGCGAGCTGTCACCAAGAAAGTAGACTCTGATGGAAGGCAAGTTATCGCACGCTTGAGGAGTTCAATTCGATCAGCGGCAGCATGTCCGTGCTCGGGTGTCGCCAACAAAACGCAGAGATACGAAGTTGTCTCCGGATCATGCAAAGCTTCGCTCGACAAAAGTAACTGCTCATAGATTCGACGAGCAACGGCTTGGTTTCCCATCGCTGCGTAGGACCTTGCCAGTTTTATTGAGTCCTGCAACGATAGTGAGCGACCGAGATGGGCTGCACAGCGCCCAGCACTCTTGAAGAGTTGCGCTGACTGCTTATACCTCTTTTGTTCAAACTGGTCTCTAGCAAGCTTTCCGTATAGAAGGCATGCACATTCGTAGAGTCGACCTTTGAACGCATGGTAAGCCCTCAGTGTCTCGTCGCCCGTATCGGTGTGCTCTAGAGCGCGGTATGCGGAAGCGTGAAGACGCGTCCTTCTGGAATTCGAGAGTCGAGCATATACCTTGTTCCGGACGCTTGGGTATCTTATGGCTAAGCCGGCAGTTGAGCGTTCGGCCAAACCTGACGCAAGAAGCCTGCCGACACTATCCTTAAACAAGTCCCCTCGAATCTGAGCAATTTCTTGAATGGTCGAATAGGCAATTGGGCGGTCAAACACCGAGAGGATCTGACACACCGTGCGACTCATTCTCGGCAGTCTAGTCAGTTTGGATTGAACCAACCTGTCCACCGACAACGGCAATTCGTGATGCGATAAGAGAGGGTCTTTACATCCCAAATAGCCCTGGATGAAATATGGATTTCCCGCAGCCAGTTCTACAATGCGATTCTGACGATCACTCGATTCTTCAAAATAACTTACCAGTGTCCGTGAGTCTTCTCTGTTCAGAGGTGGAAGAAAGACTTGCAGCAATTCATTGCCGAGAGACGAAAGAGAGACATCTTCTGGGAATTCAGGTTGCTTCGTAACAATGAGGTGGATCGGTGTCTCGGAAGCTCGATAACACATTTGTCGTACAAGCTGAACCGTTAGGGCCGTTGCGAAATGAAAATCCTCGATAACAAGAGTGAGCCGCCGGTTTCTGGATAATTTGTGGAAGAGGGAAACTAGGTCATTGAGGGTGCGCTCAACTGGATAGTTTGTAGTCACTGCTATCGAGACATTAGTCTTGTCGTCGGAAAACAGATATGGAATCTGCGAACGCAATGGACCAAGTTCTTGCGCAAGGCTGGCCCTGTACGTAGGCGCTTGAAGCTCTAATACTGTCTTGAGTCCGCCTATTATTGCCTTAAGTTCATTCTCCTTCGAATCCTCGCAGCGCGTATAGATGAACGCATCACTGGAAAAACGACTTCTTGAATGCAATTCTTCAATAAACCGAGTCTTGCCAACTCCGGCTTGTCCCTCAACTACGGCTACTCTTAATCCGGTGGGACCGTGTCCCCGGAAAAAGGTCTCAACCTTCGCGATCTCTGTCTCGCGTCCGACAATCGGAGCTCGTTCTGCACTGAAACATCGTGATTTGTAGCTGCGGAGAAGTGCCGAATAGCCCGCTTGCCGCTTCTGCGGATTCTTGTGCACTAGCTGTGCAATCGCATCTGAAAGGCTTTTGTCGATCAGGCAAACACTACTCAGGGGTTTTGGGGCAGCCCACATGTACTTAAATCTAAGGTTCTCCAGAGCGATGTCCTGAAACGGATCCTTACGAGAAAAATAGCGATACAGAAGAACGCCCAGTGAGTAGTAGTCGCTCTCCGAACTCGGATTTTGCCCCGCGAGTACTTCCGGTGCGACAAATCTAATGTCTTCTTCAGTTAATTGGGTATCTCCCGCCGCAAAAGGCAAGGGGTCAGCCAATTTCAGCCGACCGGACGACGCAAACAGATTCGACGGCCGAATTCTTCCGTGAACTAGTCCTCTGGAGTGAATGAATGAGACTGCATTGACTAAGTCCCCGATGGAATCAGGTCTTACCATTGAGAGTGACTGTGAATCGGGAAAATGCTCACGAACCAAATACAAGTGCTGTTTGGGAGTCAAACCAGCCTCAAATAGGTTGGCCAAGAGCGGATGTTTAGTGCCTACGTGCCATGAAAAAAAAGCCAGCAAAGCGTTGCGATCGCAGCTGAAGGTGGTTCTGGGGAAAATTTTGAGCACAACATTGGATCTGCCACACTCGCGATCATTCACAAGAAAAGTACCGCCTCTTTGAGACTCCTTGAAAGATCGAATTGGTTCAAAACGCGGTGAAAGGGTGAACTTCATAACTCAGGGCAGCGACAAATCAGGTTACACGAAAGCCCGTGCTCGCGGATTTCCGCGTTCAATGCGATCAACAGTGTCTAAAACAGTGCGACTAATCGGAGGATTGAAAATGCCTAAGCCGACGTTTCACAGCGGAACGTAGTGCGCGGTCGTCGCGCATTTGCCACTCTCCAACTGACAAGAGAGCTTCCAGGTCACCGCCATCCTCGGGAAAGATAGAAATGCCGATGGATGTAGGCAAGGGAATTTCAGTATCGACGCGGGCTGTAAACCGAAAATGATCAAGGGTATTCTGCAGACGGGATTTCAGCGCCTCAGCTTGCTCTCGACTTAGTCTGGGACTCAATGCAATGAACTCGTCGTTCGCATAACGAACGAGTAAATCGGTATCTCTGAGTTCAGATCGAAGATATTTAGCCACGGACCGGATGGCTTCATCGCCCAGCATATAACCCCACCGTCTTCTGATGACCTTTAAGTCGTCAAGATTTATGGTTAAGAGAGCGACCGGATACTCATATCTCTGTGCGTCCATCACAATCTGATCGAACATCAGGTACAGCTGAAAACCGTTTGGTACTCCGGTGAGCGAATCGAATAGGACCGTCTCATCGCCGATCGCCTTCGTGCACTTCGAAAGAGCGAGGGCGGTCTGAGAAGCAACAATCTCCAAACGTCGGAACTCTTCCTCAGTAAACTTCACCTTTTCTTTTCGATAAAGAGACACTGCTCCGTAGACGGTCCCGCTTCGATGTATTGGGACGATCGCGGACAGCTCAAAGTCAGGACGAGGTTCAGAACAACCCAGAAAATCGGGGAATGGAGGTAAGTTGCACAGAGCCTGCCTATTTGCTGCGACCCAACCTGTCAATTTTTGCTCTAGTCCTAAACTCATGGTCTCTAGCCCTGAAGCATGTAGCCCCAGCACATGTTCCGCAGTGACTATTCCTCTGTCTAGATCTGCCATAAAAAATATGCCCGCATCGAAAGTAATGAGGTTGCTGAGTTTCGAACCAACGAACGTGAGTACATCTTTAGCCGTGAGGCATTGGATTTCAGCGCGAGCAAATTCGAAAATTGAATACAGTTCACGCTGAACTTCCGCTCCAGCGTGCAGCGCTTTGCCATAAGTCACGATTGGCTGTACGCGTTCTAGTTTTCGTATGTCAGGGCCCTCAGGCTGCACTTCTATGCGCCAAGGGTCGATTTCAGGTATTTCGACAGCCCGCCCAGCGGCACTAATTGTGTCAAGGTTGTTAACAAACATTTCCACGATTTTGGGATCGTAGGCACGCCCTGATTCACGATGAAAGAACTCGACGACTTGCTGCCTGTTCATCGGCGCACGGTAAGGTCGATCAGTCGTTAGAGCGTCATAGCAGTCGACTAAGGAAAGGATGCGCGCGCTTAACGGAATCTCCTCTCCAAACAATCCATCCGGGTAGCCCTTGCCATCCCATCGTTCGTGATGAGACTTGACGATTGGTATGACTGGATACGGGAAGTTGATGTTCTTGAGCATATTGGCACCAACGACCGGATGGATCTTCATTTTCTCGAACTCGGTTTCCGTCAATACTGTTGGCTTATTCAGAATGTACTCGGGAATCGCTATTTTCCCTATGTCGTGCAGCAAGGCCCCAGCCCTGATCGCCATTACTTCCTTATCTCCAACTATTCCCATGCACTTCCCGAGTGTCACCGCATACGCCTGAACCCGGCGGATGTGCCCATGCGTGTACTTGTCCTTGGCGTCGACGACATCGGCCATAGCCTCAATAGCTTGGAGATAGAGTTCATTGAGTTCAGAGATGTGTACTTGAGCCTGTTGGTACTTTTCCACATAAAAGGCGTAGAGCTGGTAAAGAACGACAGCTACAGGGAGGGATAACAGAAATATGGAGAATCCAGCACGTTCAAGAAAAAGCGAAATGAGGCCCGCGGCTGCTGCTGATCCGAAAAAATTAAGCAGATAGAGGCCAAGACCCTCTTGCCAAACGCTTAGAAATGAATCGCCGGAGGAGAAGGCCAAGGCCAATGAAATCGTGCAAGTGTTGATAACGAACCAGACCAGAGCGACTGTGCCGAGACCTAAGATCAGGTCAGCAGGATAGCCAAACCCATGCTGACTAGCAAATGCATAGGCCTGCGCCATCGCCCATATTGACAGTGCGGAGCATGCCAAATTGAACAGCAACCTGTGCATCGACATGCCCGATAAGGAAGGCCAACCATAACGTCGGACATTATTTGTAAGGGCTGTTGCAATGATATTAGCCCAATACGCTAACAGTGCGGGCCCAGGACCGAAGTGTATAAGGGCCAAAAACGTGAAGACATCGCCCATTGAAATGACGACCGAAGGCAGTTGTGGCAAATGCAGGTTTATCGTGGCTACAAACAAGGAAGCTAAAACGAAGAGGACCCAGGTGGCCGAATAGTCTCCACCATCCCTCAGTACAAAATAAGCAAAAGGGATGGCTAGGATGTAGACCAGCACAAGATACGCTTTGCACCGGTTAGGCAGAGTTCGCCAGTCCATAATTAGTGTGATCTGGCCTTCTAGCCGTTAGGCGCCTCAGACGAAAGTCCTTGCGTCTGAGGCGCGTTGCGACTCGGCACCGTTAGATCCAGATTACGCTGTAATGTTCTTTCTTGGCCGTTCGACCATTCACTTCCCACTGAGCGCTGGGTGCAACCTTGTTTTCGAGTTCTTCGATTTCAGACAATTCAGTAGCAACGATGGTTATCTCACTCATGGTTTTGCTCCTCCAGTAAATTATTGAGTTAAATTCTTGTTCCGGCAGTTGATTGTAGTGGCCACTTAAAAGCGATCCCCGTTTGTGGATTTGATCCAAAAATAGAAACGGGCTGCCTCGAGGCGAATGCCTCTGGCAGCCCGACTGACATGGTCGACACGAGCAGCCCAACAAAGTTCAACAGTTTTGGCTACACATGCTGACGGTAGTCTCGAAGCTTTGCGTCCCCGTCTTTCAACGGGTTTGCCTTTGTCAGGAGGAATGCTCGGGTGGAGGGGCAACCACTTTCTCAGTAAACAAGGTCGCCATCTCCTACCTCTGGCGGCCCAACCAGCGTGGCCCGCTTACTCCAGCGGACTTTAGCTTTGCGGCTTTGCGTCTCCGTTTTTCAACGGGTTTGCCTGTACAAAGGATTCAGACTTACGTTTCTAGGACAAAAGAGCGGAAAGCTAAACTAAAAATACTAAAACTTTGGAAAAATCTTGTCAGGCATGGTACCGGCGGAAGGTTCAGGGCAGGAGATACCAGAATTCGGTCCGGATCCAGCGAACTATCCGGCGCGTCATTAAATCAATGATGCGGCGCTCGCCACAATAGATATGGGCAACGCCGGTCATATCCGGCTTCAACATCAATCCATCGTTGGGTACCTCGCTCCGGACCACAACCATCTGCTGCTCGTTTACGGACTGCGCTACAGGTGCAATGAAGTCCACGCGTCCTTGAATTTCCAGCGACGGGAAGCTGCGCGGCTTCATCCGGATTTCATTGCCTGGCCGCACATCCGCGAGTTCTTTTTCAGGTACCAGCATTTCTACAGTCACGCGGCTGATTTCCACGAGGCGCATCAGTTCGTCGCCTGCCTCCAAAAACTCGTTAAGCTTGCGCTCTACGAACGGAGTAGCCACCACACCGTCGATCGGCGCCCGCACTTCGGTCCTGCCGAGTTCCTCGCTCAGGTTGTCCACCTGGGTCTGCAGCTTCCCTACCTCGGCCTCCGTCTGGCGGATCAACTCCGGGCGATTCCCTGCCTGCATGAGCCTCAATTCGCTCTCAGCTTCGGCGAGCTCGCGGGCTTTCAAATCGGCTTCGCGATCGCCGGTCTCGGAAACGACGCGGATCGACGCTTCAATCTCGGCGATTTCGTTTTCACGGACGCGGACCGCGGTTTCGGCTTTGTCCAGCTCGGACCGCGCTATCAAGCCACCGCCGAACAACTCGCGCGCGCGTCTACGGTTTTGCTCGTCGAGCTGCAGCTCCGAGCGCTTCCGTTCGAGCACTTGCGCCAATTGGTTGCGCTGCTCCTGGTTGCGGCGGGCGTTGCCGAGTTCGACGCGCTTGGTTTCCACAAGCTTCTGCTTGCGGTCGAGTTCCTCGGCCCTTGCGCCGGCGCGCAGGAGCGTGAGCGCGGTCTTTCTGGTTTCCAGGTCGCCACTCAACTCGGAAATGCGCTGCTGCTTGGCAAAATCGCGCAGCCGCGCCAGAAGATCGCCCTTGGTCACCCGGCTTCCTTCACGCACCAGCATGTCAACGATGATTCCATCCGTCTCGGCCCGGACCGCAATTTCGCTGCGGGCTACAATCTTGAACTCGGCCGGAATCTTGAGCTCCCAGCGTCCCACAAACGCCACCAGAAGGGCGACCGCCACAATTCCTGCATTCCGATATTTTCGAAAAGCGGCACGACTGATCACGGCCCGTACTCCGGCCATGGATTCCATAGCCGTTCTTCTCAAGGTTAATGTGGAAAACATCATGAAACCGACGAACCCGGCAAAGGCCCAGTTGGACGTCGCCCAAGTATACAAGGCGCCATACACATATATTAATAAGGTTGTGGAAAACACGAGCGAGGCCAGGCCGTACGTCAATTGCGCCCGGTCTTCCCTCCACGGGCGCCGGGATGGATGCTTCCCTGCTTTCCCTCCAATCCAATTCCATAATGAGTCGATGGACTTCTTCCGAAGGTTCGGAATCTCGAGGTAGTCGCTCAGCATGTAATAACCGTCGAGTTTAATGAGGGGATTGAAATTCACGAGAGTCTGCAGGCCGGAAAACAGCACGACAATCACGACGATCTGATGGATGAATGCATCCGGGGCGGTTACGCGCCAAACAATCGTGCAGAGTCCCCAGATAACGAGCTGGAAGTATCCACCTGCCAGAGTCACCAGCATCCGATTGCGTTTCGAAGGGAACATCCAGGAATCGCTTACGTCGCAATAAAAAGCCGGTTGAAAGTAAATGAGCATGAGGCCGAGTTCATGAACCTTCCCTCCAAAATGACAACACGTCAGGCCATGAGCAAACTCGTGGATGGTGACAATCGTAAAAACAACAAGCCAGATGAAGAAAAGGCCCTGAATATTGAACAAACTCTCAATGCCTGCGCCTAACTGGTCCCAGTGCAGAAAAGTGAGCGTAAAGCCCGTGACGATTGATGCCAGCGCGAACACCTGGAACCACGCTGTAAATGCCCATCGTGTACGCGGAAGCAGCCAGGAGAAGACCTTTTCGGGATTGAGCGAGGCAACTTTCCAATAAAAAAAACCTTCCTCGCTGTCGGCGGTCTTGCGGCTCTTGTACGAGGCGAGCTTCTCGCGTCCTTCGGCGCTATCGAGCAGAAGCTTGTCTTCAAGGGATGCGAAGAATGCCGTTATGGTTGAGGCGGAGACGGCTCGGTCGAGCTTTTCGGCTACACGTGCGGCGACTGTTTCGGCATCAATCGGTTCGCGGAGCAGGTCCAGAATTGCAGCCTGGCTTTCTGTGAATCGGAAGTACCGCCTGGTGAGTGGGTCCTTGACGACGAGGTATGTCTTGCCTTGCTGCTGCTGACGGGAGAATTCAAGGTCCGGCCGGAGCTGCACCGCGTAAGACAGGTTCTGCTCCATTTGTTTTTCAGTTTAACAGAGACAACAAGACCCTGCGGTCTATCGATCGCAGGGTCCCGAAATCGTTACGGAGCTTTTTCGACGTTTTCAGCCTGGAATCCCTTTGGTCCCTGAGTGATCGTAAACTCAACGTCATCGCCTTCCTTCAGCGTTTTGTATCCTTCGCTGACGATGGCCGAATAGTGGACAAATACATCCCCGCCCGAAGCCCTCTCAATAAACCCGAAGCCCTTTTTGTTGTTGAACCACTTCACCTTGCCTGTTTCTTTACTCATTACCGCCGACTCCTTTTTTACTTGTAACTATTTCTGTCTAAACTTCGCGGTTGAGAGAGGGCAACGATTTCGGAATTACTCTTTCTCCATCTGCAAGATGCCGCAAAGTGTAAACCGTCGGGCATTATACTCAAACCAAACAGGGTGTCAACTTCCGATGTCGCCGATAAGTTCAGGCTGCCAAAAGGGTTGTCGCGATCCCATTGCGCCTCCTACCGGATCAACATGCAGTCGCCGTAGCTGTAGAAACGATACCTTTGTCCTATAGCGTGGCTGTACGCGTTTTCAATCATCGAACGGGAACTAAAGGCCGAGACCAGCATGAGCAGTGTCGACCGTGGAAGATGAAAGTTTGTCAGCAGGCCGCCGACGGACGCGAACTCATAACCAGGGAGAATAAACAGGTCCGCATTACCGGTTCCCGCTTCAAACCGGCCGAACCGCCGCAGGATGTATTCGAGCGTGCGAGTGGATGTTGTGCCCACCGCCACGATCCGACGGCCGGCGGTATGGGCCTCGTTCAAGGCTGCCGCGGTTTTGGGAGTAATTTCGTATCGTTCGGGCTTGAGAACGTGCTCTCGCGGATCTTCACTTCGAACAGGAAGAAAGGTTCCAACGCCTACGTGGAGGGTGATCTTGAGAATCTCAATGCCCCGATGCCGCAGCGCATCAAACATTCCTTCCGTGAAATGGAGCCCTGCGGTCGGTGCAGCCACCGCTCCTAGAGAGTTCGCGTACACCGTCTGGTATTCGACCGTGTCGGACGCGGCGTCTTCCCTGTCGATGTACGGCGGCAGCGGCATATGCCCGTACCGTTCGAGAAACGCTTCGACGCCCACAGATGACTTCCATTCGAGCAATCGCAGGCCGTGCGGCGTCGCTTCGCCGAAAATTCCCGCTGCTCCGTCAAAGTCCACCCGGTCTCCGGGCCGGATTCGCTTGCCCGGATGACACAGGACTTCCCAGAGATCCGGGCCCACGGGCGCGGCAAACAGCACCTCGATTTTGCGGCGGCTGCCGGAGGCGCGTTGCAAGGTTCCATAGGTGCGAGAGCGCATCACACGCGTATCATTAATGACGAGCACGTCCGAGGGCTGAAGAAGCTCCGGCAAGTTAACGAAAGCGCTGTCGGTCAGTTGTCCGGTGCGCCGGTCGAGAACCATCATCCGCGAAGCGCCTCGCGGGCGGACGGGCTCGCGCGCAATCAACTCCGGCGGCAACTCATAATCAAAATCTGAAAGCTTCATTTCTTCTGATGGTTAACGGGCAAGTCGTTATACGCAAACGCGGCGCAGACCGCATTAAGCACGGGCACTTATGGGTGTACCGCAGCGACATCGTCGAAGTGAAAGACGCCCAGCCTGGAGACATAGTCCGGGTCATCGACCAGCGCGGAACCACAATCGGCAAAGCGTTTTTCAGCTCACAGTCACAGATCGCGCTTCGTTTTCTCGCCCGCGGCGACGCCACAATTGACGAGGAATGTTTCCGCAAGCGCTTCGAAGCCGCAGACCAGTTTCGGGAACGCCTGGGAGTGGATCCCCTGTTGAGCCGCCGCATCCACTCCGAGGGCGATCTTCTGCCGGGCATTATCGTCGATCGCTACGGAGACCGAATCGTGGCCCAGAGCCTGATTCAGGCCAGCGATCGCCTTCAGCCTCTGATAACCCGGATACTCACCGAGAGATACCATCCGCGATCCATTCTCTTTCGAAATGATAGCAGGGTGCGCGAACTCGAAGGGCTTGAGCTGAAGCAGGAAGTCGTCGGCGATCCCCTGCCGGAAATGATCACGGTTGACGAAGATGGGTTACAGGTTTCCATTCCACTGGCCGCAGGCCAGAAGACCGGCGCTTACCTGGACCAGCGCGATAACCGCCGCGCCGCAAAACAGTACGCGCACGGCGCGGCGCTGGACGCTTTCAGTTACGGAGGGGCGTTCGCGTTGCACCTGAGCAGCGTATGCGATTCGGTGGAAGCCGTGGACATTTCGGCGCCGGCTGTCGAGCTCGTTCGGGCCAATGCGGAGCGCAATAACCTGAAGAACATCACCGCCATCGAGGCGAACGTCTTCGACTTCCTGCGCCAACGCCACAGCGAAAATGCGCGCTACGACACGATCGTGCTCGACCCGCCCGCCTTTGCCAAGAACAAGGACAGTCTCGAAGGCGCTCTGCGCGGCTACAAGGAAATCAATAACCGGGCAATGAGACTCCTACGCCCGCACGGCATCCTTATTACATGCTCCTGCTCTCACCACGTGAGCGAAGCCCTTTTTGCGGAGATGCTCGCCGATGCGGCAAATGACGCCGGCCGCTGGATCCGCGTCATCGAACGGCGCATTCAAGCGGCAGATCACCCGGTTTTACTGACAGTTCCAGAGACTTTGTACCTGAAATGTTTCATCTTGGAAATCATATATTGACAGTCATACGCTCAGATCATATGTTGTTATTCGACTAAGATATTGGGAGGATTTGACCAATGGCCGTTACAAGATGGGATCCGTTCCGAGACTTAAACCTGTTGCAGGACCGTATGAACCGTCTGTTCGATGATGCCGGGCGCGGATGGAGATCCGATGAACCGGTTTCCACCACGACCTGGAGCCCCGCGATCGACATATTTGAAACAGAGGGCGAAATCGTTGTAAAAGCGGAACTTCCGGGCTTGGATCGCAAGGATATTACGGTCCATCTGGAGAACAACGTCCTGACTCTTCGTGGCGATCGCCGGTTCGCAAAAGAGAGTAAGGAGGAGAATTATCATCGGATCGAGAGATCTTATGGAGGATTCAGCCGGGCATTTTCGATCCCGATGTCTGTGGACGAACAGAGCATCAGCGCCGATTACAAAGACGGGATTCTGAATATCCGGCTCCCCAAGAAGGAGCAGGCTAAGCCGAAGCAGATCAGGATCAACGAGTGAAGGCATCAAAAAAGTAAGGATTGGGAATATCCATGATTCGTTTTGAGAAACTAACTATCAAGGCTCAGGAAGCGCTGCAGTCGGCGCAGAGTCACGCCCAGGAATTGGGGAATCCCCAGATCACGTCCGATCATCTGCTCTGGGCGTTGATCCAGCAGAAGGACGGTGTCGTGATGCCGATTCTTCAGAAGCTGGGGACGAATCTGCAGACGCTGGCGGGTGGCCTGGCCGATTCCGTGGCCAGGCTGCCGAAGGTGCAAGGGCAGGCGGAAATCCAACTTTCGCCCGCGCTCAACCGCATCCTCGAAGACGCGCTGAAGGAAGCCGACCAGTTCAAGGACGAATACGTGAGTACCGAGCACCTGTTGATCGCGTTATCGAATGGAAAAGGCGAGGCTGTATCGCAGATCCTGCAGTCGCATGGCGTCACGAAGGACGCGATCCTCAAAGTGCTGGTGTCGATTCGGGGGACACAGAAAATCACGGATCCCAATCCGGAAGAGAAGTACCAGGCGCTGCAACGGTATTCCCGCGACCTGACCGATCTTGCGCGCAAGGGAAAGCTGGATCCGGTCATCGGGCGGGACGAAGAAATCCGGCGAGTGATGCAGGTCCTTTCGCGGCGCACCAAAAACAATCCGGTGCTGATTGGCGAGCCGGGCGTTGGAAAGACCGCGATCGTCGAGGGCCTGGCTCAACGCGTGATCGCTGGAGATGTGCCGGAGTCGCTCAAGCGGAAAAAGATCGTCGCGCTCGATCTTGGGGCGATGGTCGCGGGAACGAAGTATCGCGGCGAATTTGAAGACCGGTTGAAAGCGGTCATGAAGGAAATCGAAGACGCGGGTGGGGGAATCGTACTCTTCATTGACGAGCTGCATACGCTGGTGGGCGCGGGAGGCGCAGAAGGCGCCATCGACGCATCGAATATGCTCAAGCCCGCATTGGCGCGTGGAGATCTGCGATGCATCGGCGCCACCACGCTGAACGAATATCAGAAGTACATCGAAAAGGACAAAGCGCTGGAACGCCGGTTCCAGAAGACATATGTCGGGGAGCCCACGGTTGAAGACACTATTGCGATCCTTCGAGGCCTGAAGGAGCGATACGAGATCCATCATGGCGTGAAAATCAAGGATTCGGCGATCGTCGCCGCTGCAATGCTGTCCCATCGGTATATCGCCGACAGGTTTCTACCGGACAAGGCGATCGATCTTATCGATGAAGCGGCTGCGAGCCTGCGCATGCAGATCGACTCGATGCCGGTGGATATCGAATCGGTCGAGCGGCAGGTCATCCAGCTTGAAATCGAGCGCCAGGCACTGACCAAGGAAGACGATCCGGCCTCGCGTGAACGGCTGGGCCTGATCGAAAAGGAACTTGGTGAATTGCGCGAGCGCTCAACCGAAATGAAGCTGAGGTGGCAGCGCGAGAAGGAATTGATTCAGAGCGTGAGGACGCTCAAAGAGGGAATCGAGGAGGCACACATCGAAGAACAGCAGGCCGAGCGGCAGGGCAACTACGCGAAGGTTGCCGAGATCCGCTATGGCCGCCTTCAGGAACTGGATCGAAAACTCAAAGAGGCTAATGCCACGCTGGAAGGCCCTCAACAGAACGAACGAATGCTGAAAGAGCAGGTTGACGAGGAAGACATCGCTCACATCGTCGGAAAGTGGACCGGCATACCGGTTT
The DNA here is from genome assembly GCA_945865815.1 of Candidatus Sulfopaludibacter sp. SbA3. Classification (GTDB taxonomy): domain Bacteria; phylum Acidobacteriota; class Terriglobia; order 20CM-2-55-15; family 20CM-2-55-15; genus CAMBFR01. The sequence continues at coordinate 26,551 of CAMBFR010000037.1, forward strand.
CAAAGATGCTCGAAAGCGAAATCCAGAAGCTGGTTCGGATGGAAGGGCTTCTTGCGAACCGCGTTGTAGGCCAGGACGAAGCGCTCAAGGCGGTGGCGAATTCAATTCGCCGATCCCGCGCAGGCCTTCAGGATACGAACCGGCCGATCGGCGTGTTCATGTTTCTGGGCCCGACGGGCGTGGGTAAGACGGAAACCGCGCGCGCTCTTGCGGAGTTCCTGTTTGACGACGAGCGTGCGATGATCCGCGTCGATATGTCCGAGTACATGGAAAAGCACTCGGTTTCGCGGCTGATCGGCGCTCCTCCGGGATATGTCGGTTACGAAGAAGGCGGACAGCTTACCGAAAGCGTCCGCCGCCGTCCGTATGCTGTGATCCTGCTGGACGAAATCGAAAAAGCGCATCCGGATGTCTGGAACATCATGTTGCAGATATTCGACGACGGGCGTTTGACCGACGGCAAAGGCCGGACCGTCGATTTCAAGAACACGGTTGTCATCATGACCTCGAACGTGGGCGTTGGTCTGGCTGCCTCGAATGTCAGGGAAGAGTTGAAGGCCCACTTCAAGCCGGAGTTCCTGAACCGGATCGACGACATTGTGATCTTCCAGAGCCTCGGAAAAGAGGAGATTTCCAGGATTATCGAGATTCAGCTCGCAGTGCTTCGAAAACACCTTGCCGATCGCAAGATCACCCTCGACCTCACGCCGAGTGCTCGCGAAGCGCTGCTGAAGGAAGGATACGATCCGTCGTTCGGAGCGCGGCCGCTCAAGCGGGCTATCCAAAAGCTGCTGGCGGACCAACTGGCGCTTAAGCTGCTTGAAGGAACGATACAGCCGGGCGAACACGTTGTTGCCGACGTTTCGAACAGCGGCGAATTTACGTTCAAGGGGGTTCCCGCCGTAGCCTCCTGACAGGCGGCTGCGCGCCGGATTGGATTCGGACCCCTTGAACCGGGTCGCTCTCTCCGATATATTCAGCACTCTGTCCAATTGAGTGCCAATCGTCATCAATACCTGAATACCTGCAAACGCAAGAGGAGGAGTTAGAAATGGCTGCCAAAGAGCTTGTCTACAGTGACGATGCGCGCAGCGCGATGCTGCGCGGCGTGAACGTTCTGGCCGATACGGTCAAGGTGACACTTGGGCCGAAGGGCCGCAATGTCGTTCTCAGTCGAAAGTACGGATCTCCGCTTGTGACCAAAGACGGCGTCACCGTCGCCAAAGACATCGAACTTAAGGATCGTTACGAAAATATGGGCGCGCAGATGGTCAAGGAAGTCGCAAGCAAGACGGGCGACATCGCGGGCGATGGTACAACCACGGCTACGATTCTTGCGCAGGCGATTTTTCGCGAAGGCATCAAAAATGTCGCGGCCGGTGCAAACCCGATGGATCTGAAGCGGGGCATTGACCTGGCCGTCGAAGTCGTTGCCGAAGAGTTGAAGAAGCTGTCCAGGCCTGTGAAGAGTAAGAAAGAGCAGGAGCAGGTGGCGTCTGTCTCTGCCAATAACGACAGAGCCATCGGCTCGCTGATCGCCGATGCGATGGAGAAAGTAGGCAAGGATGGCGTCGTAACCGTCGAAGAGGCAAAGTCCATGAAGACCGAACTGGAATTTGTCGAGGGAATGCAGTTTGACCGTGGATATCTTTCCCCGTACTTCGTCACGAATCCGGAGCGCATGGAAGCCATACTGGAAGACGCGTTCATCCTTATCCACGAGAAGAAGATCTCGGCCATGCGCGATCTTATTCCGATTCTGGAGCCGGTGGCGCGCGAAGGGCGCGCGCTCGTGATTATTGCCGAAGACGTGGATGGCGAGGCTCTCGCCACTCTTGTCGTCAACAAGATTCGCGGGACGCTGAAAGTGGCCGCCGTCAAGTCACCTGCCTTCGGGGATCGCCGCAAGTCGATCATGGAAGATATCGCCACGCTCACGGGTGGCCGCGCAATTACAGAGGACCTGGGAATCAAGCTCGAGAACCTGACGCTTGCGGACCTGGGACGCGCGAAGAAAGTCGTCATCGATAAGGACAACACAACGATCGTTCAGGGCTCCGGCAAGCGTGCGGACATCGAAGGCCGCATCAAGCAGATTCGCCGCCAGATTGATGAAACGACGTCGGACTACGATCGCGAGAAGTTACAGGAGAGGTTGGCGAAAATCGCCGGTGGCGTGGCGGTTGTACGCGTTGGCGCCGCAACCGAAACCGAGATGAAGGAACTGAAGGCGAGGGTCGAGGATGCGCTCCACGCCACGAAAGCCGCTGCCGAGGAAGGCGTCGTCCCAGGCGGAGGAGTTGCACTTCTTCGAAGCCAGAAAGTCGTCGATAAGTTGCTGAAGACACTGGAAGGTGACGTGCGGACCGGCGCCGAGATCATTCGTCGTTCGCTTGAAGAGCCGGCGCGCATGATCGCCCAGAACGCCGGCCATGATGGCGCCGTGGTCGTTGATAAGATTCGCAGCGAAAGCAACGTCAACGCCGGCTTCAATGCCGCCGAGGAAAAGATCGAAGACCTGGTTCAGAGCGGCGTGATCGACCCGACAAAGGTAGTTCGCGTTGCGATCCAGAATGCGGCTTCTATCGCGGGCCTTCTGTTAACGACGGAGGCGATGGTTTCGGAAATTCCGGAGAAGAAGAAAGCGCCGGCAATGCCCCCGGGTGGCTACGAAGACTACGATTAGGGAAGTTGGGGAGGGACCGATTCCCCCGGTCCCCCCAATTTCCCCATTCTCTCATTCCGTTTCTGCAGAATCGCGACCGCTAGAATCCCGCCCACCATTGCGAAGAGAGCAAAAATCAGCAGATTCATAATGAATGTGGCGGCGACGGTTACAGCGGATATTTCCGGTGAAGCGACTCGCAAGATCAGGTCCCGAAGCGGGCCTTCGAATCCGGGCATTTCCCTGAACGCCTCCTCGATTGCTTCTTCCTGCGATCCGAAGAATCGTGCCGTGAGCAGGCGAACTGGAATCGATACGAGCGTCGCGACGACGGCGCCGAACAGACCGCTGAGGACGCCGCCGAAGGCTCCGTCTCCATAAGTGAGCCGATTGGGCCGTTGCTTGTCCAACAACCACGTTGTGATCCCGCCCCCACCCAGCACCCACATGCAGCAAAGGCAATTCCCGGCCTGGATCAACGGCAGCGATGAAAGCAATCCAAGGAAGAACCCGCCGGCAATTGCAGGCGGAAAGAAATCCAGTTCCTGCGGGGGAATGGCAGTTGAAGGCCGTGCAGGTGGCGTTTCGGGTGGGGTGGCGGAAGCGCCGCAATTCGAGCAGAAGTTTGCATTGTCGGCCAGGGTCTGGCTGCACTGGTTACACTGATTCACGAAGTTTCCCCCTGCCAAGTAGCTCGACAATGCCTTGGCTGACGAACGGAGCCGCGGTTGCGCCGAGCAGGAGACCGCTCAGTGATCGCGCAATTGGAGAATCGACAAGCAACCACGCGACGACGAATTCCGCAATCAGGATAAGCATCGACGCTTTCAGCCATCGCGAACTGGGCGCCAGCCCGGCCGCCAGGGAGGCAAGGAATCCAAGATAGATTGATGCGCACCGAATGCAGACTGGAAGCGCCTCCCCGGCAATGAACCAGGATCGCGAGGGATCCTGGTGACAGATGATGGAAAAGAATAAGTAAATCGGGGACAGGCCGGCAAGGGGAGCAGCAAGGATGGCCATGCACCAGAGCGAAGCGGCGACCAGTGGGATTCGATTCACGGCTTAGATAATGGTTTCCGGCCGAATCACACTTTGGCCGTCCAGGTATGGCCGTAGCGCTTCGGGAATCACGACGCTGCCATCCTTCTGTTGGTAGTTTTCCATTAACGCAATCCAGGTGCGTCCTATTGCAAGGCCTGAACCGTTCAGCGTGTGGGCGAAACGAACCTTCTCGCCCGCGGAGGGACGATAACGGATATTCGCGCGCCGCGCCTGAAAGTCCTGAAAGTTGCTGCACGACGAAATCTCACGGTATCCATTCTGCCCGGGGAGCCACACTTCGATGTCGTAGCTCTTGGCGGCCTGAAAACTCATGTCGCCGGTCGAATGGATCACGACTCGATACGCAATTTCCAGCCTCTTCAAAATGTCTTCCGCGTCGAGAACAAGCGCCTCCAGATCGGCGTTGGAATCTTCCTGCCTCGCGAATTTGACGAGTTCGACCTTGTTGAACTGGTGTTGACGGAAGATCCCTCGAACGTCCTTGCCGTACGATCCTGCTTCACTCCGGAAACAGGGAGTAAAGGCCGCGAACTTGATTGGAAGCCGCTCGCCGTCGATGATCTCGTCGCGATAAATGTTCGTAACCGGCACCTCGGCAGTGGGTATCAGGTAGTACTCCGTATCCTTGACCTTAAACAGCTCCGCTTCGAACTTTGGCAGGCTGCCGGTTCCGAACAGGCTCTTCGCGTTCGCCATGAAAGGAGGCATGATCTCGCGGTATCCGTGTTCCTTCGTGTGGATATCCAGCATGAAGTTCAGCAGCGCCCGTTCCACGCGTGCGCCGGCCCCCGCCAACAAGGGGAAACGGGAACCCGTGATCTTGGTTGCACGCTCGAGGTCGAGTATCCCCAGTGGGGGACAAAGATCCCAATGAGCCTTGGGTTCAAAGTCAAAGCTGGGAGGGGCGCCAACCCGCCGGACTTCCACGTTTTGCTCGTCGGTAGCGCCTATGGGAACGGCGGGATCGGGCAGGTTGGGAATCGTCGATGCGAACTGAAATAGACCGTCCTCGAGTCCTCGGAGCGACTCTTCCAGAGTCTTAATTCGGTCCGAAACAGCCTTCATTTCGCTTCGCATGGCCGTAACATCGGCTTTCTGTTTAACAAGCCTTCCAATCTCTTCGGAAGCCGTGTTTCGGGTCTGCCGCAGGCCCTCAAGTTCCTGAATGACCTGCCTTCGCTCACCATCCAGACGCTGAAACGTCTCTACGTCGAGCGCAAAACCACGGGTCGACAACCTCTCGCGGGCGGCCTGGATGTTCTCGCGCAGATATCCGATATCCAACATGGCCCTGAGATTGTAGTGCATGTGGAGGCAAGGGAGAAGGCGATTGACTCTTAAATCGTTAGTGCTATGATACTTGCCTGATAATTTACCGGACGCTTACAGCATAATGACCCGAGGTGCTTGTATGACTCGAAGAGCGATTCTGGCGATGATGGCCTGGATCCTGCTACTCACGTCTTTCCCTATGGCCGCGCAAAGGCGCGAACAACCGCAGAACAACAATAACAACCGTTCCCGCGCGCAGGAGTTGGCAAACCGCGCTCTGCGGAGATGGATAGACGAAGACGTCGCCTACATCATTACGAACGAGGAAAGAACTGCGTTCAACCGGCTGCAGACCGATGAAGAGCGTGAGCAGTTCATCGAGAATTTCTGGTTGCGCCGCGATCCCACTCCCGACTCGATCGAAAACGAGTTCAGGGAAGACCATTACGGACGGATCGCATACGCGAATGAGCGATACGCCTCGGGCATACCGGGCTGGAAGTCGGACCGGGGAAGAATCTATATCATCCATGGCGAGCCCGCTGAAATCGAGTCCCACCCCTCCGGCGGAACGTATCAGAGGCCTATTGAGGAAGGTGGCGGGACGACGAGCACATTTCCTTTCGAGACCTGGCGTTATCGATTTATTGAAGGGATCGGCACCAACGTCATCTTTGAGTTTGTGGATCCAACGATGACCGGCGAGTACCGGTTTACCATCGATCCCAGTGAAAAGGACGCTTTGCTGCATGTGCCCGGCGCGGGCTTGACGGACTACGAAGCGTACAACGGTGTCGATAAATCGGAGCGATTGAACAGGGATTCGGCCACGCTGGGCAACGGTCTTGCAACAGGCCGGATGAATCAGTTCGACCGTCTGCAGTTGCTGGCCGATGCTTTCAGGCCCCCCGCAATCAAGTTCAAGGATCTCGAGAGTATTGTTACAACAAACCTCTCATTCAATCTGCTCCCGTTTAATTTTCGGACCGATTTCGTTCGTGTCACCGATGAAACGATCCTGACGCCGGTCACGATTCTTCTTCAAAACAAGGATCTGGCGTTCCAGGAACAGGAAGGCATTCACAGGGCGACTGTGAACGTTTACGGACGCATTACGGGAATCAACGGCCGCGTTGCCCAGGCATTTGAAGATACGATCGCGCAGGATGTGCCGACAGCATTGTTCAAGTCGACGCTGGAGACTGCTTCGATTTATCAGAAAATCGTTCCGCTCCGGCCCGGCCTCTACAAGATCGATCTGGTAGTGAAGGACACCCATAGTGGAAACGTCGGAACCATCAATCAACGCCTTGCCGTCCCCCGCTATCCGGACGAAAAGCTCTCGATCAGTTCGGTAATTCTGGCCGACCTCATTGAGGACCTTCCCCCGCGGCAGGTGGCCACCGGTTCGTGGATTCTGGGTGGCATGAAAGTTCGGCCGAATGTGAAAGATGAATTTCGGCGAAACGCAAACCTTAAGGTCTGGTTCCAGGTTTACAACCTGAAAGTGGATGAACAATCGCATAAACCTTCTGCAACTCTCGAAATGCTCATCACGCGCAACGGTCAGGAAGTGAAGAAAATCGTAGAAGATTCCAATGAGCTTTCCGGAGCCGCTCAGCAGATGACGCTGACAAAGAGTTTGCCCCTGGCCGACTTTGAGCCGGGAGAGTATTCGCTGCAGGTGAAGGTAACGGATAATCTCAGCAAGGAGATTATCTCTTCGAACGAAAAGTTTGCCGTTCGCTGAGGACCCCTGTCAAACAGGAGAACTGCTCATGACGCGAGTACAACGAGGTGCTCGGGTTTTAGTTTTCGCATGTATTGCGCTATTTCTGTTTCCGCTCGCCGCCGCTTCAGCCGATCTAGCCCTACCTTCGCATCAGACGTCATAGAACTCGGATTTGGTGGCGGAATTATGCATGAATAGGCCGACTCGTCATACATGAAAGAAGAGTAGGAAACCAGCGGTCCAATTCGAAAGCTTTCACGGCACGGCGTTGTTGAGCGT
>CAMBFR010000038.1 GCA_945865815.1 Candidatus Sulfopaludibacter sp. SbA3
TAACCTCCAGTGCGGATGTGACGTTACGTCGACCCTGCCCTTCAGACCGGACATTTCATTTGCTACAGGCACCGGACAGATCATGTGCTACCGACACGCAGAAAAGTATCTCTTGTTGGCTCGGAAGAGTTTCTGATAGCTTGCGCGCACATCATGTCCACTCAAGCGAACGAGTCGAGTCACAAAATCAGTTGGTTGAAACGGATCGGGCCCGGGTTGATCGTGGCCGCAACGGGAGTCGGCGCGGGCGACGTCGTATCCGGAACGGTCGGCGGCGGTAACTACGGCCTCGTGTTGCTGTGGGCCGTGGCATTCGGAGCATTCTTCAAATTCGTGCTGGCGGAAGGAATCGGACGCTGGCAGTTGGCGACCGGCGAGTCGATTCTTGAAGGCTGGGCCAATCACATGCACGCCGGAGTGAAGATCTATTTTGGAGTCTTCATCTGCCTCTGGAGCGTGACCGTAAGCGCAGCCCTGGCCAGCGCGTGCGGCCTGGGCATCGAAACCCTGACTGGTGGAGCCGTCGATCGTACAACTGGCGCAATAGCTCATTCCCTCATTGGTTTTGCGATTGTCTGGAGGGGCGGTTTTACCGGGTTCGAGAAGATAATGAATGTGCTCACGTTCATCATGTTCGCGAGCATCATCCTGTGCGCCGCGTTTATCTTCCAGGATCCGTTAGGCACCTTGAAGGGTTTGACGGTTCCTACCATTCCACCGGGCTCCGGTGTGTATGTCCTTTCGATCCTCGGCGGGCTCGGAGGCACAATCACGCTGATGTCCTATAACTATTGGATGCGCGAACAAGCGATCGCGGGACCCGCGTATCTGCGGTATATCCGGATCGATCTCGCTATTGCTTACTTCCTCACGGGACTGTTCGTGGCTGCGGTAATGGTCATCTCCAATCAGGCTTTCCATGTCGCCGGCGTGCAGGTGACCGACGCCGAAGCAGTCACCGGGATGGCCGGCAAGCTCGCGCAGACCCTGGGTCCGATCGGTTTTTATACTTATGCCATCGGTTTCTGGACGGCGGTGTTTACGTCGTTGCTGGGCGTGTGGCAGAGCATTCCGTACATCTTTGCGGACTACTACGGAGTCGTCCGGCGTTTTCCCGCCGATGTGCGAAAGGAAATCACAAAGGTCACGAGCACGCCTTATCGGATCGCGCTGACCTACATGACGCTCATGCCGATTCCGTTCGTGCTCCTGGGACGGCCGCTGCTTTTGATTGTGATCTACACGGTCGCGAGCAGCCTGTTCATTCCGTTTCTGGCTGCCACCGTTCTTTACCTGAACAACCGCGTGAAATGGTCGAGTCCGATCCCGAGGAACAGCACGAGCACGAATATCGTGATCGTGATTGTTCTTCTCCTGTTCGCAACAGTGGGTGTCCTGGAGATTCGTGACGCGCTCAGGTAACGTTTAATGTCAGCGGTTCACCGCGGCTCTTGCTGAAACAGACGAAATCGGCTGGATGATGAAGTGCTCGACCATGTCGTAGACGCTGCGCCGATGGGTCTGCCGACCCTCACCGACGTCGCTGGATGAGGTTGTTACAACCACGAGGTCCAGGTCCGGCACGACGAAGATGTACTGTCCGCCGAATCCCCACGCATAGTAGGTTTGGTGCCCGCCCAGGTCGCGTACCCACCAGCCATAACCATAGAAACGATCGCTCTCGCGCCGCGACTGAGTACGCGGCACCTTTGTCGCATCGACCCATCGCGCCGGAACAATTTGTTGATTGTTCGCGCGGCCCTTATTCAGATACATCTCTCCGAAGGACAGCATTTGCCGCGGCGTCATCAGCATGTCGTTGCCGCCAAAGAAAATGCCCTGAGGGTCTCGCGGCCATTGCGCCAGGCTGAAGCCCAGCGGTTTGGCAAGTGCTTCCTGGGCAAACTGCCAGGTGCTCTTGCCGGTCGCTTTGGTCAGGATTGCCGATAGCAGGTGGGTGTTTCCCGTGCTGTATTCCATTTCTGTCCCGGGCGCGCTGACCAGCGGGCGCGAGAGCGCATGCCTCACCCAATTGCCGCTCAGGACCCACGCGCCATAGTTGCGATTGCTGGTCGTCTGGAGTCCGGACCGCATGGTGAGCAGGTCTTCAATGGTGATCTTCTGCCGGGTTGAATCCTTTTGCGCGGCCAGTTCCGGGAAATACGCTGAAATCGGCTGCTTCACGCCGGGGATGATCCCGCGTTCAATCGCAATTCCAACCAGCGCCGAAATCACACTCTTTGAAGCGGACTTGATGTTTGCAAGGCGCGTCGCCCGAGTTCCGTTGAAGTAGCGTTCGACGACGACCTGGCCGCGCCAGCCGACCAGCAGGCTATGCATGCGCGGCAGATCGGTCGCCGCGTCGAGCGCGGCGTCGAGTTTGACTGTGGATTGAGCGCCGGCGGCCAGTGAAAGAGGCGCGGTTGAAAGAAATGCAATAAGAAGAATGAAGGACAGCCGTGGCCGCATCGAGGTCATTGCGTGGGCCGGGATCTGGCCAGGATGTCCCGGTACAAATTGATTTCGCCGGAGTTAAAAGCCTTGATGAAATCCTCCATCGGGCAGATCAGCGTGGCAACCCTGCTGTCCCCCTGCGTGTAGGCTCTCACCAGCAGATTGTTGAATACTGTACGAATAAAAGTGCTGCTCGAATCCAGTGGAAGCTCTGCAACGTTCGTATAAAACCGGGTCCAGTCCGGAGCCTGTTGAAAGAGATACTGCTCGACATTCGAAACGTAGAACGTCGTTACCCTTGCGCTGTGATCCTTTGCGTACTGAGCAACCGACAGAAGCGTCTTGTCCCCCGCAAAATTTCCCACAAGCGGAACGATGAGGTTGTTCTGCTGCAGGCGCTTCAGGGCTTGAAAATTTTCTTCGGTGGCCAGATAGCCGTGGTTAAGGCCGTTCCTGTCGGTCGCGCCCAGCAATTGCCAGAACGTCGGGTCTCCGGGTCTGCGGCGCCGTCCGGGAATGTAGGAGTAGGTGATATCCGGTCCGCCCTGGAAAAAGGCGTCCAAAATGTAATCCAGGCTCTTGTGGTCCTCGGGCGTCAACTCAAACCCATGATGCACCGTGAGGTGTTCTTTGATGACGCGCAGGTTTTCTTCGAAAAGAAGCGGGTCCCGTCCGACACGGCGGAACGCCGAGATCAAATCGCCTGGCGTGTCTTCTGTATAGGCATCCTCCGGCCGCGGCCGGGAGAAGAGCCGCGAAAAAAAATCGGCTCGATCCGCGGAAAGCTCGACGATGGCCTTGTACATGAGGTGCTGAATCATGTTCTGCCGGCGGATATCGACAATGAACGCGATCTTCGGCTGCAGCGCCACAATGTAGGTGAAATTCTGCTCGGGGCCGACGCCGACATATACGCCGCCCGCCGCGATGTTTCTTTGCAACTCCGGAATCACGACCTGAAGCGTTGTTTCGTTGGAGACGAAATTGTCGGACCGGAAGGACCCGCCGGGCTCCGAAAAGTCGGTGATCATGTGCCAGAATTCGGCGTCGCTTATCTGTTGGGGAATGTCCTGCGCCGGGGCGAAGGGCGAGAACGTGGCGGCCAGAAACAGCGTCGTGGCCATTACCAGGAAGCGATGTCGAAGTCTCGGCATTAATGTCTCCTTCCGGTTTCCCATTCTGACTTGACTCGCTTCCGGTGGCAAGCAAACCCTGAGCAAAGCAGGCCTCCAAAGTAGTTTTGGCCAGGATAGGGGAACGTGGTATTCTTCGCGGCCAGGATCATAGCCAGCTAACCCAAATAGATTCACAATTCCCAGATCAGGAGCCAATTCCAATGGAAAGAATGAAAGCGACCGATTTCCCACAAGAAGTTCTCAGCCTTTTCGACCGATACGTTCACGGTGGAATCAGCCGCCGCGAATTCATTGACGGCGCGGGAAAATTTACCGTCGGCGGCCTGACCGGCGCGGCAATTTTCGAAGCGCTAGCTCCGAACTATGCGTGGTCACAGCAGGTGCCTGCAAGCGACCGGCGAATCCGAGTCGAGAAGATCACGTATCCGTCGCCCCAGGGTTCGGGCACCATGGGCGGATTACTTGCGCGTCCCGCGCAGGGAACCCGGTTCCCCGCCGTCGTTGTCGTTCACGAAAATCGAGGCTTGAATCCGTATCAGGAAGACGTCGTACGCCGTTTTGCCGCCGCCGGATTCATTGCTTTCGGACCGGACGCTCTCCATCCTCTTGGAGGATATCCGGCCAGTTCCGCATACGACGCGGTCAACGATGCGAAAGCCACCGAAATGCAGCGAACGCTCGACCCCCGGAAAGTTACCGAAGACTTTGTAGCCGCCGCGAACTTCATGAGAACGCATCCGCAGTCCAACGGCAAAGTAGCCGCAACCGGCTTCTGCTTCGGCGGCGGTATGGCAAACACCCTGGCCGTACGGATTCCGGAACTTGCCGCGTCGGCTCCGTATTACGGCAACCAGCCCGCCGCTGCCGACGTTCCGAAGATCAAGGCCACGATGTTGATTCACTACGCGGAGACCGATGAGCGCATCAATGCCGGCTGGCCGGCGTATGAAGCCGCGCTCAAGGCCGCAGGCGTGAAGTATGAAGCCCACATCTATCCGGGCACGCAGCACGGGTTCCACAACGACACGACGCCACGCTACAACGAACTCGCCGCCAAACTTTCGTGGCAGCGGACTGTGGATCTGTTCACCAGAACGACCAAAGCGTAGGACCTTCACCTCTGACCGCGGGGCTGCTAATTAATAAAGCCCCGCGGCCGCCCCTCCTGTTCTGAATGACCACGTTTTATCTGATTCGTCACGGCAGTACGGATTTTATCGGCAAGGTGCTCGTCGGCCGAATGCCTGGAATCCATCTCAATGCCGAAGGACGCAATCAGGCCGCCCGTCTGGCAGAACGCTTTAGCGGAATTCCGATCTCCCGAATCTTCAGCAGCCCAATTGAACGCGCGCTGGAAACGGCCGAGCCGCTCAGCAGGGAATTGGGCATCGCGGTCCGAATCGCCGAGGAAATCTCCGAAGTCGAGTACGGCGAATGGACGGGACGCGCGGTTTCGGACCTTGTCGATGACCCCGCCTGGCAACGCTACAGCTCGTTTCGAACAGGCGCGCACGTTCCCGGCGGAGAGAGTGTCCTGGAACTCCAGAATCGTTTGGCCGGCTGGATGGAGACGACGCGGCGCGCCCACCCGGAGGAACGGATCGCCGTCGTGAGCCACGCGGACCCGATCCGGGCGGCGCTCGCGCACTACATCGGCCTGCACCTGGATATGTTTCACCGGGTCGAGATCAGTCCCGCTTCCGTGTCCGTTGTTCAGGTAACCGACGCGGGCTCGTCTGTACTCACGTTGAACAATTCGGAACTGTTGCCGTAAGCGGGGGCTGGTCCTTTTTCCAGTCGTATTCGATGCCATCGCACTGCGTGAAGCCGCCGAGTGCGAACGCCAGAAACACCTTCTCTCCTCAAACCAGATCATGATGAGTGGGGCCCGGCGATTCACCTTGCCCGGTTGAGTTGCCGATCGATTACTTTTGCTCCGCGGGCGTGCTGGCCGCAGGCCCCATGCCAACGATTTGCAGTACGCATTCCTCGTCTTTGGCGCCGTCGTAGTGAATTTCTTTCGCGAAATGAGTGACGAAACTGCCTGCCGGGGCCGGTTTGAATCCGGCCGGATCATACTTCGCGCCGGTATTGACCCACCAGGTTCCCGAGATCACCGTGATAAACCGGTCGTTCGGATGGAAATGTGGACGGCTGTTGTGATTCGGCAGCCACTTCTGAAGAACCACATAAAGACCGGGCTTGGTGGGATCACCCACGAGCACTGCGGTTTCAGAACCGGCCGCGACATTGCGAACCCATTTGATGTCTTTCGGAAGCTGTATGTTGATTGCCTTCGGATTGAGCTCCTGGGCTCCCGCAGATCCGACGAACATCATGGCAGCGATCAATACCACGCGAATTACCTGCTGTGCGGTCAGGAAACGAAGCATGCGCCCTCCTAATTTGTGGTCAGGACAGTTCTAGCCGCCGGTAGGGTAATACGTGGGGTTCTCAAGGTCAATCACGGGAGATCTGGGGCAGTGGCGTCTTTCGGATTTGGCGATCAAATTCCCCTCCTGTTTTAGGAGGGGTGGCGCGAAGCGCCGGGGTGGTATTGAAGGTCGAAAGAATCTTTGCTTTCCCTCCTGGCACTCCCCAGATCCCCAGGGGGGCTTAAAACCGGTGCGTATAGATAATCTTGCTCGCCACGCGGCGGTCGACGGTGTCGAACCTGTCGAACTGCCTGTTCTCCTGCCAGTTGTGGTTATACACAAAATACAGGTCATTGCCGGGACGCAGGATCCATCGGAACCTGCTCTGCCAGCCAAGCATCCCACTGACCGAGTCATACTGGAAGCTGTTCGTGAATGAGACCCAGGGCCCGAACTGGTTATCCGTCGTCAGGCGATACAGCCGCGTGGAAAACTTTCCTTCCTTCAGTTCGATTCGGTTGAACTCGGAATTCACGGAAAAAATCATTCCCCGCCGCGGCCGGACTCCCACGTTCACGTTCAGCTGCCGCCGTTTGCCCGAGTAGAAATTGCCGGTTTCGCCCGACACATCCAGCGCGACGATGCGGCGGTTTGCCGTGCGTCCCTGAAGGCGGAAGCGGGTGAAGTCGTAGGCATTGCCTGCCCGAAGCGACACTCCCGGGTAGATGTTAAAGGGCCGTTCGAGATATTCGTGTACCGGGGTGATCCGGAAGTCGAAGTTGTCCTGTGACTGCAGGTTCATGTTCAGGGCAGTGATCTCGACGTTACGAGTCAAAAGTCGTCCGTCTGCAGGACCGGTAAGGGCGTCGGCGTTGAATCCGGTGGCCCACTGGCGCAGCCAACGCACATTGCGCGGCCGCGGCGCGAACCGGAAATCGCCGGCATAGCGCCGGTAGCCCGTGCGGAGAGTGAATCCGACGCCGGGATTGTAATTCTTCTGCACCTCCCGGATCGAGACGCTCGCGTCGTACCGGTCGTTCGGATAATCGATCGCCGCTCCAAAGGCTGAACTCTTGCCGGTGTCGAACGGATTCGAGGTGTGCAGGTAAAAACCGGACGTTTCAATGTTCCGATTCCCGCGGAACCGGTTCGTCGAAAGCCGGTAGTCGATTCCTTCTGTGTACCGGGCATCGGTTGTCCCGCCGCGGGAATCGCGTCGCGTGAACAAGGTACCTACATACGATTGCGCCAGTATTCGCCGCTTGACCCGGAACACCGTGAAATCCTCGCCGATAGCGTCGGCTTCCTCACCCGTACGGACGTGCAACACGCCAATGTCCTGTCTTCCGGCCTGGCCCGTTATCTTTGTGCCGAAATCGATTTTCTGGGGAACGCCATTCGCCTTCAGGCCGATCTGCCGTGTGAAGAAGGGCACGATCGCCGTGTTATTGCCCTGCTGATTGAAGCCTCCACCACCTGAACTGATGAAGTCGAAGAACGAAGCGCCTTCGACGAAGAAGCTGCGCCTCTCGGGAAAGAACAGTGAAAAGCGGGTGAGGTTCACCTGGCGCTGATCCACTTCGGTCTGCGCAAAGTCGGTATTGAGCGTGAAATTCGCGCGAAGCCGCGGCGTCAGGCTGTAGACGACGTCAAGGCCGGCGTCGGAGTCTCGTTGCCACTTATTGTTGTTCTGCCCGGGCGAGTCGACGAATGAAGCCCGCACGTATGGCTTGAGGTCCAGGCCGATACCCTGGCCGATATCGGTGATACCCGTCACCAGTCCGGAATTCGCGAACCGGTTCAAACCCTGGTTGTAGTTCCAGCCCGTCCAGAGGCTCTCTTCGTTCTTTCTGCGGACAGTGCGCTGAAAGTTGATGCCCCACGCGGTTACGTTCGGATTGAAGTTCAGCGTGCGGAAGGGAATGTCGATCTCGATTGTCCAGCCGATCTCATTTCGCACAACGCTGGCGTTCCAGATACCGTCCCACTCGCGATTTATCTGTGACGTTGCGTTCTTCAGCGAGTCGCCCATCGCGCCAGCCGGGTTCATCTCAAAGAAGTACCCGTTTTGCTGGTCGCCGAACGGATCGATTACCCACATGAAGCGGTCATCCGAGCTCAGGAACTCGTCGCGCTTCGCTGTGTTGCCCAGCAGCCTGTCGGGCTCCGAGTCGTAGTTGGTGACGCCCATGTAAAAGTGTTCGCGGTTGTAAACGATGCGAACCTCCGTCCGCTCGGTCGGCGGCTCGCCGTTGCGCGGATCCTGTTGAACGAAGTCCGCGGCGGGTACGGCGCGCTGCCAGAAAGGCTCGTCGAGCCGGCCATCGATGTTGACGCGTTCGTCGGCATTAATGCGCAGGGCCTCCATGGTCCGCCGTTCGGTGGACACAATCGGAGTGGTCGCTAATTGGGCGTGAACTGTAGTCGTTGTGAACACAAGTGTGGCGAGCAAACAGAGTCTCTTGATCATGGACCTTCCAAGCAAAGTAGAGTTACAAACAATGGATTCTAATATTAGACCACTACCCCGGGTTGGGCTTTCATTCCCTTGAGATCCCGGCTAAAGACAGTTACGCTCTTCACCCATGAAAAAGTTACTCACGGTTGCCATTACAGGAATGACGGCAGTCGCGATACTCCTTTACGCTGCGCAGGAGAGCCAGAGTCAGGGTGCTCTCTCGGCTCTGCCGAAGACCTTGAAGGCGCCGCCGGACAATCCGCTGACGGCGGGCCGGGTCGCGCTGGGCCGGCTGCTCTTCTGGGATCCCATTCTGTCGGGTAACAAGGATGTGGCGTGCGCCACATGCCATCATCCCCGGTTCGGTTATGCCGAGAATCGCGACCTCTCCATTGGCGTGAACGGGACCGGGCTTGGCGGGAACCGGCGATTCCTCTCTCCGAACTCCATTCCCTTCGTGAAGAGAAACAGCCAGACCGTGCTGAACGTCGCGTTCAACGGGATCGGCCAGCTGGGCCAATACACTCCTGCTGACGCGCCGATGTTCTGGGACGTTCGCGTGAAAAGCCTCGAAACTCAGGCATTGGAACCCATCAAATCGTTCGAAGAAATGCGCGGCGATGCTTATCCGGAAGACAAGGCTGTGAGCACTGTTCTCGCCAGGTTGGACGCGATTCCGGAATATCGATCTTTGTTCACGGAAGAGTTCGGCGGGCGGAACGCCGTTACTGAAGCCAACCTTGGGAAGGCCCTTGCGGCTTTTCAGCGATCGCTGGTCACGCACAATTCGCCGTTCGATCGCTTTATGCGCGGAGACAGCAATGCCATGACGAGAGTGCAGGTCCAGGGAATGCGGCGATTCGAACGCATCGGCTGCGCGAATTGTCACAATGGCCCAATGTTCTCGGATTACCTTCCGCACGTTCTGGGCGTTCCGGACAATGTGAAGCTGCCCGAATCCGACCCGGGGATTAAAGACACGCCATATGCGTTTCGGACAGCATCCCTCCGGAATCTCGCTTACACTTCACCGTATATGCACAGCGGGGTGTATCCGACGCTGGAGGAAGTAATCGAGTTCTACGACGACGCGCCGGAGAATCCAAATATCGGGCGCCGGCAAGTGGATCCTCTCGTCCTGCGGCTGCGCAATCCCGACCGCGAATCGGACCTCCTGATCGAGTTCCTCAACGCGCTCAATGATGATTCGTTCGACAAGACGATTCCGGCGCAAGTGCCCAGCGGCCTGAACCCTGGGGGCCGGATTGAGTGACATGAAGACCACGGAACCACTGAAGCCGGCTGTTGTGGACGAACTCATGACCGGCGCCGAGTATCTCGAGAGCCTTCGTGATGACCGCGCTGTCTACCTGTACGGCGAGCGCATTCAGGACGTCACGGCGCATCCTGCTTTTCGCAATTCGGCGCGCTCCATAGCGCGGCTTTACGACTCCTTGCATGATCCCAGGACACGCGATCTGCTGTCGACGGTTGATCGCCACGGTATCCGGACGCACAAGTTCTTTACCGCCAGCTACTCCGCCGCCGAACTGCTCGCCGCGCGCGATGCAGTAGCGCTGTGGTCGCGGCTCAGTTACGGCTTCATGGGCCGCACGCCGGACTACAAGGCCGCTTTCATGGCGACACTTGGCGCGAACCCGGAGTTCTATGCGCCGTACGATGAAAACGGCCGGCAATGGTACCGCCGCTACGCCTCGAAAGCGCTGTTCATGAATCATGTGCTGATCAATCCGCCTGTGGATCGTAACAAGCCGGTGCACGAAGTGGCCGACGTGTTTCTTCACGTTGTCCGCGAAACGGATGCGGGCGCGATTGTAAGCGGCGCGAAGATGCTCGCGACGGGGTCGGCGCTGACCAACGCCACGTTCGTCGCTCAAAACAGCGCCGTGAACCTCGAAGCAGGCAAGGCCGAAGATTTTGCGCTGGTCTTCATTGCGCCCATGGACACGCCGGGGACAAAGCTTCTCTGCCGGCCGTCGTATGAGAAGAACGCCCACAGTCCGTTCGATCATCCGCTGTCGAGCCGCTTTGACGAGAACGACTCGGTGTTGATCTTCGACAATGCGCTGATCCCGTGGGAAAACTTTCTCGTCTATCGTGATACGCAGCGGGCCAATTCGTTCTATCCCGCCTCGGGATTCTTCAACCGGTACAACTTCCAGGCGGGCACGCGCCTTGCCGTGAAGCTCGATTTCATGACCGGGCTGCTGGCTCGAGGCTTGGCGATCAACGGCACCGATGGTTTCCGTGGCGTGCAGGCGGCGCTGGGCGAGGTTATCGCATGGCGCACGCTTCTCTGGGCTATGACGACGGCGATGGCAACCGAGCCGCAGGCAGGTCCGGGCGGTTCCGTCATGCCGCGCGGCGATTACGCGGCGACGATGCGCATGTTCGCAACCTCGGCATGGCCGACGGTGAAGGGTATTGTTGAAAACGTCCTGGGAGGCGCGCCGCTCGTTGTTCCATCGGGCCGCGAAGATCTTGCTAACCCCGAACTGCGGCCGCTCATCGATCAGTACTATCGCGGAACGAGCGCCACGGCCCTGGAACGCATCAAACTGTTCAAGCTGGCATGGGACGCCATCGGAACCGAGTTCGGCGGCCGCCATGAACTCTACGAACGAAACTACGCCGGAAATCACGAGCAGGTCCGGATGGATGTGGTGGCCTTCGCCCGCCGTACCGGCGCCTTCGATCAGTGCCTCAAGCTAGTCGACGATTGCCTCGCCGACTATGACCTCGACGGATGGGTGGATAAGACCTGGCTGTAGTCGGCTTGGCGCGGCGACTTGTTATGCGCCGCTCCTTCTCGTTTCAGATAACACCCGTGTCTCCGCAGATGCTGCAGTGGCGCCGGGTTCAACGCTTTGTTATACGGCCTGTTCAGGTTGGCGAAGCACCCATGCCGTCGCGTCCGTCAGCGACTCAGCCACGTGGGACGCGTAAGGGATACCGCGCTTTGCTTCCTGTTCGTCAGCTGCCCATCCTGTTCGCACGAGGACGCCTCTCCCGCCGAAGCGACGAGCAGCCTCTACATCAGCTGCCGAATCCCCGATCACAAAGGAGTGATGAAGATCGATCCCGTGCTCCGTAGCAGCTTGCTCGTACAGAAAGCTGCTTGGCTTCTTGCAGTGACATGCCTCAGCAAACCGGTGTGGACAGACATATGGCCCCGCCACCGCGGCACCGTGATCACGCAGCTGAACTGCAAAACTCCCGAACCACTCCTGAAATTCTTCAAGTGAAAACAGGCCTTTGCCGATTCTGCTTTGTATTGTCACAACTGGGCATACGAACCCAGCTTTCGAAAGACCGGCTACCGCCGCACCCGCTTCATCGATCAGTCTCAGCTCGCCGAGACGCTGCACGATGATCGGCAAAACGAGCGTGCCGTTTAGATCCAGGAATACTCCGCGACGCTTCATGGTCTGGGCCTTATAACGGGCTGCGGCTGAGCGGCTGCGCTTCTCAGCGGTCCGCTCCGGCCGCTTGTTATGGCGCCGGCTGAAACGAGCGCGCCTCATTACCGCCCAGCCAATAATCGTTCCACTGAAAGTAGCTTTCCTGATACGACGGCGAGAACACCGCACGAGGATATGACAGTCCCAGTGGAGGCATTTCTTGAAACGGAAAGAAGCGTAGTTCGATGGTTTCGTCGTCCTGAGCGAGAAGCGTACCACCGAGAACTTCACAATCAAACATTACGCAGAAGTACTCGACCTCGTCGCCGTTGGAATACGTATAACGAAAGCCAGGATTTCCGCCAAAGACTCCGACTATGCGGCGAGGACGCACGTGTAGGCCTGTCTCTTCCCTGACCTCCCGGACGACGGCTTGAGCGGGTGCTTCACCTGGATCGATTGCCCCGGCGGGCAAACTCCACGCTCCGCTCGCCGTCCGCTGTAAAAGGACTTCTCCCTCTGGATTTCGAATAACAGCAGCAACACTGGGCACCATCAGGAGATGATGCCCAACACGATCACGTAAGCCGCTCAGGTAAGCAGAAATTGACATGCAGTACGTACCTCAAGGATGAGAGCGCCATAACACCGTTATTATCCGCGCACAGTCCGGGCGAATCTGGTGGTACGTCACGTTGATATGACGTCGACAACGACCGGTGGAGTTTGGATAGTCTCTATCAAACGCGATACTTATAGCAGTTCCGGGAGGAGGGTCCAAGCGTGATATGCCGCCGGAGTGGGCGGCATATGCGCCTAAGATCTTATGATTCGGGATCAGAGCGTATCGAACGGACTCGCTTCATCCTCATTTATGCACGACGAGACGTAATTCGGTGATTTATACGTCTGTCCCTGAATTACCTCAGAGCGCCGCTGCGAGCAACTCCCGCGACTTGTCGGTGACAACCTGCTGCAGATTGTTGCCGTGGCTGTCGATGGTAACGACTGCCGGGAAATTGCGGACTTCGAGTTCCCACACCGCTTCGGGACTGCCAAACTGCTCCAGCCGGACGCTCAGCACCCGCTTCACACATTCGGCATAAATCTGTGCTGCTCCGCCGATGGCGTGCAGGTAAACACAACCGTCTTCCTGGCACGCCTTCTGTGTTTTGGCGCCCATGCCGCCTTTGCCGATCACGGCTTTCACTCCGAACTTCTTGATGATGTCGGCCTGATAAGGCTCTTCTCGTATCGAAGTGGTGGGGCCCGCCGCAACCACACGGTACTCACTCCCGTTTTTGAGAACCACGGGGCCGCAATGGTAGATGACGCCGTTCTTGATGACATCGAGTTCGCCGCCGTCGTGCAGGTATTTGTGGACTGCGTCGCGCCCGGTAAAGACCACGCCGTCCAGCAGAACCACGTCGCCGACTTTTAACTTCCGAACGTCGGCGTCCTGCAACGGAGTCTGGAGCCGAACCACGTCGCCTGCCGGCAGCGTGAGATCGGGCATCGGTTCTGCTTTCTGAAATTCGTGCGGAGCCTGGTACAGCCATTCCGCCACATCGCCGTTCAGATGGAGAAGCACGCCGCGCCGGCGGTAGGCCCAGCACATGTATGCAACCGAAACGAAGAACGAAGCAGGCAACCGGTTCAGCTTGCCGACTTTCACGCAACCCACCGTGAATTTGCCGGAAAAGCCCATCGGGCCGATGTCGAGCGTGTTCGCTTCCTTCATGACGCGCGCTTCGAGTTCGGCCAGCAGGGGATCGGGATTCGAATCGTCCACGGTCCGCAGAAGCTGGTGCTTGGCGAAGTCGTAGCCCGATGCGCGGTCGCCGCCGATCGCCACGCCGATAAATCCCGGTCCGCAGCCCTTGCCCTGCGCCCTCCAGATGGCGTCGAGAATACAGGCCCGCACGCCTTCGATGTCTCGATCGACGCGCTTGCCCTGGATCTCGGCTGGAAGACTGTATTGCGCGCTCATGTTTTCGCAGCCGCCGCCCTTGAGAATCAATCGAACATCGATGTGAGGCTCGCGCGTCTGCTTCCAGTGAAACACCGGGCTGCCCGGGCCAAGATTGTCCCCGGTATTCTTGCCATCCACGCTGTCCACCGAGTTCTGGCGGAGATAGCCTTTTTTAGTCGCCTCCTTGACGGCATTTTTGCAGAGATCTTCGAGTTCAAGCTGATCCACGCCGGCCGGTGTTTCAAAGTAGAAACTGATCGTGCCGGTGTCCTGGCAGATCGGCAGCGACTTTGCTTTTGCCAGTCCGATATTTTGAGCCACCAATTCGAGGGCGAAATCGGCCTTCGATCCCGATACCTCGAGCTTGCGCTGCAGTTGAATGACGCTCTCGACATCCGGCGGCAAAAACGCCGACGTGCGCCGTATAAGTTCAAGAATGTTTTGTTGAAAGAGTTCGCGGTTCATAGTTCCACTCCATCGATAAAAATTAAGAAAATCAGTTTAACGGTTTACGGGCTATTCCGCGATTGAATCGATCGTGATCATCGTGTTCACGGTGCGCCAATCCTCTATTTGAACAATGAGGATGCGGTCTCCCGTCAGCGCGCAGATTTCGACTTCATCCCGCAGTTCCGCGATCGGTTTGTCCGATTTCAGCGCCCATGCGCTGGACGTCAGGCGTCGTGCGCCGAGTTTCGTGAGTTTGGGTATAAGCGTGGGGTACTCGACGTCCGGCCTGGAGTACAAATCGTAGTGAATCAGGAAAATGGGCATCAAGCCTCCTTGGATGCGTTTCTCAGGTAAACCAGCACGGTGATCGCTGCGATAAACGAAACATAGCTCGCGATTTGAAAGGAGCTGACCAGCTTCCCGAAGAGTACGATATCAAAAAAGAAACCCCACGCTACCGAGGTCAGTCCGAAGGCGCTCGCAATCGCAGCCGGCAGGAAGGTGTAGGCCTTTGTCTGGAAGAACTGCGAAGTCACGCCGAATATGCAAACGCCGGCGATGACGGGCGCCTGGCTCAGGCTCGGTGTTTGAAGGTTTCCCTGCTTGACCACTAGTGCGGCGATGATCAGGAACAGGCTGAGCATCCATACCACGACGGCCGCATCGAAACGTTGGGCGGAAGCGCGCAAGGCCGTGAATGATGTCGCGCCCGTAACGGAGCCGCAAAGACCGACAAGCCATACAGCCGTGGGAATTCCGGCGCCCAGGCTCGTAACCGAGGCTACTGCGGCGAGTACCGCAATGACCTCGGCGGCCGAAATGTGTTCCGAGAGAAATATGGCGGTCATGAAGATGACGAACACCGGCGCCAGGTTCAGCAGCGACGATGCAATGCCGATATCGGTCGCCTGAAGCGTCCAGTAATAGCAAAGGATTGAAATGGATGATGCGATCGTTCGGAGCCACAAGGGCCAGGCGGCCTTCTGAACAAGCAGGGATCTGCTGCGCATGGCCGCCGAGAAGAAAAACAGGAATCCGGCCGCGCCTCGATAGAAGGTCAATTCGGCCGAATCCAGTCCCGATCCGACATGCACCGCCAGTGATGCCGCCGCGAGGAAAAATCCGTAAGCCAGCCCGAACCCAATGCCGCGTCGCATATGCGCTCAGGCGCGAATAAAGAAGAGGATCGTTACGGTGAAGCAAAGCACCGTGATGAACGAGCGAACCAGCCTCGCATTCGTCCGCTTTGCCATGCGCGCGCCTACATATCCGCCTGTCACCGCGGCCACCAGCATTACCGCGGTTTGAGGCCACCAGATTTTTCCGGCCACGATGAACAGAACCACGGCGGCTGCGTTCATCGTGCCGCCCAGCAGAGTCTTGCTGGCGTTCATTGCATGGATATCGGTGATGCCCATCATGCTCCACAGGGCCAGGATGATAATTCCTACGGCGCCGCCAAAGTATCCGCCATAGATTGCCGCCAGGAACTGAAAGGTGATCAGGGCTGTGGGATTGGTCAGCGACCGCCCTTCCAGCGTTTTCGTGAGACGTGGGCCGAACGTGAAGATCGTGCTCGCAAAGAGGAGCAGCCACGGAATAATGAAGTCGAAGGTCGATTCCGATGTGTAGAGCAGCAATGACGCTCCGATAAGCCCTCCCACGATGCTGACTGCGAGCGCAGCTTTGAGCGGTACGCCACGAAGCGCCGTCAGATCCTTTCGATACGCCCATGCGCTCGCAAACGCGCCCGGGAACAGGGAAACAGTGCTGGTCGCGTTGGCAATTACCGAAGGCACGCCGGTGAAGACCAGCGCCGGAAACGTCAGAAACGTTCCTCCTCCGGCAACCGAGTTCATGACCCCGGCGCCAAACGCAGCGGCGAAAAGCAATAAGTGCGAATCGACCATGTTCCTAAAACCGGCCGGCTGACGGCGAATTCCAGTGGGATTTCGGAGGTTTGCTGTGGGTGCGGGGTTTCAGCCCCGCGCAGAGTTCCGGAAAATTCCTGTTTGATACGGGCACGGGGTTTCAGCCCCGCGCCCACAAGTCGACTGATCGCGTTTTAGTAACGGCCGCCACCACCACCTCGGCCACCACCGCCACCGCGGCTTGGCCGATCACCGAACTCCCTCTTGACCATGGGGCGGGCTTCATTCACGGTCAAATTACGGCCATTGAACTCGGTTCCATTGAACTTTTCGATTGCCTTATCCGCATCGGCCCCATCCATAACGACGAAGCCGAAGCCTTTGGAGCGGCCGGTGTCACGATCGGTGATGATGCTGACCGATTCCACCGGTCCAACTTGCGAGAACAGACCTTCCACATCAGCCTCTGTCGTCTGGAACGACAGATTTCCGACATACAATTTTTTTGTCATTGAGGTACCTGAATGTCTTGGCGGAACTTCAAGGGCTTTGCGGGGCGGGTTACAACGACCGTCCGGACAGAGGCTAGAGGCTCCAAACCCTGGGTTAACTACAGTGCAAACGTCGTTCAGTATAGGCCGATGACGGCCGATGTCGATCGCAAATTCCTCTCACGCGGGGGTGCCCTCTTCGCCTTCTTCTTCTTCAGTGGGGTCGTCGAGATCGAGCCATTCGGGATCGCGCGGTTGAGGGCCAGGCCGAATTCCCGCGATATCCGGATCTTCTTCGCCGGCTACCCGCGGACCTTCAGTCGCCTTGCGATCACGCCGTTCCATCCGGCGCTTGTGCTTCTCTTGATTTCGTTCGACTTGCGCCTTTTCACGAGCGCGTTTATTTCCTGTCGGCCGGGAACTCTTTGGCATCAATGAACTCCTTCAAAAGTTCTGATTCTCAGTTTATGTCGTAGCCGACGCCTGAAGCAAAGCAAATATCTAAAGCTTCCTGCCGCTTACAACGCGGATCTCAGCCGGGAAGCGGAGTTGATCGTTAGCGGAATACGTGCGGGCGGCAGTGATGACCTCGCGCCGGACCTCGGTGGCCTGCTCTTTCGTGAGCATGGTCAGTTTCTCACGAAATTTCTCCGAGATTTCGCACCGCATCGTCCAGAAGTCTTCCACGGCAATGGAGGTCTGAATCTGGAATTGCAGGATGCGGTCCGATGTATCGACGGCGCCGGCCACTTTGAATATAGCGAGCAGTTCGCCGGGTTCGGCAAACCGAAAGGCATCCGGCGCACCCGGCTCCGGCGGTGGAGACTTGATGTATCGGTCTATGGCCCTGGAGAAGATGTAGTGAAACGGGTTCCGATCCGCAGAACCCCAGACTGCGGCTGCAATTCCGCCTCCGGACCGCAATACTCGGAGCATCTCGCGAATACCTTCGAGCGGCGCCGGAAAGAACATGACACCGAAGCGGCTCAGCACCGCATCAAACGTATCGTCCGGGAATGGCAGGCGATCCGCGAACGCCACTTCGAAGCGCACGTTCGCCAGTTGTCTCCTGGCTGCTTCCCGGCGAGCGGCTTCGACCATGGCCGGAACGGGGTCCACTCCAACGACACTGCCTTTGGGTCCGACCAAACCGGCCAGCGTCAGGGCCGGCTCACCGGGGCCCGTCGCCACATCCAGGATGGCCTGCCCGGCGAGTTGTCCGGCAACGCCGGCAATGCCGTCATGGATCAGCGACTGGGTGACCGGAACAAACATTGCGTTGAGGGCTGCGTGGTACTTTTCCCAGAAGGGAGCAGACTCGATCCAGCCTTTGATGAGGTCTTCGTTTCGCTTCATGAGTTTCAATTCTCGTCAAAACGAGGACATATAAGGGGCGGCCAGTCGTACCAGGAAAAAGAAGACAACAATCGGTATGGCAATAACGGCCACGAGCAGCGCCATTACAAACAAGACAAACCCCCAATCCCGGATCGGCCGTCGTCTGCCGGCGAGCGCCTGGCGGTACAGATCAAGATTGCGGACATTGGCTCTGAAGGCGAAGTCAAAGAAATCTCCAACCAGGGGAATCGAACCGCCGAGCGAGTCGATGCCCACATTCATGACCATCCTGAGAATTACAATCCGTGGCACGCCGTGCTGCATCGCTTTCGCAATGATGAAAACAGACAGGACGCCGCCAGCGACGTCGCCGAATCCCGGGATCAGACCCAGCAATCCATCCAGGCCGATCGAGAAAGGACCAATGCGGAACCAGCGATCCATGATCCACGCCAGCCGTTCCAGCGTTGGATCTTTGTATTTCATTCTTAAGACTCGGCTTCTAACGTGATGCTGAAATAAGCGTCCAGAGGCCGACCAGAATAAATCCTGCTCCAGCCGCCACCTTCAATGTCGAGGCCGGTATGAATCGCGTTATGAATTCTCCCGCGACCACGGCAATGAGCGTTGCCGCCACCAGGGCAGCCGACGCCGCCACAAAAACGCCGATCCTGCCGATACTCCGATCCGTGGCAAAGAGCATGGTTGCGAGTTGGGTTTTATCACCAATTTCAGCCAGAAACACAGACGCGAAAATTACAATGAGTTGCCGCATCCGACGAGCGTAACATTGGTCGAAAGGAGTGGCTAATAGTGAACACAGTTCTCGTCTCGATCATAACTGCCGCCGCCATGCTCTTTCAGGGGCTGCCTCACGCATCCTCCCGGGACGGCGCCAGGCAAATCGTCGATAACGACGTTTTTACTGTCTGGGACGTCACCTGGGCCAGGGGCCAGCGCACACCGGCGCACTCGCACGATAGCGATTCCGTGAGCATTTATCTGGCTGGTGGAACGATCCGGATAACGTCGCCGGATGGCATGTCGCGTGTCGTAACCCGCAACGTGGGCGATGCGGCATTCGATCCCAAGGGTGGCGTGTACGGCGAAGAGAACACTTCGGAAACCAGTCCCGTGCGTGCAATTGTGGTGAATCTGAAGGAACGCCGCGACCCGCCGCTTCAGAATGCCTCCGGTTATCCGAACGCCTTTCCGCGTCCGGACGTGAAGAAACTCCTGGAGAACGATCGCGTGATCGTGTGGGATTACACGTGGACTCCGGGAATGCCGACGCCGGTACACTTTCACGATAAGTATGTCGTGGTGGTTTATCTGGAAAACGGCGCCGTCAAATCGACCACAGTCGACGGTAACAGCGTCGTGAACGAGATTTCATTTGGACTGACCACGGCCAATCCCAGAGCCCGTCTTCACACTGAAGAAGTTGTTCGGGGAAAAGCGCGCGCCATCATCATGGAACTGAAGTGAGCTGCGCGGGCTTTATGCCCGCGTTTTGCACGCCCTCAGTGCGCTTCCATTGGAAAACTCAGGGACTCGATGAGTCCGGAATCCGTTAACGCATACCAGGTTTCATTCTCCTGAAACGTACCGGTGCTCCAGCCTGTTTCAATATGGTTGACGGCGAGCCAGCGGCCCCGCTCATTTGAAACGACTCGTGCTTCGGGTTCGTGGGAGAAAAGCACATCCGCGTGGCCGACGGCGCTCCATTCCGATCCAATTCGTTTGAGGACGATGAACCTGCAAAAGTCGTCGGAGTCTCGCAGGCGGAGAATCCTTTCGTTGGTGTTGTCGCCATCCAGATCTCCGAAGCTGCTCGACGCTTTCCACAATGCATACGAATCGTTGAAGACTCCCGGGGGCATCTGAACCTTCCGCCAGAATGCCTCGAGATTTACGTGGCTTCGGCTGCCCGCGAGTTGTTCCAGCGTATCGAACGAAATGTCCGGCGAGAGTGTTTGTAATTGAAAGAGAAAGATCGAGGCAGATCCTGCGAACAGGAACAGGGCAATCAACCCGAATGTGGACGCCGATCCCTTCAAGACGCAGGCCGCTGCGCTCAGCGCCTCCAGACCAGTTTGAAGCTGTAGCGGCCGTTACCGGATTGCCTGTCGGAAATCCGGACTACCGCGGTGTACCGATTTCCTTCCCACGGTTTCTCGATCAGTTCCACCTCTCCCCGGCCGGAAACGTCCCTCAGTTCAATTGATCGCAGGCGCGTGGAAGGCAGCGGCTGTGAAAACTCAAATCGTTCGCCGCGAAGCGGCTTGCCGGCGAGATCTTCTTCCCGGACCTGGTCGGAACGGATATAGAGGACGGCCACATCATCCACGCGGCCTTGAAAGCTGAACGAGCCGTTGCGGCCACGGTCGTATTCATCGGGATCGTTACGCGATGAGCCCAAAGGGCGGCTGAAGCGTCCGCCTGGCGGGCGCGACGGGTCGGAAGGATTCCATGTCCAGTCGAGATGGATGTGATAGAAGTCGGAGCCGGCGTTCCGGTCATTGATCCGCACGATCGCAGTGTAGTTATTCACAGGCCCCGGCGTTTCGACCAGAACAGCAGTGCCTCGCCCCGCCTTTTTGTCCATGTTAAAGGAACCGAAAACCGCTTCCGGTATGGGCTGCCTGTAGTTTGAGCCGGCGTCCCGCAAAGGCGCGCCGCCGAGGAGCGTGTAACGGACTTCCGTATCCTTTATATAGAGGATCGCCTCGCCATCCACGTGTACAAGAACGTCGAAAATCCCTTCCGGTGAGTTGGCGTTGTACAGGTTACTCCTGAAAGAGGGCAGTTCCTGCTGCTCCTGCGCAATCGCCGGGACAGCCATAACCGTCAACAGTACGAGGATTGAAATCGGTTTCACGGTACCTCCAGTCGTTGAACGCTTAGACTATAACCCCGCCGGTTGGTTTTAGAGAATCCGGCCGCTTTCATTCTACCTGTGGGCGGGGGCTTTGGGTGCGACGGACACGCCGCGGATGCCATTCTTCTCGATGGTTTTCGCGACAAATCCGGAAGCCTTGACGTCTTCGATGAACTCGCGAAGATATTGCGCGCCCGCCTCACGCCCTTTCGGCGTGCCGACTGCCTGTTGAACGACGGTGAAGCGGCCGTCCAACACTCGTGAGCCGGGTTGCCTGTCGGTTACCTCCACGAGGGAGGGCTTGAGCCCGGCCAGGGCATCGAGCTTCTGGGCGAAATAGAGTTCGACCGAGCCGTTGACGCCGGGAGTGCGAACCAGCGTGGCGCGTTTTAACTCGCGGGTGAGATACAGATCGTAAGCGCTCTTTTCGGATACAGCGATACGGACTCCCTCGCGATCCACATCCGCAATACTGCGTAGCGGAGAGCCGGGCGGAACCAGGTAGGTCGATTCGATCTCGAGGTAACCCGCCGCGAAGGCGATCTCATTGGCGCGGTCCGGATCGGTTGCAAGAAACGCGACATCCCAGGCGCCGGCCTTCGCTCCATCGGCCATCTGTCCGGCAGCGTTGTAGCTGACAATGTCCATGGGGACGCCCAGCCGCCGCGCCAGTTCCTGCGCCAGGTCCACGGCGATGCCGCCCGGAGTTCCGCCCGCATCCCTGCGCGTGAGCAACGCGTTTCCGAAGTTAATGCCCACGCGCAGGCGGCCTGACGGCGCCAGTTCCGAACGTATATTGGACGTCATCTGTTGTGCCTCTCCTGCCGCGCCAGGCACGGCAAGCCCAATGACACTGACCAGCGCGATCGCAAGTCTGAACATGGCGGGTTATTGTGCTCCGGGCATCTTCGCGCCCTTTTGAAACTCGGGCCACCTGTTGTTCTCCTGGCAAACCAGTTCCAGCAGTGTTTCGCCCGCGCCCCAATTGATATCCCAGCCGACTCGCCACGGCCTTGTGTACGCGCCGGGATCGTCGAATGTCGCTTCATACCGCATGGTGTCGTAATTGACGCGTGTAAATCGTTCGGTCACGTGGTGGTAATTGGTTCGTGGCAAGCCCATCATGGTCAGCCAGTGCCCCTCGTTGAATCCGACGGTATCCACAACCAGCGTGTCCCCTTCCCATCGGCCGATCGAATGACCCAGCCATGTCGGAAAGTCACTGATGTCGGCAGGATGAGGGCGGCCATCCATATAGATGGTTTGCCAGACACTCGACCCGCTCTCCATGATTCTGATGATGCGTTTCTGGTCGATCAACTGCAGAAACTCCCACGGCGCAGCCGTTCTGTTCGATGTGGCGCCGATGCCGCCGGCAGGGAGGCAATAACCTTCGGGATCATCGATCTGCTCGGTCTTGATCCGATATTCATAGAGCGCTTTTGCCCAGGGTTGGAGAGGAATTCCTTCTTCCTTCCGGTCCAGAAGGGATTTCGACAGATCCCGGTGCAGACGATCCGGCCTCCAGACGCCGCTCTCCCTCGGGTCCGCCCATCCGAAATTCGGTGTGCCGTCCTTCATCCGGGGAACCGGCGGCATGACGCGCGCCGGTTTCGCGGCTTGCGCCCCGCCGGCTTGCTGGGCAATACCCAGAGGCAGCGTTGCAAGTGACATGAGCGCTACGAGTGGCGCCATAACCAGAAATTTCTTGATTCGTTGATCTCGCATTTTTACGGCTCCTTTGATTGCGGATTCTACAATTTTTTACGTTGCCGGAAAACGCTGGAAAGACCGATCGAAGAGATCGTCTATTGCCTTGGCCCCGTTTGGCTTCAGCATCCGCGTTCCGGTACCCGTGATTCGACTGTGCGTGATTGTTGGCGTCGAGTCCGCTTTCCACGCTTCGCCGGTCCAGGAATGCCAGCGATTCTCGTCCTGGTCGAACACGAACAGCGGCTTGTTGCAGAGCTTTGCAAACTCGGCTCCCCAGCCTGTTCCGCCCTTCACGGTGCCGTCCTTCAATATGTGTCCCACGACATAGATCTCCTGGCCGCTGTTTATCTGGTGCCAGATGCTCTGAAGGATCTTTCTGAAGACCGGCGTGTCGGTAAAGGTGCGGTTCATCAGCCGTCCGACGTACGTCAGGCTCACATCGCCCTGTTTCAGTTCGGCGTGAGTCAACACCCGAATGCCTCTGGTCCTCGAATCGTTATGGCCCTCGAAAGTGAAGTTGACCTCTTCGATGCCGTGGCGCTCGGCCGCACGGCCAAACGCTTCTTCCGCTCCCCTGGCTGCTCCACTGAATAGAATGCAATCTTCCGGATTCATTTATTTCTCCTGATAAAGGAACGATGGAATTCTGTCGTGTATTGCGATCCGAGTAAACAAAACTCTCCGGGCCGGGGTAAGATTACGCGATGAACCGATACATTCTGTTATTGGCATTTGGCATTGTGATCTCCGGCATGGCGGCCCACGGGCATCATTCCATCGCGGGTGTTTACGATACCGGCCAGCAGGTGACCGTCGAAGGCGTCGTCACGCAGTTTCAGTTCGTCAATCCGCATCCCTTCGTCACGCTGGACGTCAGAACTGCCGCCGGCGCCGCCCAGCAGTGGCGCCTCGAGATGGACAATCGTGGGGAACTCTCCGAGATCGGCATGACGGCCGACACCCTGAAGCAGGGCGACCGAGTGGTTGTCACCGGCAGCCCCGGCCGCTCGCTGGCCCAGAGTCTCTACATCCGCAAGCTCGATCGTGCCACTGACGGTTTCAGCTACGAGCAGGTCGGCGGCAGCCCGCGGATCCGCACCCGCCGGTAGCCACCATGCTGATCCTGGCTGTGCACGTGACGATCAAGGCTGGACACGAAGACGAAGTGCTGGATAGCTTCCGCAAGCTGGAGGATGCAACCCGCCGCGAACCTGGATGCATCGCGTATGTGGTTCAACGGTCGCGCGAGAATAAGCGGCACTATCTGGTCTACGAGCAGTACACCGATGAGGCCGCTCTTGAAGCTCACCGCAATTCGCCGCATTTCAAACAGTACGCCGCGGATGGCTTCTACCGTTTTGTCGAAGAGCGTCGCGCGGAGCTGTTCGACCCGATCTCCTGACCACACTTTCCGGAATGCGTGAACTGGACCTGCACGGCCACACCGTCGATGAAGCGCTCCGACTGTTCCTCGATTTCTACAACCGGCATGTGCGCAGCGGTTCGCAGGAATCCGTTCGAGTGATTCATGGCTATGGAGCGTCGGGTGAGGGAGGAAAGATCCGGCGCAAGTTGCGCGCATTCCTCGAAGGAGTGGCCGGCAACCTCGAGTGGAGGCCGGGAGAGGATATCGAAGGCAATCCGGGCGTGACGATTGTGTTTCCGCGCAAACTCTTGCCCGCTCCGGAGAACCAGCTCGCGGCGGGCATCCTCGTGTTCTGCTCCATCCCACGCACCGAATCGAAAATCGCGGGCGAGTTTCTGAAACATCCGCCGCGCGACATCAAACAGGCGATTCGCTCGCTCGTCCGTCAAGGACAGCTCAAGGCTGTTGTCAAGGCAGGGCACGAAACTTACGTGAGCGTATCGACCTGAAAGGAAGTGTGGCATGTCACTTGGAACAGATCATCCGCAGCACGGGGCTTTCAGCCCGTCCGAACCTGAAACCTGGGGCGATGCGGTATTTCCGCTCGGGGCTTTTGTCTACGGAGACACAACGACATTCGCGGTGTACTCCAAAAACGCGACACGCCTGCTCCTGGAGATCTACGACACACACATGGGTGAGCCGGCGCGTTTTGACTATTGGCTGAAGCGGGGCTCGGACAACGTGTGGCGCGCCGTGCTGAATGCCGTGCCGCCCGGCACGTTTTACGGGTTTCGATGTTGGGGGCCGAATTGGCCGTTTTCCACAGACTGGCAGCGCGGGGGAAGCCCGGCGGGGTTTATCGCGGATGTGGATGCGAACGGCCACCGCTTCAATCCCAACAAGTTTCTTTTCGATCCTTATGCCCGCGAGTTGTCGCACGACCGCGAGACTCCGGAAATGAAGGAGCTTCATCACCACGACGCCGGCATTTACGGCTCGGGGCCGGAGCCATACAGGGGAGATAGAGATTGGCATTCTCCAGTGGTACGGCGGGAGGTCGACACGGGTCCCTGGGCGCCGAAGTCCGTCGTGATCGACGACCGGACGCCTACCGGAACCAAGCCGCGTGTCCTGCAAAAGGATGCGGCCATCTACGAAGCGCATCTGCGCGGGTTGACGCGCCACCCGTCCTCGACGCGCCTGGAGTCGATTCTGAGCGGAATTTCAGGATTCGAGGAGGTGGCGAACGTGCCGGATGCTTTTCGCGGAACCTATGCCGGCGCCGCGTACATGGCGAAATACCTGAAGGCTCTTGGATACACCGCCATCGAGTTTCTCCCCGTTCACGAGTTCGCCAACGATCTCAATCCTGAAGGCAGTCCGGGATGGGACCGAGCCGTGGACGAGCCGCCACACGGCAATTATTGGGGATATATGACGTACGGCTTTTTCGCTCCGGACACGCGTTACGCTCACGATCGCTCCCCGGGCGGCCCCACGCGCGAGTTCAAGAACATGGTCAAGGCCTTTCACCTGGAGGGGATCGAGGTCTATCTGGACGTCGTTTATAACCACACGGGTGAGGGCGGTCTGTGGAGTAGCAGTTCTGCCGATACGGCCGAGATCATCTCGATGCGAGGTTTGGACAATTCCGAGTACTACGCGCTTACGGGAGGAAATGCTTTTTACTGGGACAGCTCCGGATGCGGGAACAACCTGGATTCATCGAAAGAAGTGGTTCGCCGGCTCATCAGGGACTCGCTCGAATATTGGGCTCTCGATATGGGTGTTGACGGTTTCCGATTCGACCTCGCGATAGTTCTCGGAAGAACCGGCAAGGACTATAAGTTCGAGGGAGGCGGCCTTCTGCTTCGTGAAATCGCGGAAATGGCTGAAGCGCAGCATATCGAGGTGATCGCTGAAGCGTGGGACATCAGCGGCTATCATGTCGGAGACTTTCCAAAAGGCTGGGCCGAATGGAACGGAGCGTACCGCGACGCGATTCGACGATTCATGAAGGGGGACGCCTGCGTTGAAAGCTTTGTCAGGTCGGTTAATGGGGACTTTCATCGTTTTCATGACCAGGGAGGACCGCACAAGTCGGTGAACTTCATTACCGCCCACGACGGCTTCACGTTGATGGATCTCGTGAGCTACAACGAAAAGAACAACGGTGTTCTCTGGCCGTTCGGCCCCTCCGATGGCGGGAATGACACCAATGACTCGTGGGACTCGGGCGGAGACCACGCCCTTCGGCGCGCGCGCCTTCGAAACATGTTCACGGTGCAGTTTCTGTCGCGGGGCGTTCCGATGACTCTTGGCGGCGACGAATTCGCGCGCACCCAGAATGGCAATAACAATCCATACAAGATTGACAGCATCGGCGTCTGGCAGAACTTCGACATGATCGCAACTGCTGCGCCCACGACCGTCTCCACCGGTGGCTCCGGCAGCTATCACGACAACTACGGCCGGGATGCAAACCCAACGGGGAAAAACGGCCTGTTTCTCTTTACCGCGTTTCTACTCCGTCTGCGGCAGGCTCATCCCTGCCTGAGGCAGGCGCACTTCGGCGACTTCGTATTAGACCAGGGAAACGATGTGACCTATTGGTTCAAGAGCCAGGACGGGGTTTCCGACCTCGACGCAGGCGCCCGATGCCTCCACTGGCGCATCGACGGCAGCGCCATCGGCGATGACGATTTCCTGCTTTGCGTAAACATGGGGAATCAGGGTGTGTTCTTTTCGGTTCCCGCATCGCAGCCCGGCCGGCACTGGCGCCGTCTTATCGATACGGCCCCGTGGGCAGAGGTCTATGGGAATTTCTGGAACGCCGAAAAGGCGGATGTCATGGAATCCGGCTACTGGGTGAATCCCTATTCGGTCGTTCTGCTGGTCGAAAGGCGGGGGTAGGGATAAACGAAAAGGCTCCTCAGGTAGGGCTCGAACCTACAACCCTCCGGTTAACAGCCGGATGCTCTACCATTGAGCTACTGAGGAACAATGGCACGGACGGCGTTGACGCCGATGTGACCCAGAGAGAGTAACAAACGCGGAAATACAGTGTCAATCGGGGTTTCCGGCAGACCTACGGCACCCCGAATCCCTTAAGCGCTGCATAGCTTCCTTCTGGGAAACGGCAGGACGCAAAGGCTGTATGACAGCGATCGGAATTCTTCTCAGCTTCAAAATTACTTCCTCTCAGTTTTGACTGCCTCGCATAAACCATTTTCAGGCAACGTCACTACATAGGTACAGTGGATATACTCGGAGTGTATGACAAGCCCAAAGTCTGCTGCTGTCGTGGTTCTCGTGCGAACCCAACCGGAACTCGAAGTCTTCTGGATGCGCCGCTCACCTCAGATGGTTTTTCAGGGCGGGTACCACGCATTTCCCGGTGGACAGCTCGATCCGAACGAAGATGCACGGGTTTGCGCCGCGAGAGAACTTCAGGAAGAAACCGGCGTTACAGTCGATCCATCCACATTAATAGATGTCGGCAGATGGATGACACCCGCGTTTGTGCCACGCCGGTTCGATACCTGCTTCTTTCTTGCGCAATGTCCGGATGGGGAGAATCCGCGCATCACATCCGGCGAGCATGACCTAGGCGAATGGATCCGGCCGGCAGACGCCGTGGCGAAATGGCAGGAAGGCCGGATCCTGATGGCGCCGCCGGTTCTCCACGGATTGAAGTGCCTTGCTGAGGGTCTGGACGACATAGAGGAAAGGATGAAGGCCAGTCCCTGGGCGAGTGGCGAGCCGATTCTCGCAGGTGAGCTGCGAGCGGGAATCCTGCTTGTGCCCGTGCGCACACCGACGCTGCCGCCGGCCACACACACGAATTGCTACGTCATCGGCGGCGATGAGGTGATCGTCGTGGATCCCGCATCGCCGTATGAAGATCAACAGGAGATGCTGGATCGAGTGCTCGATAACAGGAAAATCCGTGAGATCTGGCTCACGCATCTCCATCAGGATCACATCGGCGGGGCGATGCACCTGAAGAAGGAGCGCAACGTGAAGATCGCGGCACACCCGATTACCAAGCGTGGCCTGGAAGGAATTGTCGAGGTCGATCGGACGTTCGCCCAGAACGAGCGCGTGGAGTTGAGCGGCAATCCGGGTTGGATTTTGAACGTCCTGCACACGCCGGGTCACGCCCGCGGGCATGTATGCATATTCGAGGAAAAGAATGGTTCTCTGATTCTGGGTGATCTGATGGCCGGGTTTGGGACGATCGTGATCGATCCGCCCGAAGGGCATATGGCCACCTATTTCGATTCTCTGAGGCGGATGCAGGCGCTGGACGTGACGGCGCTGTTCCCGGCGCACGGCCCGGTAATGGCCAACCCCAAAGAGAAGATCCAGAAGTATCTGGACCATCGGATGGAACGGGAGCGGAAAATACTCGCGGCCTGGCAGCAGGGAAGACGTTCGGCGGCGGAGATTGTGGAAGAGGTTTATACGGATGTCCCGCCGGCGATGTACGGAGTGGCGGAGCGGTCGGTCGCCGCACATCTGGAGAAGCTCAGGGAAGAAGGGAGAATCTAGCGAACGGGGCTCCTTGGGAACCACCTCGTCTGCGCCTCTTCGGTAGCTTCGCAGCTTTTCTTGATCGCGCAGCCACCCCTCCTAACTCAGGAGGGGAGTTTTAGAGTCCTCCTGATCACGTATAATCGCCACCTCATGCAGAAGTTCTACATACGCACCTTCGGATGTCAGATGAATGTGGCTGACTCGAATGAAATGGGCCGCCACCTGAAGGCTCGCGGTCTTGTCGAAACCGAGGATCCGGAGGAGGCCTCCGTTCTCCTGGTCAACACCTGCACGGTGCGGCAGCATGCAGAGGACGTTGCGTTCTCCGAACTGGGCCGCCTGAGGCCCTGGAAAACCCGGAAGCCCGGCCGCAAACTTGTCGTCACCGGTTGTGCGGCGGAACGAACCAAGCAATCACTGCGGGGCCGGTTCCCGTTCGTGGACCTCGTTGTCGGCGCAAAGGCGATCGAAGACTTTGGTCAGATGGCCGAACGGCTGCTCGCCAAGCGCGCGACCGATGAGGATCTCGATTACGCCATTCCATCGATGGGTCATCAGGTTTCGGGGTTTGTCACCATCATGCGCGGATGCAACTACTCGTGTACCTACTGCATCGTTCCATATGTTCGCGGCCGCGAGAGCTATCACCCGATGGAGCAGATCCTTGGCGAAGTGCGCGATCGCGTGAATGAAGGCGCCAGCGAGATTACGCTGCTCGGCCAGACCGTGAATTCTTATCACAGCGACGGCTCGAAGGGCAGGGACACGGATTTCGCGGATCTGCTGGAGGAAGTCGCGAAGGTTGACGGCGTGGACAGAATCCGTTTCATGAGCCCGCATCCTTATTACATGACCGATCGCGTCATCGAAACGATGGCTGGCGTGCCGCAGGTTTGCGAGGCGCTGCACCTGCCCGTGCAGTCCGGATCCAATCGTGTGCTCAAGACGATGATGCGGACCTATACGCGGGAACACTATATCGGGCTTGCGGAGAAGATGCGGAAGGCCATGCCGGACATGACGTTGAGCACGGACGTGATCGTTGGATTTCCGGGAGAAACCGACGCGGAGTTCCGCGAGACGCTGTCGCTGATCCGGGAAACGCAGTTCGACTGGGGATACATTTTCAAATACTCGCCGCGAGAGGGAACACCTGCGGCCGAAATGGAATGCCCGCCGCTGGAATTGATCGAAGAGCGTCATCAGGAATGTCTCGCGGTGCTGGAGGAAACAGGCGCGGGCAGGCGAGCCCGGCTGCCGGGTACCGTACACGAGGTCCTGATCGAGGATGGCAATTTCGGCCGGAGCCGCTCCAACCACAAGATCCGCGTTCAGGGCGATGTTGTAACCGGTGAGATCGTGCGCGTGAAGATTACGGCCGCCGAGCGCGCAACACTGCAAGCCGTGCCAGTCTAGATTTCCACTTCAAGCAGGTCCCTGCCAACCGTAATGTTCTCGAAGACCTCGCGGGCGGCGTCTCCCATTTTTGCGATGTCGCGGCCGTCGTAGCGCGAGCTGAAGTGCGTTGCGATAAGGATTTCGGCGCGCGCCTCTTTGGCGACGCGCGCCGCATCGTCCATTGTCGAGTGTTTGCGGTCGCGCGCCAGGGCGGCGTCCTCGGAACCAAACGTTGTTTCGTGAATGAGCGCGGTGCAGTGGTCGGCCAGTTCAATGGACCGCTGAGAAAACTGCGTGTCGAGGCAATACACGACGGACTTTCCGGGCCGGGGCGGGCCAAGAACCATGTCCGGCGTGATCGTGCGTCCGTCCGGGAGCGTGATGCTCTGACCATCCTGGAGCTTTCCGTAGAGCGGCCCACGGGGAATCTTGAGTTCTTCCGCGCGATCGAGGTCGAAAATTCCCGCGCGAGGCTTTTCCTGGAATCTCCAGCCCAGGCAGAAGATCGAGTGGTCCAGCGGGAGCGCATCGACGTAGAACTCGTCTTCTTCGAGGACGCGGCCGCGATATCCACGCGGGAATTCCTGAACTGTCAGCTTGAAGCTGAACTGCATATCCGAGGTTCGGAACGCCGCATTCAGGAACACGCGCAGGCCTTCAGGGCCGAACACATTCAGCGGGGTTTCGCGTCCATCGAGGTGAAGCGTGCTGATGAGGCCGCAGATTCCGTAGAGATGATCGCCGTGAAGATGTCCGATGAAGATACTGTGGATACGGCTCCGCTTCACGGTGCTTCGCATGAGCTGGAGCTGCGTGCCCTCCCCGCAATCAAAGAGAAACACGTCTCCTTCACGGACTAAGGCGGTTGAAGAGAGGCCGCGGCTCAGTGTTGGAACGGCAGAACTGGTGCCAAGAAGAACAATTCTCATCAAGATTCGCAGCTTACCACGCGCCTAAAGTTTTCGTGCCATTTGTCCGGCGATAACGATATAGTCCCTTAAAAGCTATATGCGGAAAAGGTTTCTGGCAGTTCTAACCTTTATCACTGTCTTCGTTTCGCTCGCCATTTCGGACGTGCCGGTTCCGGCATCGGAGTTCACGTTCGCCCGCGTCGAGTTCACGATGAACCTTTCGGCGAATTTCCAGCGCGAGGCGCCGTGGCATCACGACTATCCGTTTTCGGAAGATCTCTATCTCACGATGCTCAAAGAAGTTACCAGCGTGAGTACGAGCCCGGAGTCTTTCAAGATAGTTCGTTTCGACGACCCCGAGGTTTTTCAGTTCCCATTCCTCTATGTTTCCGAGCCCGGCTTCATGGCCCTGACCGAGAAAGAGGTTGTCGGCCTGCGGGACTACATCAATCGCGGGGGCTTCGTCATGTACGACGACTTCCGTGGACGCGACCTTGTCAATCTGCAACGCCAGATGAAGAGGGTCTTCCCCGAGCGCGACATGGTCCGGCTCGACGTTTCGCACGAGATTTTCCACACCTTCTACGATATTGAGACTCTCGATATGCAACTGCCCTATGGCGGCGACGGTGGCGATCCGCGATTTGGCGGCGCGACGCGCGCGGAGTTCTGGGCAATGAAGGACGACGAAGATCGCGTCGTCATGATTGCAAATCAGAACAACGATTTTGGCGAATTCTGGGAATGGGTGGATCGTGGCGAGATGCCGTTTCAGCCTGCGGCGCAGTCGGTGAAGTTCGGAATTAATTACCTAATTTACGCAATGACACATTAGTCATTGGAATGCCGCCCGATTCCTGGATAACGGCCTTCAGAAAAACGTCCTGAAGCTGTCTGTACCTCAGAACCGATCCCTTCGTATTAAATATCGAAAACACCAGCGGCCCGTGGTCCTTCGTGTAGACGATTCCGGCCAGCGTGCTTACTCCGCCGTCCGTGCCAGGCAGCGTTCCGGTCTTTGCAACGATCCCGCCGCGAAAATCGGCTGAAGAGAAACGCCGCTTCAGCGTTCCATCATCGACGCCCGCGACCGGAAGAATATCCTCGGGCGACATGTCGTGCGCATCGAGCCATCCGACCAGTTCACGGAACAGCAGCACGGTGCTGCGGGGCGTAATGCGGTTCTGCTCGAGGCCGGACGTGCGCCTCACCAGGATCTCCGTTTGCGGAATCCCCACCTGTTCCATCAGGAATTGTTCTACGGCTTTGGGACCGCCCAGCGTTTCTCCGAGGCGTTCCGCTATGGGATTGCTGCTGTGGGCATTCTGGAAAAGAACGATGTCGCGAAGCGTTGAAGAGGTATGACTCGCCACGAGCGTTCCGCTGAATTCCTGCCCGATTTTCCTTGCGCCGACAATGCGTACGCCAACGCTGTTAAGAACGACTCCCAGCCGCTTCATGGAGCGGTCCAGCGTGTAATAATTTCCAAAAGACAATGGTCCTACGACGATGAGATCTCCGGTTACCCGCGAGATTCCGGCGCGAACCACCTGGCGAATCAATCGCGTAATGTCCATCGAGGAGAGATTCGGATCGCCTTCAGCTCCCAGAATCAGATTGCCCTTAAGGACGCGCGTTTTCTTGTTGAGGTCGCCATCCATATAAAAGGCGGTCCGGAACCTTCGGTCGGCGCCGAAGCGGGAGAGGGCCGCAAACGTTGTTGCGACCTTGATGACCGATGCCGGATTGAATGCAATGTCGCTCTGGTAGTCGGCGTAAATGGCTGCGCCATCAAGCGATTCGATGAGGAATCCCTGCGTTTCCAGGTTGAAACCGCGCTTCGTCAGAGTATTCAGGTACGAACTCTCCGCCATAGTCGGGAAGCGTTCGGGAACGATTGTGGGAAGACCACCCGCGCTGGGAAACGATGAAGCGAATTCCTGAGCCTGAATCGGCCAGAAGAGGAAAAGGATCAGACATGCGGTTGAGAGCAGGTACCTGATCATGCGCGACTGAATGTGAATCCTGTCATCGTGTTATATCTGTTCAACCGTTCCGTAAAGCGGGACAATTCTGCCAGAAAAATTCCAGAATTAGAAGGGCTCCCATGAAAAAGTGAATAAATTTTGGATTTCTGCTCAAGCACGGATCAGGCCTCGCGAGATTTTCCAGTCCGTTATCACAGTGCCGCAGGAAACTCTGTTGTATTTTTGACACCATGTATTTCTCTACAGGAGTGACTGCACTTTGTCAGAGAGGTGGTCTGGCTAATGCTCATTATCAGCCGTAAGAAGGATCAGAAGATCATCATTGCAGACGACATCGAGATTACAGTCCTCGAAGTCGGCCGCAGTCGTGTGCGGTTCGGCATCAAGGCTCCGAAACACGTCACCATTCACACCCGGCTGGAACAGTTACCCAACCCTCTGGAAGCAGACCACGAAGCAATCGCCGAAACCCCTGCAGTGGAACCAAAACCAATCCAGGTTTACGCCGCCGTGGCCGGAATACGGAAGCGGAACTAGCCCAGGCGTCCCCAAAAACATACCCCTGTCCGATTCAGGACCGGACCCCCTGCCCGACTTGAGGTAGTCTTCTGCAGTATTCCCCTCCTGTTTTAGGGTAGTGGTGCACTGCGGTGTTGCTCGTCATAAATGTCAAATGTTGGGATGTCCAATGGGCGATGTCATATGTATTTGTCATATGACTCACTAACCACTTGGTCGTTCGGTCGTTTTACAAATACATA
>CAMBFR010000039.1 GCA_945865815.1 Candidatus Sulfopaludibacter sp. SbA3
CATGCGATACGACGCGGCATCGAAGTATGAGCGCGGCGAGAAGTGCGGAGCTGAAGCCAACATGGCCAAAATGCTCGCATCGGAAGCCTCATGGGAAGCAGCCGATGTCTGCATGTCCACGTACGGAGGCTATGGTTTTGCTCGTGACTATGACATCGAACGAAAGTTCCGGGAAACCCGTCTGCTGATCGCCGCACCGGTAAGCAACAACATGGTGTTGGCTTTCCTTGGCCAGAACGTGCTCGGAATGCCGAAGTCCTATTAATTAATAAGAAAGGCTTTTTAACTATGGATCAAAACAACAAGCTGTTTCGGTCATGGATGTTCGTGCCCGGTGACCGGCAGAAAATGATCGACAAGGCCATGGGCGCGGCCGTGGACGCCATCATGATGGACATTGAAGATGGCGTGGCGCCCGAAGCGAAAGAAACGTCGCGCAAACAGATTGCGGAATCCCTGAAACAACTGGCCCCGCGGTTGAAAGCGGATCCCTCATTGCGCACGCCCGCGCGATATGTCCGCATCAATGCGGTCGGCCATGAACGGATGCATGCCGATCTCGACAGTGTGATCACCCCGGGCCTTGAAGGCCTGGCAGTGCCAAAGGTCGACACTCCGGAGCAGGTGAAGGTTGTAGAAAAGATTCTCGACGAGCGCGAGCCGAAAGTCGGAATTCCGTCAGGAACGGTGCGATTGCTCGTCGCGATTGAGAGCCCGCGGGGGTTGTATAACGCGTTCGCTATCGCGTCATCCTCCCCGCGCGTCATGGGCCTGATGTTCGGGACCGAGGATTTCTCGAGAGAGCTCAACCTTCCGCTGCGCCGGGAAGCAGAAGCCGTCGAC
Source organism: Candidatus Sulfopaludibacter sp. SbA3 (assembly GCA_945865815.1). Classification (GTDB taxonomy): domain Bacteria; phylum Acidobacteriota; class Terriglobia; order 20CM-2-55-15; family 20CM-2-55-15; genus CAMBFR01. Next base: position 844 of record CAMBFR010000039.1, read on the forward strand.
CTCTTCTACGCACGCTCCGCGATTGTCACGGCCGCTGCAGCCGCTCACGTTCAGTGCGTCGACGGCGTGTGGCCGAACTTCCAGGATGCGGAAGGGCTCAAGAAGTTTGCCGCGCAGTCCCGGCGCCTGGGATTTTCCGGAATGTCGCTGATTCACCCGGCTCAAATCGAGCTGGTGAACGCCGCATTCACTCCTACCCCCGACGAGCTCGATTATTGCCGCCGGGTTGTTCAGGCATTCGACGATGCGCGTAAGCGCGGCGAAGGCGCGATTGCATTCGGTGGCCAGCTTCTGGATATGCCGATCGTGGATCGGGCGCGACAGACGCTTGATTTGGCGGATTATCTGGGCGTGAAGTAGCCGCGGGCTTTATGCCCGCGTTCGGGACGCTGTAAACGTAAAGGGACGCACACTTAAGAATCGCGTGGTACTGCGATTCTTAAGTGTGCGTCCCTTTACGTTTACCACCCGCCTGCGAACGGCGGGGGACCTTTCTGTCTTATCTACACGTTACGTTTGAACGGTCAAACTTGTAGATTTTGATCGGTCCTGCATTGGATTTATTGAAGGTACTGTTTGAACCATTCGAGGACCGGTTTCATAACTTCATCTGTCCTCTTCCCATACACGTCGAAGTGTACGCCGTCTTTTAGAGTGAAGATCTTCTTCGGTTCCTTAGCCTTACGATACAAGATATCGGCGTCATCAGCCTCGAGCTCGTCCTTCTCAGCTTGAACGAAGAGAATTGGTGTTGGAGACACCTTGTCAATAATCTCTTCCGGCTTGTAGTCCAGCCACCCATCAACGGTTGCCAGAGTTGTGCTGTTGCCTTTTTCGTTTTCCACCTGTTCAGCTTCCTTCAACGAATGGCTCAGATCCGGAGGCATGATCAGTACCGAATCGGTTCCCTCATTCAAAAACCCATGGAAGGCTTTGGACTTGCCAGTCACAGCCCTGTTTATCCTGTCCTCTTTAACTTTTTGCATGAGAGTTTCCCACTGCTGCTCGGTTCGAAATCTTCGCATTCTCCGTTCGCCATCACCGACCAGGACCATTGAGGCAACAGCCTTTACTCGCCGGTCTCGAGCTGCTATGTATGCGACTTCTCCTCCTCCCAGACTTACACCTAATATGGCGATTTTGTCCGGGCTAACTTCTGGTCTGGATTGCAAGTAGGATATGGCGTTACTGGCGTCATAGATCTGCAGGTATGGAATGACCTCGCCGCGGACGCCTTCGCTCTCTCCGAATCCTCTGAAATCCATAGTCAGGGATACAAAGCCAGCTGCGGTGAACGCGTCAGCGAACCCAGGAAAGAAAGCATCCGCCGTGCTCATGAAACCTGGCACAAGCACGACACCAGGAAGACGTTTTCCTTGGGAATTGTCAGGCTTAGAAAGTATTCCGGACAGTTTTAGGCCGTCGCTATAGTAGCTAATTCTCTCTTTCATTAATCAAAGCTCCTTTTCCAAAGGTTTTCGATTCGTTTATTAAATGCAGACTATGATTTGCCCCACGCTTCGACGAACCTGCGGGCATCGTCGATGACGGGTTCCGTCACGGGGACGTAAGGAACAATGAGCCGATCCACGCCGGCTTCCACGAAAGGCTGCAGCCGGTCCTTTATTTCCTGTACCGATGTGGCCGGAATTACAGGCAACTTGTCCATGTACTCATCCGTCATCTTGGCGCTGGCGGCTTTGAAACCGCCGGCCTTGAAAGCCTCGCCGATGGTGTTGACTTCGGCCTCGAATCCGGATGCCTTGAGCATGTCGCGGTAATGGTCCGCGATATTGTAGAACGTCAGAACCTGCCGCAGTCTTGAGCGCGCCAACTGCCGGTCCGGATTCATCGAGACGCGCACTTTCGCGATGATCTTGACGTCTTTGGGATCGCGGCCCGCTTCTCTCGCTCCCTCGTGAACGCGCGCGGCGATCTCTTTTATAGTCGCGGGGGTGGCCATATTGATGAACACGCCGTCGGAAATCTTTCCGACGAGTTTCGTCATCTGTGGACCCAATCCCGCCAGATAAACGGGGAATGTGGGATGGCTTGGTTTCCACGAGAGTTGGAAACGCGTTCCCGTCGAATACATTTCGCCCTGGTATTCGACTCGCTCCCCCTTTGCGACTTCCCGAAGGATGTGTATGTACTCCTGCGCGCGCCGCAACGGACGATCGAAAACGCCGCCATGCCATGCCGCAATCGTCTTGTTGGCAACGCCGAGGCCCAGCAGAAGCCGCCCACCGGAGAGATCCTGCAACGTGGCCGATTGAATGCCCAGGGTGACGGCGCTGCGGCCATAAATGTGATAGATGGCTGTTCCGAGCTTCAGCGTTTTCGTGCGCGCCGCGATTCCGGCAAGCAGGATCAGCGGATCCGTGCTGTTCGATTCGCCTTTCCAGAACGCGCCAAACCCGGCCTGTTCGATCAGCGGCGACAATTCCACGATCCCCGAGACGGGATAGTGCGCCGCGGAATTCAGTTCAATGTCATAAATCATGATTACGTCCTCTTTCAGTTCGAAGTAAGGGCGGGCGAGCAGGAAGTAGCCTGAGAAACCTTATAGTTTGTAATTTATTGGCCCGACGACGCCGACTTTCGTGTCCACGCTCCGGTGATGCGGAAACATGGAACCAAAAGTGGATGAGGCTATCAGAAGTAGTGGGGTACTTCAAGCGGGATATTCCTCCGGATCCTCCAGATCACCGTGTTAGGATGGCGCTCCGGCCCTCCAAACCCAGGAGGAAAAAACATGCCTTCCAAAAAGAAAACCGTCACGCTCGAACAGGTATTTGAAAAACTCACCGGCCACGACAAACAGTTTGCGGCCTTGGCAAAGCATTTGTTCAGTTTTGAAGACGACCTGAAGAAAGAGGTTGGGAAACTGGATAAGCGCATTCAGGCCATCGAAGCCAACCTCGAGAAACTTACAGACGATCTGGAGACACTCACCGAGGAGTACCATGCCATCACCGTGGGACTCAAGCGGCTGGAGGCCGCTGTAGGGGTGGGTAGTGCCGGCAAGGGTAAAACCTCGATTCAATCGGAGTTGAAGTCGATGAAGACCCGTCTGTCGGTCGTCGAGGGTAAGGTAATGGCTATGGAATCGCGCGCTGAGGAGCCACATGTCTGAACGAACATTAGACGAGACAATGTCTCGCTATGAGTTCCGATCGATCTTCTGGGGCGTTACCGCTCTTGACCTGAAGACATTTGTGCTCGAACGCCGCGTACGCAACCTCGAACGCCAATGGCCTGGCGAAGGGAAGGTCGAACAGCACGAATTCCGCATGGAAAGGATGCGGGTTCGGCATGAGTTGGAACTGCTCAAGATCGAGATGGGGACTCTTGAGCAACGCGCTTCCCGGTGGAACGCAGAGGAGACGGGATAAAGGAATTACGGGGACAAAGGGGGAATTAAGGGGACAGACTCCGAATTCCTTGTGGTGCAGGAATTCGGAGTCTGTCCCCTTAATTCCCCCTTTGTCCCCGTAATTCCCCCTTCAAAAGAATCCGCGGTAGAACAAACTTGCGCCGAGCAGGGCCATGGCGCCGGAGAGGCCGGCGCGGAGTTGTTGCGATGGTACGCGTCCGGCGAGGTAGCCGCCCAGGATCGCGCCAGGCACGCCGCCGGTAAGCAGTTGCAGCAGGACGGCGCTGTCCAGCGTACCCATGGCCGCGTTGACGCCTCCCCCGATCAGCGAGACGATCAAACCAAAAACAAGGTCCGTTCCCACTACGGCGGCGGCAGCCAGGTTCGTCATTCGCATCAGCGCCAGCGCGCCCAGCGCACCCGCCCCGGCCGAGGAGAAACCAACTTCCGTTCCGATGGCCAGGCATACGAGCGCCAGCATTTTGGAGCGGTCGTGCCGGTGATGAACCTTCGGACGCAGCAGATTGAAGATGGCAACGACGACGATCGTCGCGCCGATGATTCCGGTGATGACCTCGCCCTCGAGGCCACTGAGCAGGAACACCCCGATGAGCACTCCCGGGACGCCGCCCAGGAGCATGAAGCCGAGCGTCCGCCAGTCCACTTGCCTGCGCGCCATGTAGACGGGCGCGGTAATGATTTTTACGACCGCGCCGAAGATGAGCGCCGTACCGACGGCGACCGGCGCGGAGACGCCCACCGCCAGAATCAACAAAGGCGTGGTCAGCGTTCCGGCGCCGACGCCGGTCAGCCCGATCGCGACTGCAATCACAAAACCAAGCAGATATGTCATGCAGGGGAGCGTTTAACTACGAGGGCAAACGAACAGAGACGGGAAACAGCCCACGCACTAACCTTCCTTTCCCAGGTAAACGCGCTTCGGGTCGATCTCCTCGCGCAATAAGCGCAGTTCCTCAGCGGTGGGAAGCGGAGTGTTGGGCACTTGTTTCGGTATCTTCAAAGTAAATCCGGTGTTTTCGACCACGTCTTCCAGTGAAACTCCAGGGTGCAGCGAAACCAGCTTGGCCGAATGAGTCTCCTCGTCGAAACCCAGCACGGCCTTATCCGTAATAACGCAGAACGGCCCGCCGCCGCGCAACCCCAGCTCCTTCCGGCTCTTTCCGCCGACGAAACCGGGACTCGTCAGGTGAGCGACAAGGGTCGGCAGCTTCCGCTTTTCGTGCCGCATGATCATCATCACGCTCTTGGCCATCGACGCGATGTCGTTTCCACCCGCGCTGCCATTGAAATAGCGAATTCCGCCCTTGTCGTTCTTGAGCAATGTCGTATTGATGTTTCCGTGCTGGTCAATTTCGAGGGCGCCCAGAAACCCGACATCGACAACGCCGCGATGCACATTCATGCCCATCACATCCAGAAATCCGCTCCAGCACGTGGCCTTGTACCAGATCCGCGCGTCCGCCAGGCCTACCGCCGTATCGATAGGCGCCGGGTTTATGACGCCGATTTCAAGAAGCGCGCTCAGTCTTGGAGCGTGCGTCCGCTTGGCGAGGACGGTCGCGACCTGGGGCAATCCGAGCCCCACGACAACGACCTGGCCATCTTTAAGCTCTCTCGCACCGGCCGTTGCCATGATTTCGGTATCCGTGGCGGGGACTTCTGACATCTCTTTATCTCCTGGTTCTTCGCTTCCGATTACCGCGCGTTTGCGCGCTGCAGTTCGTCGTCGATCAGCGTCTTGAGGTTGGCGTAGCTCGGTCCACCCGCAAGCAGGCGGCCATTGATAAACACCGTCGGCGTCCCGCCTACTCCAAGCTGCGCCCCTTCAGCCTTCTGTTTTTGAATGGCTTCCGCCTGCCTGCCCGAATCCAGGCACTGATTGAAAGCGGCGGTGTCCAGCTTCAGGTCGGCTGCCCTTCGCTTGAGCGCCTCCACGCTGAGCTCGCGCTGATTCTGGAAGAGGGAGTCGTGATACTCCCAGAATTTTTGCTGCTCGAATGCGCATAGCGAGGCTTCGGCCGATTTTTGAGCATTAGGATGCAAAGTCGTAAGAGGGAACTGGCGATACACGACGCGCAGCCTGCCGGCATAGTTCTCTTCGATCAGCTTGAGAGTTGGAAACAGCCCGCCACAGAACGGACACTCAAAATCGGCGAACTCCACCAGTGTCACCGGCGCATTTGCGGCCCCGCGAGAGGGATGGCCCGCGGTTGCCACGTCCATCCGTACTGGATCGAGATTTGTGGTTACGCCGTATTTTTGTTTCAGCCTCTGCACGAGAGGACCACGCAGGCGGCGCCGGACCTGGTCCATCATGAACTGCCGCACCTGCGGCAGGGCCTCGGCTTTCGGCAGTGGAATCTGCGCCTTGTTCGCCTCGTAAAAAGAATCGACTTCCTCCGGAGAAGGCGCCGGGATATTGCTTTCGATCTCGATTCCCAAAAACTCTTCCTTCGTTATCTTCAGGCTGGTTGCTTCGGCCGCGATGACCTTGTCTTCAACAAGCGAGTCCAGAAACCGCCACATGATCTGCAGCTTTTGCCGCGCATACGCCGCTTCCTGCTGCGGCCGGTTCGACTCGAGTTTTTCGAGGTCCGCAGCGGCCGCCCGGGCCACCTGTTCTTCGGTGATGACTTCGCCGTTGACGACTGCCGCTGTCTTCGGGCCCGACTGTGCAGCGGCCACTGAAGCCATTGCAGCTGTGAGGGCCAGCACCAACGCTCCAAACACGATCAAGCTACGATGTAATCTCATTGGGTAGCTCCTTTTACCTGCTGCTTGCGGTTACGCCCACCGGGCGGAAACTTTTCGAATACGTTCGATCGCTTCCTGGATGTTCGCTAACGAATTGGCGTAACTGAATCTCAAATATCCTTCGCCGTATTCGCCGAAGGAAGACCCGCTGAGCGACGCGACGCCGCCCTCGTTCAGCAGCAGGTCCGCAAGCGCCTTAGACGACATTTTAGTGCCGGTGATGTTGGGAAACGCGTAAAAGGCGCCCGGCGGAAGCGAGCACCGGAAGCCGGGAATCTCATTCAAGCCTTTGACAATGGCGTCGCGCCGTTTGCGGAATTCTCCAACCATGGCCGTGACGCAGTCCTGTGGACCCTGGAGCGCAGTCAGTCCTGCGCGCTGCGTGAAACTTGCCGTGCATGAGTTGGAGTTTACAGTCAGCATGTTCACGGCATTCGCCAGCCATGCCGGCATGACTCCATAACCAAGGCGCCAGCCGGTCATCGAATACGTTTTCGAGAATCCATCAAGGATGACGGTTTTCTCCGGCATCCCATCAAAGCTCGCTATGGATCCCGGTTCCTGCTCGTACCAGATTCGCGAGTAAATCTCGTCGCTCAGCACGATGACGTCGCGCTCCCGAAGCATGCCGGCCATCTGCGCCAGGTCTTCCTTTGGAATGACGCCGCCGGTCGGGTTGGCCGGGGAGTTGAGAATGACCATTTTCGTCTTGCCGGACAGCCGGTCGGCGAGGACATTCAAATCAAACGAGAATCCGCGGCTTTCCACCAGCGGCACGGGAACCGGCTTCGCCTCGAGGAAATTAATCATCGATTCGTAAATCGGAAATCCGGGATTGGGATAGATCACTTCGTCTCCGGGCTCGAGAAGGGCCATCATGCTGAAAAACATGGTGGGTTTCCCGCCTGGAACGACACATACATTTTCGGCGCCGACTTTGATGCCGCGCGTTCGAGACACTTCGGCGGCGATCGCTTCGCGAAACTCCAAAAGACCGGGCGTAGGACCGTATTTCGTCCAGCCTTCGTCGAGCGCGCGCTTGCCGGCGGCGACGACGTGAGGGGGCGTGGGGAAATCGGGCTCGCCAATCTCCAGATGGACCACCGTACGGCCCTGCTTTTCGAGGGCCGTAGCTTTGGCGAGAACTTCATATGCGGATTCTGTCCGCATGCGGGACATTTTTTCAGCAAGTCGCATGGTGTTAGTGGCTCGGGACGGCAGACTCCAGCTGTCCCAGGGCCGGAGAAGTATACACTGGGCAATTCCTCGCTTGACGCCGAAGTTGAGAAAAAGAGTAGAATAACATTCGCAATTTCGCCGGTCGGCGTGCCGTGCCGGCGCATCTTCATGAGCGACTTCGCCATCAAGGGAAAATGAAAACAATCAAGAAATCCAGGACCAGGCTTGAGAAAGCGCATATCTCCTTGCGGGTGAACGGCGAGAGCGTCGAAGTCGCCTTTGCTCCGCACAAGACATTGCTCGAAGTGCTCCGCGAGGACATGGGCCTCACCGGCACCAAACACGGTTGCGAACTGGGCGAGTGCGGATGCTGCGCCGTCCTGGTCGACGGCCAACCGGTGCTTTCCTGCCTGGCTTTAGGGCTGGCAATGGAAGGCCGCGAAGTCACAACTGTCGAAGGCATGGCGGATGGAACAAGCCTGCATCCTTTACAGCAGACATTTGCCGAGTTGGGCGCCGCACAGTGCGGATACTGCACGCCCGGATTTTTGTTAACCGCAAAGGTGTTGCTCGAAAAAGACGCGAAGCCTTCCCGTCAGGAAATCAAGGAAGCGCTGTCGGGTAATATCTGCCGGTGCACCGGCTACATCAAGATCTACGAAGCCGTCGAACTAGCCGCCGCCAGGATGCGTGGCGAGCAGGCCGAGCCTGCAGAGGAGACCATTTATGGCCGGCAGTAACGGTTCCGGAAGGAAGAATTTGAAGGTCATCGGAAAGCCGTTCCACAAGGTGGATGTCAAAGCCAAGTGCACCGGCGAAGCTTTGTACGCCGACGACCTGACACTGCCGCGCATGCTCCACTGCAAACTCCTCCGCAGCTCCGTGCCGCACGCCCGGATCGTGAAGATCGATACGTCCAGGGCGGAAGCGTACCCCGGTGTGAAGTATGTCCTGGTTGGAAAAGACCTGCCGACCAGCTTCGGCGCGCTTCCCGTAAGCGAAGACGAGCACGCCCTGTGCATTGAGAAGGTCCGGTTCGTGGGCGATCCCGTGGCAGCCGTTGCCGCCATTGATGAAGACGTCGCCACTGAAGCCCTGGACCTCATCGATGTTGAATACGCGCCGCTTCCGACCATCACCTCGATGCAGGAGGCCTACGATGTCTCCGACCCCCGTATCCACGAATACGGCGAAGACGGAAACATCCATCGCAAACAGATTTACGAGTTCGGCAGCGTGGAAGCAGGCTTTGCAGCAGCGGACTACGTTCGGGAAGACATTACCTTTTACGAAGGCAGCACCCACCTCGCGCTGGAGCAGCACGCGAGCCTGGCGCACTACAGCCATGACAACAAGCTCACGCTCTGGAGCTCCACGCAGGACATGCATTACCTGCATCGTCATCTGGCCCAGGTGCTCCAGATTCCGACCAACAAAATCCGCGTTATCGCAACTCCATGCGGCGGCGGCTTTGGAGGCAAGTGCGACCCGTTCAATCACGAGATTGTGGTGTCGAAGCTCGCGATGATCCTGCGGCGTCCGGTCAAGATCTGTCTGACCCGCGAAGAAGTCTTCTACTGCCACCGTGGCCGGCACCCTGTGTTGATGGCCACCAAGACCGGTTTCAAGAAGGACGGCTCCATCACCGCCATGCACCATCGCACGATCCTGGATGGTGGCGCTTACGGCGGTCATGGCGTAGCCAGCACCTTCTACACCGGAATTCTGCAAACCACCACGTACCAGCTGCCCAACTACAGGTTTGAAGCCGTCCGTGTGTTCACGAACAAGGCGCCCTGCGGTCCCAAGCGCGGCCACGGCACGCCTCAGCCTCGATGGGCGCAGGAAATTCAGATGGACCGGATTGCAGAGCAGTGCGGAAAGGATCCTGCCCAGATGCGCTGGGAGCAGGCCGTGCTTCCCGGGCATGTGACGGCGAACTGGATCAAGATCAGCACCTTCGCGCTGCGCGAGGCGATCGACAAAGTCGTGGAAGGTTCTGGCTGGAAGAAGAAGTTCCGCAAGCTGCCATACGGCAAAGGCATCGGCATCGCGTGCAGCGCGTACATGTGCGGGACGCAGACTCCGATTTACTGGAACAAGATGCCGCAGTCGGGCGTGCAATTGAAGCTCGACCGCAGCGGCATGGTGACAATTTTCTGCGGGTCCGCGGAAATCGGCCAGGGTTCGGATTCGATCCTGGCGTATTGCGTGGCCGAGGTTTTGGGAATCGATCCGTTTGACACCAAGGTCGTCACGGGCGACACGGATCTCACACCGGTCGACATTGGCAGCTACTCGAGCCGCGTTACATTAATGACGGGCAACGCCGCCATCCAGGCTGCCGAGCGGGCGAGGGAGTTCCTGCGCCAGGCGGTTGCCGAAAAACTACAGGTGCCGGGTGAGCGGCTGGTCTTTGCGGACCGCCGCGTCTTCGACGGCGAGAATCCGGAAAAAGGAATGACCTTTATTGAGGCCGTCTGGCTTGCCGAATCAAAGTTCGGCACGCTCGGCACAGTCGGATCCTACTCGCCTCCCGCGGCGCCCGGGAAGTTCAAGGGAGCCACGATCGGCCCATCGCCCGCTTTCAGTTGCACTGCCGCGATTGCCGAAGTGGACGTCAATCCGGAAACCGGCATCGTCACAGTGGAGCGCATATGGATCGCGCATGACATCGGTCAGGCTATCAATCCAGTGCTTGCAATCGGACAGGTCGAAGGCGATGTCTACATGGGATTGGGCGAGGCCCTCATGGAAGACATGGCATATCGGGGAAACCGCAACGTGGTCATGAAAAACCCGTCGTTCCTCGAATACAAGAGCCCGACGACGCTGGAGATGTGCGATGTCGTGACCTATCTGGTCGGAGAGCCGGAACCTAACGCTCCGTTCGGAGCCAAAGAAGCCGGACAGGGCCCGCAGCTACCGGTTCCTCCTGCGATTGCCAATGCCATTTATGATGCCGTGGGCGTTCGCATCGATGAAATTCCGATCACGCCCGACAAGGTGCTGAAGGCAATCAAGCTGAAGGCGAAAGGCCTGGAAGGCCGAGTCGGCCCCACGGTGTTCCCGACTTGCCCGATGCCCGAAGCGATCGTCGTGCCAACGCCGTATGACGGTGGAGACGGCAAGGCAATCGAAGACAAAGCAGCTTTAGCGAAAAAGTAGGATTCACAAGAATGCTCAGACTTCCGAAGTTCAAGTACCTTCAGCCGAAAAATGTAAATGAAGCGGTACGCATGATGGCAGACGCAGGGCCGGAGGGCATGTTCGTGGCCGGCGGAACGGATCTTTATCCGAACATGAAGCGCCGCCAGCAGACGCCGAAGATCGTTATCGGATTAGGAAACCTCAGGGAACTCCGAATCCTGAAAGGGAAGCCTGCCGAGGGAATCGTCCTCGGGGCGAGCCTGACGCTCACAGAGGTTACGGAAGACAAGAAAGTCCGGAAGGCTCATCCTGCCGTTGCCAGAGCCGCCGAGCTGATTTCGACTCCGCTGTTGCGCAATATGGGCAGCATCGGCGGGAACCTCCTGCTCGACACCCGCTGCAATTATTACGACCAGACCTACGAATGGCGCAAAGCCATCCACTTCTGCATGAAGAAGGACGGCGAGATCTGCTGGGTCGCGCCTTCGAGCCCGCGCTGCTGGGCCGTGCAGTCCAGTGATTGCGCGCCGGTGATGGTCGCGATCGGAGCGAAAGTGAAGCTCGTGTCCCCATCGGGAGAGAGAGTTATTACCGCGAGCGAGCTTTATAACGATGACGGAATTCGCCACCTGAACAAGCGTCCTGATGAATTGCTCACCGAAGTACAGTTGCCGGCTGTAAACGGCTGGCGGGCCACTTATTGGAAACTGCGGCGCCGCGGTTCCTTTGATTTCCCGGTCCTGGGCGTGGCGGCATGGATGAAACAGGACAGCCAGGGGACCGTTACGGAAGCCAAACTCATCCTCGGAGGAGTGGGCTCGTTTCCCATCGAGGCCGAAGCTTCCGAAAAGGCGATCATCGGAAAAAAACTTACCGAAGATACGATCCGCGAGGCCGCGGAAGCCGCCTTCCGGCCCGCGAAGCCGCTCGACAATACCGACTTCCATATGCTTTGGCGTAAAGAAATGACCCGCTATTACGTTGCCGGTGCGTTGAGGGAAGTCGGCGGTCTGCCGCCGAGTACGCCTCCTCAAGCGATACGTGGCAATGGCTCCTCGGGATTGCACGTTCTTCCGTAGCTTGCCAGGATCAAACACAAACCGTTTTTTGACCTTTGCACGGGCTTCGGCGAAGAAACAATTTCTCGTTGATCTGGGTCATTGATTTCTAAGTTCTCGAATCCTCTGCTAAGGTATCAGCAAAAATCACACAAGGAGAAATACCCGGTCCGGTAATTCCGGTGACGTTGATCGAATTCGATTAACGTCACCGGAATTACCGGACCGGGTATTTCCACTACCGGGAGGACGGATATGGCTAGACGACTTTGTCTCGTAATGGTAGTCGTGGCGCTGATGGCCTGCTCGGCCGCGGCGCAGGATGTTCGCGGAGTGTTGCAGGCCTCCGCGGCGGCAATGGGCATAAGCAATGTGAAATCGATTCAGTATACGGGGACCGGCTGGCAGGGAATGGTCGGCCAGAATTTCACTCCGGATCTGGATTGGCCGCGAGTGGATCTGACGAGCTATACGCGGACGATGGATTTCGACACGATGTCTTCGAGAGAGGAATACGTTCGTGTACAGGGCAACAACCCGCCACGGGGCGGCGGCGCCGGGTTTCCCTTTCTGACCGAACAACGGGTGATCAACCTCGTCAGCGGCAACTATGCCTGGACCTTGAACGCGCAAGGACAACCTGTTCCTCAGCCGGCGGCTGCCGAGCTGCGGCGTCTCGAAATCCTTCTCACGCCGTACGGGTTCCTGAAGGGCGCGCTGGCGCCCGGCGCCAACCCGACCCTGGTCCGGCGCAACGAATACGGAGGCCGCGTGAGCGTGGTCTCGTTCATCGCGCTCGGGAAGTATCGGGTGAACGGCACCATCAATGATCAGAATCTGGTGCAGCGTGTGCAGACGTGGGTTCCCAATCCCGTCGCCGGCGACCTGTACTACGAAAACGTTTACACCAACTACCGGGACATGGGGGGCGTGAAGGTTCCCCGGTTCCATCAGCACCAGGATTACGATGATGGCGCAAACCAGCCGAACGTCAGCGGCGGCGACCATGGGTTCGGGCTCGAAACCGTCAGCGCCGTCCGCGTGAATGTTGACGGCGCGGCGCTCACAGTCCCGGACGTTGTGCGGGGCGCCACCGCTCCACCCGTCCGAGTGGAATCGCAGAGGCTGGCCGATGGGGTGTGGCTGCTGGCCGGCGGATCGCACAACAGCGTGGCGGTCGACTTCCGGGACTACGTGGCCGTGATCGAGGCTCCGCTGAACGAAGAGCGGTCTCTGGCCGTCATCGCGGAAGTGAACAGGCTCATTCCAAACAAGCCGATCGCCTACGTTGTGAATACGCATCATCACTGGGACCATCTGGGTGGAATTCGCACGTATGTTCACGAAGGCGCTGCCGTGATCACGCACGAAGGGAATCGTCCGTATTACCAGGAAGTATTCAGGGCGGGGCCGTGGTCGCTGGAGCCCGACCGGTTCTCGCTGAACCCGCCGGAGGAGTGGTCGGAAGGCTACATCTTCGAGACGGTGCGCGAGAAATACGTCCTCGCCGACGACACGAGAACTCTGGAACTGCACAACGTGCAGGGGCTCGCCCATGCCGGGGGCATGCTGATCGCATATTTCCCGAAGGAAAAAATCGTGGTGCAGGCGGATCTCTACAATCCGGCGGCCACCGCCCCAAACGCCAGCAACCGGACCTTCTACCAGAACCTGCAGCGCTTGAAGCTGGACGTTACGACCATCGTGGGCATTCACGGAAACCCGGCCCCGATGAGCGGGTTCGTTCAGCTCGTGAGCCGGCCGCAGTAGTAATGCGGTGTTGCTCGTCACAAATGTCAGATGTTGGGATGTCCAATGTGCGATGTCATATGTATTTGTCACATGACTCACTGACCACTTGGTCGTTCGGTCGTTTTACAAATACATATGACATCGCACATTGGACATCCCAACATCTGACATCCGGAACAGCGCGTAACACAGCTGAGTAATCCTCACGAAACCATCGCCCGTGTGGCCCGCGGACTCAGTGTGTCTTCCGGCGATCGCATGATGCTTTTCTCGCAGCGCGATCAGAGAGGCAGCGTTCTTATGCTGGTCGATGGGTTTGAGAAATAGCGCGCCGCTCCCGGAACGTTTTCAGCAGGCGAAAATTCAGACGGATTCTCGAATTTTCGTGCAGGCTCCGAAGCAGCCTCCTATAATTTGCCAACCCTATGTCTTTACAACCCGGAACTAAACTCGGACCGTATGAAATCCTTGCCCAGATCGGCGCCGGCGGGATGGGAGAAGTCTATAAGGCGGCCGATGCGCGTCTGAACCGCACGGTGGCCGTCAAGATACTTCCTCAGCATTTTTCGGAGCAGCCGGAAATGAAGCAGCGCTTTGTCCGCGAGGCGCAGACCATTGCCGGCCTGAATCATCCCAACATCTGTACGGTCTACGATGTCGGCCGGCAGGACGGCATCGACTTCATCGTGATGGAGTACCTCGAAGGCGAAACGCTCGCCCAGCGGCTCGGCCGTGGAGCCCTGCCGTTCGACGATACCCTGAGAGTCGCCATCGCGATAGCAGATGCGCTGGATAAGGCCCATGGGCAGGGAGTCACGCATCGGGACCTCAAGCCGGGCAACATCATGCTGACGCCTAGCGGAGCCAAGCTCCTGGATTTTGGACTCGCGAAACTCGCGCACCCCGCGCCCAGCGCCGGGTCGATGACGGCCTCCGGCGTCAACAAGACCGCTCCCGGGACGATCCTCGGCACGCTGCAGTACATGGCGCCCGAACAGTTGGAAGGCCAGGAGGCGGACGCGCGTACGGACATCTTTGCATTCGGCGCGGTCCTGTACGAGACGTTGACCGGACGGAAGGCGTTTGAAGGAAGAAGCCAGGCTCTGCTGATCGCCTCCATTGTGTCTTTCAATCCCGAACCTCCGTCGAAATCGCAGCCCAAAGTGCCGGCGGCGCTCGACTACCTTGTGAAACGATGTCTGGCAAAGGATCCCGAACAGCGCCTGCAAACGGCGTGCGATCTTGTGGCTCAGCTCCAGTGGATTGCGGGGGGCGGCGCGGACCTGGCCGCTATGCCTCTTCCAGCCGCGGCTCCGCGGAGGCGGACGGCCACGCCGGCGCGCGCCGCGCTCGCGATCGTTCTGCTGGTTGTGGCCGCGCTCGCCATACTCGCCTTCCGGTCCTTTCAAAGTCCGCCTGTGGGCGAGGAAACCCGGTTCCTCGTCAGCGTGCCGGATATGCCTGTGCCCGAAGCGGTCTCGATTTCGCCCGACGGTCGCTGGATCGCCTATTCAGGCCGCGATACCGCATCGACATCCGTATTTGTCCGGCCAATGGGATCGGAAGCATCGCAGAAACTGGTCGGAACCGAAGGCGCCGGCCGGCTGTTCTGGTCGCCCGACAGCCGCTGGATTGCGTTCTTTGCCGGCGGCACGCTCAAGCGGGTGGAGGCGATCGGCGGGCCGCCGCAAAGCATCTGTGAGACGGCGGATCTGCTTGGCGGCGCCTGGAACGCGGAAGGCGTCATTGTTTTCGCTTCGAGCAAAGGATTACAGCGCGTGCTGGCCGCCGGCGGCGAGCCCACGCCGATCGAGATCGCGGCATCCGGCGAAGCCGGGGACAATGCCGACAGCGCCGGCAGCCCGCCTCAAAGTGGAAACACACCGCGTGAACCGTTCTTCCTGCCCGATGGACGGCATTTCCTGTACCTTGCGGGTGCCGCAATTTTTGCCGGTGAGCTCGATTCGAACGAGACGACGCGTTTGGTGACCGCCGAGTCCAACGCGGCGTACGCCGAGCCAGGCTACCTTCTGTTCCACCGCGAAGGCACGCTGTACGCCCAGTCTTTCGATCCAGACAGTCTGGAGCTCTCGGGAGAAGCCATTCGCATCGCCGATAAGATTCCATACAGTACGACAGGCGCGGCCGCTTTCTCAGCGTCGCAAACCGGCGTACTCCTTTTCAGGAACAATCCGCAGCTTCAGGCGGGCGCCGCCGCGACCGGCGCCATTCTGAACGCGCCGTTGGTCTGGGTGGACCGCTCCGGAACGAGGATCGAGCAGGCGGCAGCGCCGGCCGGCTGGGCCGGGCTGAATCTTTCTCCGGATGGCAAGTGGACGGCGGTTCACCGTCATGACGGAAACGGCGGCGACATCTGGAATTTCGAGGCGGGATCGGACACGCCGTCGAGGTTCACCTTCGACGCCACTCAGGACAACTCCATGCCTGTCTGGTCCCCCGATGGGAGGCGCATTGCGTTCGCCTCCAGACGGAATGGCAAGTGGGGTCTCTACGTGAAGATCGCGGACAACACGCGCGCCGAAGAGCTGGTGATCGAATCGGAACTCGCCACCATGCCGATGAGCTGGTCGAACGACCGTTTGGTCTACTGGACGAGCGATCCCAAGACGGCCGGCGATGTGTGGAGCGTGGCCCTTAGCCCCGCAGCCGGCGACAAGAACGCGAGTCCGGTTCTCGAGACACCGGCCGATGAGCGCAACCCTCAGGTTTCGCCCGATGGAAAATGGCTGGCTTACAGTTCCAACGAGAGCGGCCGAAGCGAAATTTATATCCGGCCTTTTCCGGAAGGTCCGGGGAAAATCCAGGTTTCCGTGAACGGCGGCGTGTTTCCGCGATGGCGTGGCGACGGGAGGGAGCTGTACTTCCTGAGTCTCGTATCGCTGGGCGCCATGATGCAGTCTGAAATCCGTGTGGCCGGATCATCCGTGCAGCGGGACGTTCCGCGCATGCTGTTCCAGCCGATCAACGTCAACGGCTTTCACTCCGCGGGGCCGTATCATGCCTATGCCGTCTCCGGCAACGGCCAGCGGTTTCTGATCCCGCAGTTCGCAAACCTTCAGAGCATTCCGGGCGTCGGAGGAGGAGGGGGCGGCGCAACGACGACGGCCGCCATCGCTTCTGTCCTTCCGGCTGTTCTGGCGGACCGGAACGCGGCCGCATCTTCTTCCGGTACGTCCGCCGCGCCAATCACCGTTGTTTTCAATTGGACCTCGGCGCTGAAAGGGAATTAGTGATGCTTGAATCCGGTACGAAGCTTGGCCCGTACGAAATTCTTTCGCCGCTGCCCGCGTCGCGCGCTGGTGAAGCATACAAAGCGTCGGACTCCCGGCGGAACCGCTCCGTCGTGGTCACCCTGCTTCCGCCGCACGTCTCGGAGCGCGCCGAGGCGGTGGAACGGTTCAAACGCGAGGCGCGGACGATCACGTCACTGAGCCATCCAAACATCTGCGCTCCAGACGACGTGGGCCATGAGAACGGCACGGACTTCTTCGTGACCGATGACGTGGAAGGTGAAACGCTTGCCCAGCGGCTCGCGCGTAGTCCGCTCGCGGTGGATGAAGCCTTGAAAGTGGCCATTGCCATCGCGGATGCCCTCGACAAGGCGCACCGGCAGGGCGTGACGCATCGCGGCCTGAATCCCTCCAATATCGTGCTCACGCCGGACGGTCCCAAACTCCTGGATTTCGGACTGGGCAGGGCAACGGCCCTTGAGGCGTTATCGGGTCCGGCCGGTTCCGCATCGTCGCTGCCAACGCGACCAGCAGGCGCGGCGGGCGCGGCTCTGTCCGCCGTTCCCACTTCCGCCGCGCCGTACCTGGCGCCGGAACAGTGGGAAGGAAGAGAAGGCGACGCCCGCTCCGATGTCTATGCGGTTGGCGCGGTCCTTTATGAAATGGTCGTGGGAAAGCCGGCTTTCGAGGGCAAGAACCAGGCAATATTGATCGCCGCGATCGCGACGGTCGATCCGGACCCGGTGTCGAAGGCGACACCGGCGGCTCCAGCACTCGACTACGTCGTCGAGCGCTGCCTGATGAAGGATCCCGCCCGGCGGATGCAGACCGCGTGGGACCTGATGGGTCAGCTTCAGTGGATTGCCGAAACCAGCACGCCGGTTGGCGTCCCCGCACCCCTCGCGGGACACGGGCGCAAGCAGGACCGGGCCGTCTGGATCGCGCTTGCCGCCGCCTTGCTGGTGGCCGCAATCCTCGCGCCGTACGCCCTTTCGTCCCTCCGGAGTTCGCCCGAACCCGAAGAAGTTCGCTTCGTGGTGTCGAATATGGGCAACGGGCCCGTGCCGTTATCGATTTCCCCCAACGGCCGCTGGATCACCAACAGCCGCGGCGCCCCGAATCCAGGAGTGGACGGTCTTCTGCTTGGCTCTGTCACACCGCAGGTTCTCATCGGCGACAGTGTCATGTACCAGCCTTTCTGGTCGCCGGACAGCCGCTCGATGGCGTTTTTCGATCGGGCGGGGAAATTGAAGAAGGCGGAGGTCTCCGGCGGACCTTCTCAGAACATTTGCGACACGCCGAACCTCGCCGGCGGGACGTGGAACAGCGACGGCGTGATTCTGTTCTCCGGCGGAGGCGTCATCCAACGCGTGCTCGCCGCGGGCGGACAACCGGCGCCGATCACGGAATTGGACAAGTCCCAAAAGGAAACCGAACACATCGGGCCATACTTCCTGCCGGATGGCCGCCATTATCTGTACACGGCGGTGTCCGCGGAGGGTTCGGAAAGCGCCATCTATGCCGGTTCCCTCGATTCAAAGGAGCGGAAGCGTTTACTCGCCGCGGAGTCCAAGGCGTCCTACGCGGCGCCGGGATACCTGCTGTTCAATCGCGGGGGCACGGTGTTTGCCCAGCCCTTCGATGCCGGCGCCCTGGAGTTGTCCGGTGAAGCCGTCCGAATCGCGGACGGAGTTCCTGCTTTAACTGTCAGCGCCCAGACGAGCGTGAACCTGAGCCGCACCGCAAGCTTCGCCGTTTCGCAGGCCGGAGTGTTCGTCTATCGCACCGCGGCGAATGCCGCGGCAGCCGCTCCGGGAACCAATCTCGTGGATCTGTCGCTCGTGTGGTTCGATCGGTCCGGCAGCCGGATTGGAGCACCGGCCGGAACGCCGGGAGGCTACGCCGGCGTCGACCTTTCTCCGGACGGAAAGCAGGTCGCGCTTCATCGTCACGAAGGCAACGGCGGCGATAGCTGGCTGTTCGACCTGGCTCTTGGCCGGATGCAACGGCTGACCTTCGATGCCACCCAGGAAAACACGATGCCCGTCTGGTCACCGGATGGAACCCGCATCGCCTTCGGATCCACCCGTAGCGGCAAGCCCGGATTGTATGTGAAGCTCGCGGATGGAACCGGCGCGGAAGAATTGATCGTCGAGTCGAGTGGCGTCATGCAGCCGATGAGCTGGTCTCCGGACGGAAAACTCCTGGTTTATGTGGCCGACGCCGGAGGACCCGACGACGTTTTTGCCGTTCCGCTCAGTGGCGACCGCAAACCGATTCCCATCCTGCAAACGCCGTTCAATGAACAACTCCCTCAGGTCTCTTCGGACGGGAAATGGCTGGCGTATGCCTCTGACGAAACGGGGCGCAACGAAATCTACGTCAAACCGTTTCCGGAGGGTCCCGGCAAATGGCAGGTGTCCACCGAAGGCGGGCAGTTTCCCAGATGGCGCGGTGACGGCAAGGAACTGTTTTTTCAACTGGCGCCAAACATAATGGCCGCGGAGATCCGCGTGATGGGATCGTCGGTTCAGTCCGGCGTACCGCGCGTGCTGTTCGGTATCAACAACCCGAGCCTCCAGGGGTCGGCCCACAGTACGCCCTACCACCGTTATGACGTCTCCGCGGACGGTCAGCGGTTCCTCCTGCCTCAACTCGGGGGCGCCGGCGGTCCAAACGTTGCGGGCGGCCTTGCCGCCACCATCGCAGCGCTGGCGGATCAAAACGGAGCGGGAACAACCGGCGTCGCTGCGGGCGGCGTTTCGGTCGTGCTCAACTGGACGCGGATGATGACGCAGAAGTAGCCGCCAGCCCTGCGGGACGTAACCGTTTTCAGGATTTTGCGAATGCCTTGCCGGCCTTGCTCAACAGCTTGAGCCCTTTCGCGATCGGCGAGCGGCCATCACACGGTTTAGAGCCTCTACGACTCGAAGGCCATTCCCGAAATCTTTTCCGTCAGCGGATTGATGACACTCAGCGCTGGAAATCTTCCGACGTAGGCCATCTCTCGAAGCCGGTCCCAGCTGACGCCCTTCAATGGCGTCTGGAGTCCCTTCCCGCGAAAACTTGCCTTACGCAGCTTGAACTCTCCCGGCTTCTTCCGGTCAGCCAAAGTCTGGCGGAGGCCTGCCTCAATCAGCTCTCGCAAGGTAGTCCCCTCGGTTGCAGCGACCTTCCTTGCGGCTTCGAGTAGTGCGCCGGAAATCTCTACTGTCGTCTTCATAGGGGGAACCATATCAGAGCCGGCGCAACCGGGCCGTTAGCTTGGTTGCATAAGCTTCGTCGACGACGGGACTCTCCACACCGCAGAATATCGACGCTCTCTATGGCAGAGGCCCCCGGATCGCGCGTATCCGATTGTTATAGCTATCGGCAACGAAGATGTTGCCTTCGGAATCCACGGCAAGGGCCTGAGGAAAATAGAACGACGCCGCAATCGCGGGCCCGTTATCTCCGAAGAACCGCTGATCGAAAGAAGTGCTCGCGATGTTCTGAACCTGTCCCGCAGAACTAATTCGGATCAGCGTATTTCCGTTCTCGAGAATAAAGAGGTTTCCCGAGCGGTCAAAGGTGAGGTCGGTCGGAGAAAACACATCCGACGCGTGCGTCGTGATGGTTTCGGTGGACAGCGCTATTTTTCGAATGCGTCCGTTGTTGCGATCACAAATGTAAAGGTTGCCGGCGCCGTCGAGAGCGAGGCCCCAGGGACTGTCGAGTGCCGCCGCAGCCGCCGGTCCGCCATCGCCTGAGAAGCCGGCCGTTCCCGTGCCGGCGATTGTCGTGACGGCGCCATCCGGGGAAATACGCCGGACGCGATGCTCGAATTGATCGGAGAAATACGCGTTGCCGGCGGAGTCGACAGCAAGGCCCGTTGCACTTATGAATCTTGCCGGGGTGGGGAAGCCCGCGATAACGGCGAGCGTTCCCGTGGCGGCCGAGATCTTGAGGATTTGCGAAGCCGCGAGAAGGTAAATGTTGCCGGCCCCATCGAGAGCGACTTCATTTGGCGCTCCGATACTGACGGAGGTTGCCGGACGATCCCCTTCGAGAACGACAGAGAAGACGCCATTGCCGGCAATCGTGGTCATAACGCCGGTCCGTGCGTCGACACGCCTCAGGCGATTGTTCGAGCCGTCTCCAATCAGCATATTGCCGCCGGAGTCAAAAGCAACTCCGGACGGCCGGCTCAGTGTTGCGGCGGTCGCCGCCTCGCCATCGCCAACCGATCCACCGCCGATTCCGGCAAAAACGGAAATCATGCCTGCTCCGGACACGCGATACACGCGTTTATCCAGGCCATCGGTAATGAAAAGATTGCCGGCCGCGTCGACGGATACCGAGCCCGCCGTCAAGCTGACCGACGTTGCGGGAACGCTTCCCGTGGCCGGCGCTCTCTGGCCTCCTCCTCCTGCCACGGTCGTGATGATTCCATCGGTATTGATTTTGCGGATTCGCGTCTCTGAAAGATACAAGTTGCCGTCGGCGTCCATGCTGAGGCCATCTGGAGAGGAAAGGGCCGCGCTTATCGCTGGAATGTTGCTGCCCGATATTCCAAAGGAGCCGGTACCGGCAATAGTGGTGATGATCCCCGTTCCCGCGGCGATCTTCCGAATGCGTCCGTTGAACTGGTCTGAAAAAAAGACGTCTCCCGCCGGGCTTATCACAATGCCGGCCGGATTCCATATCTGGGCGGAAGTGGCCGGACCACCATCGCCTGAAAAGCCGGACTGACCGTTGCCGGCAATGGTCGTAATTATTCCCGTGCTCGCGTCGACCTTGCGGATTCGCCGGTTGCCGGAGTCCGAGATATAAAGGTTATCGGAACGATCAAAAGCAATACCTGAGGGAGACAGGAGGTAGGCGCTCGAAGCGGGACTGCCGTCACCCAGCCGGTCAAATCGGCCGCCGCCCGCGAAGGTTGTAATGATTCCGGTGACTCGATCCACTCTGCGCACTCGATTGTTGTTCGCGTCGGTAACGAAGAGATTTCCGGCCGCATCGATCGCCAGCGCGCCCGGTGTGTCCAGTTCCGCCGCGATCGCCAGGCCGAAGTCCCCGGAAAATCCACGTTGACCGCTGCCTGCCACGGTATTGATGGCGCCGCTGACGGGATTGACGCGGCGAATCTGGTGGGCATCTCTGTCGGCAATGTACACGGCGCCGGTGGCGTCAATTGCGGTTGCTTTGGGAGAAACGATGTTCGCGGAGGCCGCCGGCCCGCCATCGCCCGCAAATGTCGTTCCGCCCGCCACAGTCGTGATGTATCCCACCTGCAACGATGTGAGCGGCTGAGGCTGAACAACCAGCGCGGCCTGGGCAATGCCGCCGCGGTTCTGAATCGTAACCGTCGCTCTGCCGCTTCCGAGCGCAGGCGCCGTGAACGTAATGGTTTCGGTGCTCTGAACCGCCGCGCCGGAGATCACCGTGCCGCCAATAATGACGACGCTATCCGTTGAGAAGTTGGTTCCGCGGATTGTAATGCGCTCTCCGCCGCGATTGCTGACGGTTTGCGGGCTCACGCTCGCAATCTGTGGCGCGCCATAACTGAGTTGCCGTGCCCCGAATGCGCCATCCGCAACCACAACCGTTCCATTGGCTGCCGTTGTGAGGCCGCGTGGTCTGACGAAGGTGTTCTCCTGCGTCACTGTGACGACGACACTTTCGATACGAACAACCAGTTTCAGGCGGCTCGACTCCGTCACGTAAATGTTCTGACTCGAATCCACAAGAACACCGGTAGGACTGTTGAAATAAAAAGGCGCGCCAACTGCTGAAGTAACGCCTCTCTTGAAGTCCTCAATACCGGCGCCCCGTGGCGCTTCCACGCGAACCGTTTCGACGGTGCCGTTTTCCTGCACCCGCCGCAGTACGCCATTGGCCGTGTCCGCGACGATCAGGGAAATAGGCGGGGGCGGTTCACCGCGGCGTTCGCGCTCGAGTTGCCGAACGGAGCTCTCGGTCTCTATTGCGATTCCAGTCGGAGACCGAAACTGCGCCGCCGTTGCTCTTCCGTCTGCAAAGCCGGGCACTCCAGGTGTTCCGGCGATGGTTTCGACGGTCCCCGCAGCCGGATTGATCCGGCGAATGGTGTGGTTACCGGTGTCGACTATCCAGAGATTCCCGCGAGGATCCAGCGCAATGCCCTGTGGCGTATTGAACTGAGCTTCCATGAGCGGCCCGTCGCGGCTGCCGGGCGTGCCATTCCCCGCCATCGTCTCAACGGCTCCGGATGCGCCGGGCCTGACCCGCCGCACGACGTGGTTCGCCGAATCCGCCACGTAAAGACTGCCTTCAGCCTGATTGAAAGCAAGGTACGACGGGTTCCTGAATTGGGATTGAAGCCGCATGTCATTCTTGAGTCCCGGCGATTGCGCGATGCCGGCGTAAATTGCCGGCGCCTGGCGGACGTCCTGAGCAAGCGAGATCGTATGATCCTGTGACGACGTCAGGTAGAGCCGTTGCGCGAGATCCTGGGCGATGCCGACCGTCCCGAACCCGCCTGTCCCTAATTCGACGCGCACCACCGTGACCGTTCCAGGCGACACCACTCCGCCCGACGACATCGTCAGGCTCGAGAAGCCCGCAACTTTTCCCTTAATCGAACTATCCGGATTCACCTCCGCAATGGCCGTGTTGCTCGACGTGTACGTCACATCGTAGTCATCCCGGCTCTGGCCGCTGCTGTCAATCACCCGGACCCTCGGCCTCAACGTGTTTCCTTCGTTGATTGCCACCTCTGTCGTTTCCGTGTTCGATGACGGATCCATCAGCGTGATTGCCGCAACGCGCGCGGTGTTTCCCGGATAGAACTGGCGCCCGCCGCCCGCGGCCATGCGATACAGGAACTGGCTGCCCGTTTCGGCGCCCATCGGGACCACCATGTTGTTCCCGTCGGATTGGTAAAAGCTCAACCGGCCGCCCGCCGCCGCTGTCTTGTCCGTATTGATGAAGACCAGACGCGTCGAAAAGTTCGTCCCAATCGCAATCTGCGGAAAAATCAGCGTTGCCGCCGAAGACAATCGGTTCAAATCCGCAACCGGCAGTGTCGTCATCACCAGATCGTTCCGCGTGTTCACAGTCAGCTTCAACGTAATCGGCGCAACGGCCACGGTGCTCTGAATCTCCATTACGCCGGTGAAGCCTTCCGTCAAGACCGAGAAAAGGTCGTTGGCATATATCGCGAGGTGATTTCCGCCGGCGAGAGGCCGCGTCTGCACCTGCTCGACATTGCCGTTACGGTCCATCAGAGTCAGGGTCAACTGCGCTTCCTGAGTCGACGGATTCGCTATCGCTACGCCGGTCTGTGTTCCCGCGTTGTCGATGAACACGCGGGACGCCGTCGTCGCAGGCGTTGCCGCCACGCCCGCCTCGCTTACAATCTGGTTGCTCGCTTTCCACTGAAACACGATGCTTCCGGACGGCGCAGCGCTCCCGGCCGACGGTACCGCCGTCGACCATCCGGACCGGAGAGCCGGCGCATCGAGAACCGCCCGGAACGTTCCGTGTGCCGGAATATCGTAGGGAATCTGCGATACGCTGCTGCCCGCGCTTTGCAGCAGAAGCGGCTGGCCGGTGGAACCGTAGAAGCGCACGTCGCCGCGAATCGATTCAGAGTAGGGATTCATCAGGAGCAGTTCCGTCGTGAAACCGTCTCCCGCTGCAATGTGCGGAAACACCAGCGGGCTGTTTGATGACCCTGCGGGAAGAGTGACTACAGGCAGGGTCGTGTACAGCGGCTCACCCTGCACATTCCGGGTTTCCCGCAGCGTCACTGCCGCTATCGGCCGCGTGCTCTCGAACGTCAGGCTGCCTCGAAAATCCGCGCTTTGGGACGGAAACAGATCGCTCACATAACGGGCCGTATGACGATTGGCCCCCAACGTATCGCTGACACGCGCCGTTTCCGCGCCGGCTGCATTGCGCAGGATGAAAGCAATGCTCGCCGCTTCCGGACCGTTGTTGGCCAGCGCCAGTCCCGTCTTTGCGCCGGATTGATCCACGAACACTCGTCCCGAAGCAATCGGCTCGATTGCTCCCACCGCCGCCTCACTGACGATCACGCCACCCGCATTTGTCACTCGAAACAACGCGCTTCCGACAGGCATCCGGTTTCCCGCTTCCGGTGTATACAATCCGTACCCGACCTGTAAGGGACTCTGGGCAGAGGCGCCGCTCAGCAAGAGCAACATGACGGCCACAAAAGGGAATTTGCGGGATTTCATGGAATTGTGAGGCGATTCTACGCAGATGGCTGGCCTCGCGCAACCGCGCTCTCGCGAATGGCGGCTTCAATAGCCAAGAGCTCGTCATCTCGTAATTCTGCGAACTGCTCCCGTCTGTTGCCGGCAAGGCGTCCCTTATTTTGCAGAATCAGTTTGACAAGCAAAGCCGCGCGGCGATCAGGCATATCGACAATCTCCGCCGTCTTTCGCAGCGCTTCATCAAAAGCTTTCAGGAAGCCGATCTCTTCACCGATATCCTTTCGAATCGTCTCGGCCACGCAGCTGTAGAGGTATTCAGCAAACCGAGTGGCATCCCAGAACCGATAGAGACGTGCCGTGTCATTCAAGACTGTCATACGGCCTTCGCGATCCAATTGATACGTGATAAACGGCATGATGGCCGAAGAGAAGGTATTCAGAACTCGATCGTACTCTCGTCGTTCCCTCAGCATCACGGCCGAAACCGGGAATAGCAGTCCACCCGGCGCGAACTTTGTGCTCGCGAGCATATGGTGAATCAGAAATCGATGAATGCGGCCGTTTCCATCTTCGAACGGATGATTGAAGACGAACCCGAAGGAAGCCGCCGCCGCCGCGAACACCGGGTCTATGGCCGATTGCTTGAGCCTGAAGACCATTTGCATCCACCCTTCCATTAACGAAGCAACATGCTCAGGCTTCGGACCGGCGTAATACACGTGCTCGGAAAAATCGCTCTTTGTCCCAGAGACGTAGTTCTGCCCCGTTCTCCAGCCGGCCTGCCCATAGCGCGGATCAACAATCGCGTTTTGAAGGCGGACGAATTCCGCAATATCGAGAGGATTGAAGGACTCCGCGTTGGCCAAAGCGGCAACAAATCGTTCGGAGCGGCCTCCGCTCGGCGCTTCACCTTCGATGGCGTATGACGATTTTGTCTCCTGCGTATAGAGGTAGTTCACCGCTCTGGCCATGATCGCCGGATCGATTCCCTCAACGAGTGCTTTTGCTTCTCGATCCAGCCGCGAAGCGCTTGCGGTTTTTAGAGCTTCCGTCCGGCGGATCAAGGGAGAGTATTTTGCGGTGCCCAGGAGATTGTTGTTTATTCGTTGACGACGAACGCGGTTTCCCGTTGCGGTGATATGCAGGTCAGGATTCAGCAGGTCAATATATCCAGCAGGTGGAACATCGGGTACATCCAGGCTTGTTTCCATTAACAGTTCGTACAAATACCAGGCCCGCCGGACAAAGACACCAGTAGGCTCAGATTGGACCCATTTCTCAATGTCGTTTTTGTCGATTGCGTGAAACAAGGCATCAACGACGCGGAGATCGATGGGTTCGTATCTCATCGCGAATTTTAGATGTCCCAGTAGATCGGCCGGAGCGTAGCTCCGCGGATACTGCTCCAAAACCAGCCCGTTTTCGACCTTGGTTCGCCGAGAACCTGTAATTTCGGATCGGACGGCAGGCGGGGGCACCTCTAAGCGGAGTTCCTGGATCAGTCGCGCGAAACCAATCAAAAATGGAGATTTTGAATCGAAATTGTTATCAGTCACGCGAAAACAATATCATATATGCAAGTAGACACAACAATAGCATCGATCGGCTTGCCAGAGGAACCGCGAATTCCTCATCAAGTGCTCGAAATAGCCATCAATAGGAATAGATAGCTTGAAATCTCTATTTGTCCTGCTGCCCGTCCTTTCCCAAATGAATTCCGGGCAACTACAGCAACGGCGCCCACAGGCCAGACCTGTCAAGGGTTCCCTTAGACCGGTTCCTGCTGCGTGGCGCAATGAAGCGTTCCCAATCCCCATACCAGATCGCCGCAATGAATCCCGGCCACCTGACGCTCGGGAAAAAACTCGGCGATCGTACCCAACGCCCGTCTGTCTTTGGAGTCATTGAACGTGGGCACGATCACGACTTCGTTTGCAATATAGAAATTGGCGTAACTGGCGGGTAATCGCTGGTTGTTGAAGACCACAGGTTCCGGCATAGGCAGGCGGACCACATCGATTCCGGCGCCTTCCAGGCGTTCGCGGTTTTCTTCGAGAGCCGCGTAGTTTTCGTCTTTGCTGTTTTTCTCCTCGCACAGCAGAACCACTCCCGGCGCGATGAATCGAGCCACGTCGTCGATGTGCCCGTGCGTATCGTCGCCGGCGATGCCGCGTCCCAGCCAGATGACCCGCCTCGCTCCCAGCGCCTCCCACAGAATCCTTTCGATATCGGCGCGGCCGAGATCCGGGTTGCGAGCCTGAACGCCGGAGAGCAGGCATTCCTCCGTCGCGATGAGATTTCCGGTTCCGTCCACGTCGAGGGCTCCGCCTTCCATGACGACGTCCTCGCCGTTTGCCGTGGCGGCATATTCCTTCACGCCGGCGATTGTTGCGATTCGGCTCGCAACTCGCGCGTCACGTTTGTGGTTGGGATACTTGGCCCAGGCATTGAATTTCCAGCGCGTGGCAATTTTATCGCCCTGCTTATTCGTGACGAAGATCGGCCCCGAGTCGCGGACCCATGACCGGTCGGTCGGTATCCGGTAAAAATCGATTCTCTCTAAACTCGCTCCCGCCTTCTTCAGCACGGCGCGCGCCCGCTTTTCTTCGAGAGCGTTTTCAACGAGGATCGCCACGCGTTCGTGCCGGCTGAGCACGCGAACCATTTCTCCATAGACCCATGGGATGGGCGTGAATTTCCCCGGCCAGTCGGTTCGTTCATGGGGCCAGGCGAGCCAGGTGGCGCGATGCAGCGCCCATTCGGCGGGCATTGCAAAGCCGTCGAGCCCGGGGGCTCGGGTCATGGTTTCTCCAGTGTGCGTTTGAGGATCGGTGCGTAGGCGTCGATGCGGCGATCGCGAAGGAAGGGCCAGTGCTGGCGCGCCGTCTCAAGAACCGATGGATCGCACTCCGCGATGATGACTTCCTCTCGATCCCCGCGGGCTTCGGCCAGGACCCGGCCATACGGATCGCAGATGAACGAGCCGCCCCAGAATTCGATTCCGCCTTTTTTCGGGCCTTCGTGGCCGACGCGGTTGACGGCAGCGACGTAAACTCCATTTGCGATCGCGTGCGACCGCTGCATCGTTTGCCACGCCGAGAGTTGCGAGGCGCCCCATTTCTTTTTCTCGCTTGGATGCCACCCGATCGCGGTCGGATAGGCCAGGACTATTGCGCCCTGCAGAGCCGTGAGGCGCGCTGCTTCGGGATACCACTGGTCCCAGCAGACCAGCGTTCCAACGCGGCCGCATTCGGTATCGATGGCCTGAAATCCAAGGTCGCCCGGGGTGAAATAGAATTTCTCGTAATAGAGGGGATCGTCCGGAATGTGCATCTTCCGGTACATGCCTGCGAGCGAGCCGTCGGCGTCGAGCACGACCGCTGTGTTGTGATAAACGCCGGCGGCGCGCCGTTCAAACACCGACCCCACGATGACGATTTCGAGCTCGCGCGAGAGGCCGGCCAGCGCTTTGGTCGTCGGGCCGGGAACCGGTTCGGCAAGCTGGAATTTGGAATGGTCTTCGGTCTGGCAGAAGTAGGTGCTGCGAAAAAGCTCGGGCAGGCACGCCATCCGGGCGCCTGACTTTGCGGCCTTCCGTATGAATTTTTCCGCTGTGGCCAGATTCCGGTCTGCATCATCGGTGCACCGCATCTGGATCGCAGCGATCTTGAACGCGCTTGTTGCCATCGTGTCGAGAATAGCAAAAGATCGTTGATTCAATGCTCAATTCTCACCCTATGGCGTCAAAACGATCTTCCCATACGCGCCCGGCGTCATGACCGCCTGATGGGCGCGAGGCGCGTCGGCGAGAGCCAGTTCCTGGCCTACAACCGGGCGCAGGCTTCCGTTCTCAAGCCCTGCACAGAGTGCGGAGTGTATGCGCATGGAATCATCCGGTGTGACGTTGAACAAGAGCACGCCCTGAATGATCGCTTCTTTCGCCATCGCATCACGGGGATTCATCTCGATGGTCCCTCGGTTTCCGATGACAAGAATTCTTCCATGCGTTGCGACCAACTGCAGGTCTTTCGTCAGGTTCACGTTTGCGAGCATCTCCAGAATGAGATTCGGTCCTCGGCCGCCGGTCGCCGCCTGCACTTGATCCGCAAAGTCACCGGCATTGTGATCGATGGCGTGGTGCGCGCCCTGCTCAAGAACCAGCGCGCGCCCGCGGTCGGATCCCGCGGTTCCGATGACCGTCAAGCCCGCTGCTCTCGCAAGTTGTACCCCGGCAATGCCGACGCCGCCGCTTGCGCCGTGGACCAGCGCAATGTCGCCGGCCCTGGCGTGCCCGAGCTGGAACAGAGCGCGATACGCCGTGGCATACGGCACATGAACCCCTGCGCCCTGTGCAAAACTCACTCTCTCGGGAAGCGGATGAATCTGCGATTCCTCCGAGAGGGCCTTTTCCGCATAGGCTCCGGTGGAGGTTCCGCCGACGTAGACCCGATCGCCGGGTTTGAACCTCCGCACTTCGGATCCGACCAATGAGACGACTCCCGCACCGTCGCTGCCCGGCGTGTAGGGCAGTGGCGGTTTTCTCGCGTACGTTCCCGCGCGAATGTATGTGTCTACGGGATTCACGCCCGCGGCCTTCACATCGACAACCACCTGGCCCGGCCCCGGCACGGGATCCGCGACTTCTTCGATACGCAGGACTTCGGGACCGCCGAATTGATGTACACGAATTGCTTTCATGGAACGCTCCTCAATCTGAAACGGACGATTCCGGCAACAGAGGATAGTGCCGGCGCCGACTTCCTCCAAACGAAAACAGATTGTGAGATCA
This sequence comes from Candidatus Sulfopaludibacter sp. SbA3, assembly GCA_945865815.1. Lineage (GTDB taxonomy): Bacteria > Acidobacteriota > Terriglobia > 20CM-2-55-15 > 20CM-2-55-15 > CAMBFR01. The sequence continues at coordinate 30,375 of CAMBFR010000039.1, forward strand.
TTCGGTGGTAGTGGCCTGTCCCCGAATTGGACCACTACAAAGCTATGATCGCGATTCATCTCGGTGAAGGCCACGTCAGAACCAAACGCGTCCCCCGGCCGCGCCGTCCCGAGGGCTTTGCCCTGATACGCCTGTTGTGCGGCGGCATCTGCAATACGGATCTGGAACTGCAGCGAGGCTACTATGGTTTTGCCGGGACTCCGGGCCATGAATTCGTGGGCGAAGTCATTGAAGCGGACAACGCGAAACTGGTCGGCCGCCGCGTTGTGGGCGAGATCAATCTCTCATGCCGGAAATGCGATTGGTGCCGTAAAGGACTCGGACGGCACTGCCCGAACCGCAAGGTGCTCGGAATCGTGAAGCATGCCGGGGCGTTCCGGGAGTTCCTCACTCTGCCCGAAGAGAACCTGCACGTCGTCCCGAACTCCGTGCCGACAGAACACGCCGTGTTTGTCGAGCCGCTGGCCGCCGCGTGCGAGATTCTGGACCAGGCCCGGATTCCAAAAGGCGCGGAAGTGGCGGTGCTCGGCGATGGAAAGCTGGGATTGCTTGTCGCACAGGTCCTGAATGCCAATCGGCAGAACGTGCATCTGTTTGGACGCCACAAGCCAAAACTCCGGATCGCGGAGCGCGCCGGTGTGCAGACTGTCCTTCGAAAGAAGAAGATGCCGCAGGCGGCTTATGACTGGATTGTCGAGGCCACCGGATCCCTGGAAGGCCTCGCCGAGGCTGTCGAGATGGCGCGTCCACGCGCGACCGTTTTCATGAAATCCACGACTCACGGCCTGGCGCCGATCAACACCGCCCCGATCATCGTCAATGAAATCACTTTGGTGGGTTCCCGGTGCGGGCGGTTCGAGCCGGCCCTCCGTCTCCTGAAGACCGGCAGGATTAACGTCGGAGACATGATCTCTGAAGCATTTCCGCTCAGCGAAGCGTCCCGCGCCTTTGCAAAGGCCGGCGAGGCCGGTGTCTTGAAAGTCTTACTTACCTAAACGGATTTCACCGGGCAGCTATAATCGTTCGCTCATGATCAAGGCCAACCCGACCAACCGATCTGTTGCTTCCGCCGCACCGCCGGCCTCCTCACTTGGCCGATGGTTCCAGAAGGGTGGAAGCATGGACGAGCAGCACGCGCACTCCGAAACTCACCCGTGGTACATGGTTCTGTGGCTCACCGGAGTGGACTACTTCTCGACGCTGGGTTACCAGCCGGGCATTGCGTTGATAGCGGCCGGCGCGCTCTCTCCGATTGCGACTCTTATCCTTGTCGGCGTGACGCTGCTGGGCGCCCTGCCGGTCTATTCCCAGGTTGCGTTCCGCTCTTACGCGGGGCAGGGATCGATTGCAATGCTCGAGAACCTGCTGCCGGGCTGGCGCGGCAAGCTGTTCGTCCTCATCCTGCTTGGTTTCGCCGCGACAGATTTCGTAATTACGATGACGCTTTCGGCCGCGGATGCGGCGCAGCACGCCATGGAAAACCCTTATCTTGAGCCGTTTCTCGGAGAAGCGCGCGTCTTGCTCACCGTGGGTCTTCTGGCGTTGCTCACCATCGTCTTTCTCAAGGGTTTTGTCGAAGCCATCGGGCTGGCCGCGGCAGTGGCTGTTCCATACCTGCTGCTGAACCTGGTGGTTCTGCTGCGCGGTTTCGCCGAGATAGGCCGCCGTCCCGAACTGCTGGCCGGCTGGCGCCTGGACCTGATGGCGCATGGAGACTGGACGATGATTTTCATCGCATCCGGAATCATATTTCCCAAACTGGCGCTCGGCATGAGTGGTTTTGAAACCGGCGTCTCCGTCATGCCGCTGGTCTCGGGAAAGGGAACTCCGGAGCGCGTCCGCGCAACCCGCCTGCTGCTCACGGCTGCGGCGGTGATTATGAGCGTCATGCTGGTGTTGTCGAGCTTCATCACCACACTGCTGATTCCCGAGGAGGCATTTCGGACCGGCGGAGAAGCCGGCGGCCGCGCGATCGCGTATCTCGCCCACCTCTATCTGGGCGGCGTTTTCGGCACGGTCTACGATATCTCGACCATATTGATTCTCTGGTTCGCGGGCGCATCCGCAATGGCAGGGCTGATCAACCTGATTCCCCGGTATCTGCCGCGTTTCGGAATGGCGCCCCGGTGGGTCGCGTACCGGCGGCCGCTCGTCCTGGTTCTGTTCGTCATCTCAATCGTTGTGACCGTGGTTTTCGAAGCCGATGTCGAGTCGCAGGCCGGGGCTTACGCCACGGGCGTGCTGGTGCTGATGCTCTCTGCCGCAGTCGCGGTGGCGCTGGCGCTGTGGCGCGAAAGAACCGGGGCGGCTCGGCGCAATGGAGCAATACTCAGCGTGTATTTCTGGATTGTCAGCGCTGTTTTTGCCTTTGCGCTCGTCGATAACATCATCGAAAGACCGGATGGCGTCATCATTGCCAGCATCTTTATCGCCTGCGTGGTTGTCGTTAGCGCGATCAGCCGGTACTGGCGCGCCACCGAGCTGCGAGTTTCCGAAGTCACTTTCGTGAACGGCGACAGCGAAAGAGTGTGGCAGCGTATCGTGGGTAAAAAAGTGAATCTCGTGACCCTGCGTACGAACACTCCGGAGGCCCGTGCCCAAAAGGCGGCCGAAGTAAGAAAGCACTACGCAACCCGTGGTGCGCTGGCCTTCATTCACGTGAAACTGCTCGACAACCGCAGCGAGTTCCTTTCGCCTATTCAAATCAGCGTGACGCAGGAGGGCGAAGACTTTGTGGTCGAGGTTTCGGGCGCGATCGCGATCGCCAATACCATTGCTTATGTCAGCGAACTGATCGATCCTGTCAGCATTTTCCTGGGACTGACGCGGCAGAACCTTATGACGCAATCCTTCCGCTTTATTTTTCTGGGGGAAGGTGAGACCGGACTTCTTGTCTATACGATCCTGCTGAAGTATTGGGAGTTGACGCCTGAGGATGACGTGCGGCCCCTGATATTCATCATGAGCGAATAAAGTCCCCTCCTGGATTAGGAGGGGCGCCGTTCGCGCGTTTTTCAGCGAACGGCGGGGTGGTGTACATGATGCGAAGCCACCTTATAGATAGTCGCGAAGCGCACCGAAATTGATAAGGTCGCTTCGCGCCGTTCCGTACCACCC
>CAMBFR010000040.1 GCA_945865815.1 Candidatus Sulfopaludibacter sp. SbA3
CTCAGGCGGGCCTGTTCGTAAAGCGTGGTCGTGTTTTCCTCGAGCTCACGCCAGCTCGACGCGGGATGGACATTCACCTCGATAACGCCGGGATCGGGCGTCACCTTGATCTCGCGCAACCGTGAATCGAACGGCGGCGCGTATCCTTCAATGACGACCGGCATTTTCAGGTTCGCCGCCGTGTCCTCGATCGCCGCGATGAGTTCGCAGAAATCCTCGGCCGAGCTTACCGGAGGCAGGAACACACAAAGCCGGCCATCCCTCGGTTCGATAACCAGCGCGGTTCGCACCATCCTGGCTCCCGCCGGATGCTCAGGCGGCGAAGTGGGCGGGGCCTGCAATTTTCTTTGTCTCAGCGTTATCGGCAAAGGTTCGACCGGCGCCATGGGATCGATGGCCCACACCCGCCGGACCTGATCGGCGGGCTCCCACGGGAGACTTTGCAGCGGAAGCCGCAAGCCAACCGGGGAATCGCCGGGAAGGAGGAACAGATGCCTCGACCGCAGCATCCACAGTCCGGTTTGCCATTCCGGGCCGCTCTTGCCGGGGAGGCGCTGAATCGGCAAAACAAAACCGACCGGCTCCCCCAGGCCGCGGCTGAATACGCGGCGCAGGCGCTCGCGGTCTTCCGGACTTTCGAGCTTGTTGTCGCGTGGATCCACGTTAATCGGAAGCTGGCGTTCCTTGAGAACGTACGCCATTGGGTCTTCGTACGCGGTCATCACGAACTCCGGATGGATAGCGAACCGCAGGGCGATCTCTTCGGCAAAACGCCGCGCATCGGCCTGGCCGAATCCGTAGCTGCGCGACGGATCTGCAGCCCATTTGGGGTCATGCCACAGGGGTGCTCCGTCGGTACGCCAGTAACAGGAGAATGCCCATCGGGGGAGCGATTCGCCGGGACACCACTTGCCCTGCCCGAACTGCAGCAGGCCGCCCGGCGCGAATTTATCGCGAAGGCGGTGGAGCAGTTCGGCGGCGAGGCCGAGCTTGGCGGGACCGAGCGCAGCCGTATTCCATTCCTCGCCCTCCATATCGTCGATGGAGACAAACGTCGGCTCCCCTCCCATCGTCAGGCGAACATCACCGGCCGCTAGCTCTTCGTCGACGCGGTCACCGAGAGCGACGAGACGTTCCCATTGCTCCTCGGTATACGGTTTGGTCACGCGCGGATCCTCGTGGAGCCGCGTCACCTTTATCTCGTGCTCGAATTCCACCTCGCACGGGCTCACAAGGCCGGATACCGGGGCTGCGGATGCGGGGTCGGGCGTCGCGGCCAAAGGGATGTGCCCTTCTCCTGCGAGCAGGCCCGAGGTCGGGTCCAGTCCGATCCAGCCCGCGCCCGGAAGGTAGACTTCCGCCCAGGCATGAAGGTCCGTGAAATCGTTCTCGGGACCGGGCGGCCCATCGAGAGACTTCACGTCCGGCTTGAGCTGGATGAGGTAACCGGAGACGAATCGCGCGGCGAGGCCCAGACGCCGCAACAAGTGCACAAGCAGCCAAGCGGAATCCCGGCACGAACCTGAGCCCAGCGTCAATGTCTCTTCAAGAGTCTGAACGCCAGGCTCCATGCGGATCATGTAGCGGATCCCGCGCTGCAGCCGCTGATTCAGGCTGACAAGGAAATCGATCGTCCTCACTTCGCTGCGGTCGATGGACGCCAGGAATTTCTCGAACGCCGGACCTCCGGGCCCCGGCTCCAGGAACGCCATCAGTTCATGTTCTTCCAGGGGGTCGTAGCGAAACGGGTATTTTTCGCCGTACGGCTCGAGAAAGAAATCGAACGGGTTGATGACCGTGAAATCGGCGACCAGGCTTACCTCGAGTACGAACTGCCTGGTGGGTTTTGGAAAAACGAATCGCGCCAGGAAATTGCCGTGCGGATCCTGCTGCCAGTTGATGAAGTGCTCCTGCGGCTCGACGCGGAGCGAATAGCTCAGGACCGGCGTGCGGCTCTGCGGCGCGGGCCGCAGCCGGACGATCTGCGGAGAAAGCAAGATCTCCCTGTCATATTTGTACCGGGTCACGTGATGAAGTGCGACGCGAATGCCCATCAGTGCTGCGCTCCCCCGGCGCCCACTGAGCGTTCGACAGGACCCAAAATGAAGAAGTCCTGCAACAGGCTTTCACCAACGGCATTCATTTTCGTCTGCAGTGCATCCAGGTACTCGTGCAGGCCGCTCTGAATGATGCGTGGCACGCTCGCGGACTGGAGTTCGGCGCCCAGTACCTTCATGAGTTTCTGGGATTCGTATTCTGACGACGAGGCGGACACGCCCGTAATGGCATGCAGGGATTCCTGCGCCGATTGGACACAGTGCCGGATCGCGCGGGGAAACTCCCGGTTCATCAGCAGGAAGTCCACAATGTTGCGCGGGGAAATCCGGCCAAACCGCTTGCGATACATTTCAAAACCGCTGACGGACTTCAGCACGGCCGCCCAGTGAATATCGTCGTAGGGGGTTCCGACTCCCGTCGTGGTCGGGAGGAGAATGAAATACTTCACGTCGAGAATCCGCGACGTCTTGTCGGCGCGCTCGATCATTCTGCCGAGGCGCAGGAAGTGCCACGCCTCGTTGTAACTCATCGTGCCGTCCGTGATGCCCTGGAACATATGGCATGCCAGGCGGGTGCCGCGCAGGATTTCGGGAAGCGACTCGTGCTGCCGCGCGGCGCGCCGGTCCTGGAACTGGAGGTACATGCTGTTGACCTGCTCCCACATTTCCGACGAAATCGTCTCGCGAATGGAACGCGCGTTCTCGCGGGCAGCCCGGAGACAGGAATAGATGGAGTTTGAATTTCTGTCGTCGAAGGCCAGGAACTGGATCACATTACCCTCGGTGGCTTCTCCATACTGTTCGAGGAAACGCTCGGCGTCTCCGCTGGTGTCGATCAGCGGTTGCCACTGGTATGCGGGTTCGAGCGGGAGGTCGAGTTGAAGGTGCAGGTTGACGCCAATGAAGCGGGCGACGTTTTCGGCCCGCTCGATGTAGCGCGCCATCCAGTAGACGGAATCCGCGACCCGGCTGAGAAGAGGAGGGGTTTCACTGGTCAATGCGAAGCTCCTTTCCGTCCACCGGCAAGAACCCATGTGTCCTTGCTGCCGCCGCCCTGCGATGAATTCACTACCAGCGAATCCTGGCGCAATGCCACGCGGGTCAGTCCTCCGGGCAGAACATGGATATCCTTTCCATAGAGAATATACGGCCGCAAATCCACGTGCCGGCCTTCAAGCCGGTCGCCGATAAGCGTGGGGACTCGCGACAACGCCAGCGTGGGCTGCGCAATGTAGTTTCGCGGATTCGCCTTGATCCGGGCGGCGAAGTCTTCGCGCTGTTCGGCGGTGGAATGCGGACCGATCAGCATGCCGTAACCGCCCGCCTCGTTGGCCGCCTTGATCACAAGGTTCCCGATGTTTTCCAGGACATGCTTGCGATCCTTGTCCCTCCAGCAGAGGAACGTTGGAACGTTGGGCAGGATCGCGTCTTCGCCCAGGTAGTACTTGATCATTTCCGGAACGTAGGCGTAGACCACCTTGTCGTCGGCCACGCCGTTGCCCGGGGCATTCGCAAGCGCGACAGTGCCTGCGCGGTAGGCCTCCATCAGCCCCGGCACGCCGAGAAGCGAGTCCTTGCGAAACACCTGCGGATCCAGGAAGTCATCGTCGAGACGGCGGTAAATCACGTCGACCTTCCGGAGCCCCTGCGTTGTGCGCATCCACACCGTCTTGTCCTGAACAACGAGATCGCGGCCCTCGACAAGCTGAATACCCATCTGCTGCGCAAGAAAGCTGTGCTCGAAGTACGCCGAGTTGTACATTCCCGGCGTCAGCAAGACCACGGTCGGCTTCTCACCGGCTTCCGGCAACGCCATCGCTTCGAGAGTCTCCAGCAGCCGGCTCGGATAGTTATCCACGGGACGGATACGCAATCCCTCGAAGATCCGGGGGAAAGTCCGCTTCATCAGATCCCGGTTCTCCAGCACGTACGACACGCCCGAGGGCACTCGCAGATTGTCCTCGAGAACATAGATCCGGCCATCCTCATGGCGGACCAGGTCCGTGCCCGTGATGTGACACCAGACGCCCTGCGGCGGGTTGATGCCATGGCACTGCGGCCTGTAGTAGGCCGCGGTGCGAATGACTTCTTCGGGAATGACCTTGTCCTTGATGATCCGCTGGTCGTGGTAAATGTCGTTGATGAATTCATTGAGGCCGAGGATGCGCTGGCGCAGTCCGCGCTCGATCCAGTCCCACTCTTTGGCGCCGACAATGCGGGGAATCAGGTCGAACGGGAAGATCCGCTCGGCCCCGGCGGAATCGCCGTAAACATTGAACGTGATGCCCATCTCCAGCAACAGCCGCTCCGCGGCGTGCTGGCATCGCTGAACTTCTCCCGGTTCGAGCGAATCGAGAGTTTCCGCCAGGAGGCGCGCCTCCGGCCGCACGGTGCCATCCGCGTTGAACATCTCGTCGTAGAAGCCGCCGGTACGATACGAATCGAAAGGCACGCGATCCTCTCAGTTGTTTCACCGAAAAAAAAACGCCTCGGAAACCCGCTGCAATCCAGCGCTTCCCAAGACGTCATCGTCATTCGTACAACTTTGTACTTCAAGAGTATCCGGAGTCATCGCCGACAGTGTCAAGCAGGTTCTGTCCGTGCCGCCTCCGGCCCAACAGCCCTCACCCGCCGCTTCGCGGCACCGTCTCCCAGAGGGAGAGGGACAAACTCCTCCAAGTGTGTCCTTCTCCCCCGGGGAGAAGGTGGCCCGAAGGGCCGGATGAAGGTTTAGACGCCCCTATTTGATCAGGGAGCGTTCCATGCGTTGCATGGCGACGACGAAAGCAACAGCGCCGATCAGCGCCAGGTAGGCGATGTGGACTAAGATTCCCACGTCAACCGCACCGGTCGTCAATTGACGGAGCATCTCGACTCCATGATGGAGAGGCAAGACCTGTATCAGCCATTGCGCGGGTTTCGGGAACTGAGTGATCGGGAAGAAAGTTCCGCTGAACAGGAACATCGGCATCACGACCAATCCCATTGCGATATCGAAGTCATGGACCTTCCGTACGAAGGTGGTGGCGCAGAGTCCCATGGCGGAGAAAACCGCGCACGCGAACACCGCGCCAGGCAGCGCCAGAATCGCCCATCGGGACAGGATCATCCGCGGCCCCGCTGTTTCTCCCATCAGCAGTACGACGGAAATGAAAGCGGCGGCGTAGATCGAGCCGCGCCCCATCGCCCACAGCATCTCTCCAAACCCGATGTCCGGAACGCGCATCGGCGTGGCCAGTATCCCGTCGTAGGTTTTCTGGTGATGCAGCTTGAACCAGATATTGAAGAACCCGTCCGTTATGGCCCCATTCATGCAGCTCGTCGCCAGTAGACCTGGGGCGACGAAGGCGCTGTAGGGTATTCCACCGACGTCGCCAACCATTCCTCCAAGCCCGAAACCGATTCCCAGCAGGTAGAACAGCGGCTCGAAGAAACCGGTGAAGATGACCCTCCAGGTGTGTTTGTAGACGATCAGATTGCGCTGAACCATTCGGCTCGATCGCCGCAGTGAAGGGATCGCGCTCATGCGTGCAATCTCCGCCTGAAGGCCCACAGCGAGGCGCCAATACCGATGACCGTCAGGCTCACCAGGTACGCGGCATGAATGAGCCAGGCCGGTGACTCGAGAGTGTTCAGCGTCAGGCCCCGCACAAGCTCCACACCATGGAACAGCGGCGTGAACCAGGCAACGGTCTGCAACGGTTCCGGCAGCCGCGCGATCGGGAAGAATACGCCTGAGAACAGGAAGAGCGGCGTAATGATGAAACGGAACAGGCCATTGAAGTGGTCTCTCTTCCGCGTTGCCGCATAAGCAATGATCGGCGCGCTGAATGCGAGGCCCGTGAGCACGGCCGCCGGTACGGCGAGGATTACGAGTGGAGACCGAGGCACCCCGAACAACGTAATTATCGCCGTAAATGCGATCGCGACCGTCGAGAGCCGCACGGCCATCCAGGCCAGTTCGCCGAAGACGAGGTCTCGAATCCGCATCGGTGTGGCAGTGATTGCTTCATACGTCCTCTGCCAGGTCATTTTCCCGGAAATCGGCCAACTGGATTCGAAGCTGGCGGTCTGCATGCACGCTGCTGCCAGGAGTCCCGGAGCAAGGAAGTCGAGGAAGTCAACGCCTGCCGGCAGCGAGGCGTCGCCGCGGTTGACCAGTCGTCCAACGCCAACGCCCATGGCAATGAGAAACAGCGTGGGCTGAAGAAAGCTGAAGAAGACCGAGCCGCGCCACGCGCGCCGGTAGACGAGCGCATTGCGTTGCACCATGCGAATTGCGCCGATCATTCGACAAGAGTGCGGCCGGTGAGCCGCAGGAAAACGTCTTCGAGTGTCGAGCGCCGCACGAGCGCGCTCTCCAGCGGAATATTGCGAGTGTGGACCTGTTCGAGAGTGCGCTCGCCATCGCCGGTGTAAAGCAGGGTCCGGTCGGGCAGCATTTCGATTCGATCGGCCAGGCCGCTGAGCCGGCCGTCGAGCTGGGCCCGGACCTCATCGCTGAATCGCAGTTCCAGTACTTCACGTGTCGAGTATTGTTCGATCAGTTGCCGCGGCGATCCTTCAGCCACGATCTTCGCTTTGTCCATTACGACCAGCCGGTCGCAAAGCTGTTCGGCCTCGTCCATGTAGTGTGTCGTCAGCAGCAGCGTGGCGCCACGGCGCTTGAGCCGGTAAAGGCGCTCCCAGATGACGTGGCGGGCCTGCGGATCGAGCCCCGTGGTCGGCTCGTCCAGGAGGATGACTTCCGGTTCGTTGATCAGGGCGCGCGCAATGGTCAGTCGGCGCTTCATGCCGCCTGAAAGGGATTCGACCTCGGCGTTTGCGCGCTCGGAGAGTTGCACAAACTCGAGCAACTCGTCGGCACGCCTGCGGGCGATGGGGCCTGGAATGTCGAAGTAACGTGCGTACATTAACAGGTTTTCCCGGACAGTGATCTCGGCGTCGAGGTTGTCCTGCTGAGGTACGACGCCCAGGCGCGCCTTGATCCGGCTGGCCTCCGTGCGGGGATTCATTCCAATGACATGCAGCTCGCCCTCCGTAACGGGCGATGCGCAGCCGATCATCCGCATCGTGGAAGTCTTGCCGGCGCCGTTTGGACCGAGAAAACCGAACGCCTCGCCGGGCTGGACATCGAAGCTCACCGAATCCACTGCCGTGAAGTTCGCGAACCTCTTGGTCAGATTGCGCGCACGGATGAAGGGCTCGGCGGTGGAGGGCATGCGGCGATTCTAGAGTGCCCGGAATGGAATGTCGACTGCCGCGTATCTGGAGGCACGGGGCTGAAGCCCTGCGCCCACAAGTGAACTGACGCTCTTATTGTGACTTGTTCAATCTGGCGAGAAAATCGGGTGGCGAAATTGCGGGAACGGGCGACTTACGGTAGTCGTCAACGTTTCGGGTTACGACAAAGCTCGCTCCGAACGCAAGTGCGGCGGCAGCCTGCAAGGCATCTTCGAAATCACTCATGGGAAGGTCCACCGCTTGCCGGGCTTCCTTTGTTCCGACATCGGCCACTTCCACAAATTTCAGCAATTGCCGAATGAATTCCCGATGCGAGACCGTCAGGTACGCAATATTCGAAAGCGTATGCCATGCCACAGATGCCTGCCCTGGTTCGCCCTCTGCCCAGCGCAGCACCTCCTGACTCGCAAGGAGGAATTTGTTTCTCTTCAGGGCCACGTCCAGAAGCACATCCGTGTCGAGGAGAACTCTCATCGGTCAGTCCAGGCCATAGCGCTTCTTCAGCGCTTCAAATCGCAGATCCGGCCTGGTGGGCGTCCTCAGGCGAAGCTTTCCAGTCCATTTGTCCGCGAAGGACGCCTGTTTTTTTGTCGGGGAAATTGAAGCCGCCCGCAGGAGGTCTTCGATCAAAGCCGACACGCTCGTCTGCCTGGCATGCGCAATCTGCTTTGCTTTCTTTGCGATCTCAGGATCCATAGTCAGGGTGACTCGATTCTTCATTGGTATGCATTCTAGCATGGAGTATGCATACCCGGGCCCCGAGCGGTTCGGCGGATACGGCACCGAGAGCGATAGGATAAACTGTCAGGGGTCTAATTCGGGGACAGACCACTACAAGTAAGGAGTACCAATAATGAAAGAGCCAGGGATTGTCAGGTTTCTGAGTAAAGGCGCGCTTGTACCGGTCTTGTTATTCCTGTTGGCGGTTCCTCTGTTCGCACAGGAAGAGCAAATCGAGGGCGGCTTCATCTTCTCCAGGACCGACAGGAATCGCTATCGTTCAAATCTTCCTTCGCCACCGACGCCTCGAACTGTCGATGGTTATCCGAACTTCGGCAGAACGGAATCGGGAAGAGGCAACTGGGTCCCGAGACAGATTCCTTCTTACGAGCGCGTTCTTTCTGATGGCCAGGACGGCATTCCTTATCAGCCCTGGGCCAGGGCGCTGCGCAACTACCGCGAACACGTCACCCTGCAGGCAGACGATCCGGAGGGGTTCTGCCTTCCGCCGGGCGGGCCCCGGCTGATGACCACGTTCTTCTCAATGGAGATGATTCAGCTTCCAGACCGATTCATTTTCATCTTTGAAGGCGGATCGCACGTCTGGCGCATCATATATATGGATGGCCGGCCCCATCCTCCCGCTGAAGAGCTCGCTCAATTCCCCACCTGGCTGGGACACTCGATTGGCCGTTGGGAGGGAGACACTCTCGTTGTCGATACCGTCGGCTTCAATGAAGGAACCTGGGTCGACTCCCTTGGCGATCCGCATACGAGCAAGATGCACCTCATTGAAAAGTTCACACGGCCGAGCCTTTTGACCTTGCACTACGAGGCCACCATCGACGATCCAGGCGCATACACGAAACCATGGACGATCGATTGGGATATCCCGTGGGTTCCCGACAAGCAAATCAAAGAGTACATCTGCCAGGAGAATAACCGCTGGCAGGAAAACTGGATGATCGCGAACAAGATGGGCGGCGGCACCGGCAATGTCGGCGCGGATATGGGACAGGGCCACCCGGCGAAAGGCACATGGATGGGAACCTGGGGGAGAAACAATGAGGTCCTGATGATGCTGGACTGGGACGGCAATATGATTTCGGGAACGATCAACCCCGGCGCGGATGAAGTTGTCCTCCGGAACGGATCACTCGATCCCGACAAGTGGACCGTTCATCTCGAGGGAACATCCTCCAGGGGAGTGCCGGTCGTCATCGACGGTAAATTCGAAAACCTGGGATGGGGCAACCGCTCGCTCGTTGGCACGTGGACTCAGGGAACCACCAGAAGCAACTTCAGGATTACCCGGCAACGATAGGCTAGAAGGCCCCGATGCTCAGGCCGGCGGTGAAGCTGCGGCCTCGTGAGGGCGCGAACTGGAATTGTTCGCGATAGTAGACGTTCGCGAGGTTTTCGATCGCGAATGTCAGACCCAGCCGCTCGCGGCCGCGGTCGAGGTTCACGCCCCAACCCACCCGCTGGACCGTGAATCCATCAAGCGAGAGCAGGTCCTGCGCGACGCGGAACGGCGACGCCAGCAGCGTGGGTGTAACACGTTCCACCCTGGCCTGCGCGCGCACGCCGTACTCGGCCCACCAGCGGCCGCGAGGCTCCGTGAACCGGATGTCCGCAAGCCCCTTAATAGGCGTGATGTTGTCGGCGGGTTTTCCGTCGAGCGGTTTTTTGTCGAGAGGGTTTATGCCGCGAGTGATGGTCCCGCGCATGAACGCCGCCGAAGTGCTCAGCGTCAGCACTCCACGAGCAAAAGAAATCGGCGAGGCCGCCGAGACTTCCAGCCCGTGGATGCGCACATCGGCATAGTTGGTGGTCTGCACGAGCGGGCCGGCCGGCGTGGTTGCCGTGGTCAGGTCCTGCACGACAAAATCCTTGTACTGGTTCACGAACACATACGTTCCACCCGACACGCGCGAGAAACCGAACTTGACGCCGGCGTCGAAGTTATTCCCCTGCTCCGGCTTGACCTTGATATTGGGCGCAATCGTTCCGGCCGTTGCCGGTCCCGCAAAAAACATTTCTTCAAGGTTGGGATGACGATAGCTGCGGCCGAGCCGCACGAACGGGCTGATACGGCCTTCGGTGTTGGCGACCAGTCCGATGTCGCCGGTGAGGGCCTTTCGAGCGTAGGTCGCCCCTTTCGGATCGGGGAGCGTGGATGGATCGATGGCCGGCACCGCACCTGCCACGACGGATGAAACGTCATAACCCGGCGTGGGTTTGCTCGTCACGTTGTAGAAATCCCCGCGCAGGCCGGTCACAAGCGAAACCCTGGGCTGGAGCCGCCATTCGTGCTGAGCGAACACGGCGACATCTCTAAGGCTGGCGTCCGGCACGCGGACTGGGTGCGCCACGGAAGGCCGGCCCAGTTGCACGGGAAACGGAAATACGACGGGGGCCGGACCGCGCTGGCCCAGAGTCACCTGGCCGATCATCGACGTGGTGGTTGTGGTGGTGCGCCGGTCGCTCGACCGGTCGCGATAAAACGTCAGGCCGGTGCTGAGCACATGGTTCGAAGCCGGGACAAGCACGGCCTGGAAATCGATACCCGGCGTCCAGACGCGCTGCTCCGTCTCCGAGAGGACATTCAGGCGCATGACCGCGATCGGAAAAAACGCGGTGGGCGTTGGCGCAGGAAACTGGACGGGCAGCAGATTCTGAAGCATTCGGCCCGTTCGCTGGTAATGAGCCGTGAGCGAGAGGTTTGCCAGCCACGGCGTGACGGCCCGCGCCTCGTAGCGCGCGGACACGCGGTCCAGATTGCTGTAAGGCAAGGATGTCGCGTTGAAAAAGTAGGGTTGCGCGAAATCCGGAAATCCGACGTCGTCCATCCGGCGGCGCTGATAACGGATGCGCAACGTGCGGTCCTCGCCGAGCTTCACAAGGCCCGACACGTTCAGGAATCGCCCACGGGCCGACGAGTTCAGAATCTCCGCATTCGTGCGAACGAACGGCTCATTGAACGGATCGGGAAATGCGTTGAAGTTGAAACCGAAGTTGTCGTCGATGGTGTCGCCCCGGTCGAGCGCTCCGGATGCGAAAAACGGCCGCGTGTCTTCCACCGCAAATTCGCCGGCTTTGTAGTTGTTGTAGGACTCCAGGCCCGTCTGCACGCGCACGGCATAGCGCGGAGCGGTGACCCCGATCGTCGCCGTTCCCCGAGCGCCATTTTCGTTGGAACTGAGAAAGCCGTTGAAGCCGTAGATCCATTCGGTGCGGTCGGAGAACGTGGGTTCATTCGTGATGATGTTGATCGTTCCCGCCAGGGCGTCTGAACCATAGAGAGTTGTCCCGGCGCCGTTGACAACTTCCATCCGGTTGATGGCGTCGGGAGAGATGAGCCCGACTTCGGCGCCCGTGCGGTCGGTGGCCTGCCGCGCGGTATTCAGGCGTTCGCCGTCCACGAGCACGAGCAGCCGTGTGGAGTCGAGGCCTCGCAACCGCGGGCGCACTCCGAAAGGCCCACTGCCTACCGGCGTGATGTTGGCGGTCACGGAAAGGGCGTCGCCTGTGGAGAGGGCGTTGCTCTGTTCGACGGCTGCGCTGGAAATGCTGTCGACGTGAAGCGGGATCTGGCGATTCTCGCGCTCGGCGCGAGCCGCCGTCACGCTCAATTCGGCGGTGACCCTTCCGAGATCGAGCTGTATCGGCAGATCTATCGTCTCCTGCGGTGAATTGAGGATCACCGTCCGCGCGGCCTCCGAGAACCCGGGCCGGGTGAAGATCAGAAGATAAGCGCCCGCCGTGGGCACGTCGAACTGAAACCGCCCGTCTGCGCCGGTCTCGACCACAGACTCCTGACCGGTTGCCACGCCTCTCATGACGACTCGGGCGCCCGGCAGAACTGCGCCACTCGGATCGGACACAACGCCACCCACGCTGGCAGCGTCCGCGGACAGTGCGCACAGGAGAACCGCAAGCACCGGAAGAGCAACTCGATTGAGCATTAACATATGGTTGGAGAGGATAGGAGAAATACGACGGCGTGACAAGCAGAAGACTGGAAACTGTAGTTAGCACATCAATTGTCCGGTGGTATTAGCACATCAATTGTCCGCTTTCGCGAATCGAGGGAGGAAGCTTCAATCCCAAGGAGGCAGGGATGAGGCAATATCCGGCGATCGCAATGGAGCGAGCAATGAAAGTGCAGGAAGTGTTTATGCGGGCGATGGCAAAGAAGATCAGCTGGATGCAAGCAGCCGAGATCATGGGGGTGACAGACCGGACAATGCGTCGATGGAAGCATCGGCATGAGAAATATGGGTATGTGCTGGATCAGCGATATGGGCGTGCGAGTGAGAAGAAAGTCGCGGTAGAAACGATCGAGAATATTTTGGGATTGTACCGAGATCAATACTTCGACTTCAGCGTTCGCCACTTTCACGAGAAACTGAGCAGCGAGCATGGAATTGGCCTCAGCTATACGTGGGTGAAACGGGCATTACAGGCGGCGGGGCTGGTAGCCAAGACCCGCGATCGACGAGTGCACCGAAGAAAACGGCCACGGCGGCCGCTGCCCGGGATGCTGCTGCACATCGATGGAAGCCATCATCAATGGTTCCAGGACGACCGCTGGTATGACTTGCTGGTGGTTCTCGACGACGCGACCAGCGAGGTCTATTACGCGCAATTGGTAGAAGATGAATCGACGCGAACCGTTTTGGCCGCTCTCCGCGATGTTGTCGAGCGACGGGGCTTGTTCTGTGCTCTCTACAGTGACCGAGCCAGTCACTTCTTCCTGACGCCTAAGGGCCAACAGACAGTCGATCCTCGTGCAAAGACACAAGTGGGCCGAGCCATGAAGGAATTGGGAATTCAAATGATTCCGGCCTATTCCCCGCAAGCTCGAGGCCGAGGAGAGCGGAATTTCAGAACCTGGCAAGGACGTCTTCCCCAGGAACTGCGCACTCGCCAGATTACGACTCCCGACGCGGCCAATGCCTTCTTACGCAACGTCTATATTCAGCAGTTCAACGCCAGCTTCACCACGCCTGCAGCTCAGCAAGGAACGGCGTTTGTTCCCGCTGGTGTTCTGAATCTGGATCGCATCTTCTCCATCCATCATGAGCGTGTGGTGAATGCCGACAACACGGTCCGTCTGGCGAACCTCCTGTTGCAGATTCAACCCACACCGTGGCGCTCGACTCTGGCCGGGTGCAGAGTGCTCGTCGTGGAACAGCTCGATGCCTCACTGACCATTCACTATGGGCCCCACGTCATTGGGCGGTATCAGCCTGATGGGCAGCCTTTGTGCGAGTCTTTAAAAATTCGATCGACGACCAAGAGGAAGAAAGAATCGGCCAAAAGAAAGGGGGCCGATTCTTTCTCGAACAGGGAGACCTCTGCGGCACGCCCTTCGCCACGATGAAACTTTGTGGCTCAGTCGTGCTTGCGGCGGTGACTTTACTTGAAACAACAACCGGACAGATGATGTGCTAATAAAACCGGACATCTGCATGTGCTAACAACACAACCGGGCGGGGTTGCCGGGCGGGGTTGCGGTTCTCAGTTTACCCGTGGTGGCTGCATTTGCCGAAGCCTTCCATTGGATCTGCCCATTGAGATTGAGAATCCGGATTCAAGCACGTTGGATTACGAATCAGATCGCTATCTAATGTACTGATAGTGGCAGCGGGCGCACGTGATGAGAATGTCTTCTCCAGCCACCAACATGCCCTTCACGTCTTTGGCTTGCGCGGCTTTGAGGGCGGCTTCACTCGCGTCCACGAGCGCGCGCGATTCCTCCATCCATATGTTTTCGGCGACGGCGCGGCCTTCCATCATCAGCAGGTTTCCCGACTCCGCCAGAATGAGGGCGTGGTTTTCAAGCCGGGTCCATGCCGCGTCGTCTTTGGGGGGATCGATGTCGACGTCGAAGATGGCGTCCGAAGAAGGAATGATGAACGCCGTCATGAGTTGACCGTTCGTAGCGACGGGTTTGTACGCGGCCTGTTGCTGCACGACGGCAAGGCTACCCAATAAAATCAGGCCCGCAATCCGCATTCTCTCCCCCCCCGGGTAAGCTAAGCCACATCCCTCTGCGGGTAGCCCTTCTCCGTTACGGTCTGTCCAGCGGGCTTCGAGTGAGAGAAAACGCCGCTGCCACTCATGATCATTCCGAACAGCGCCCAGCCCAGCGCGCTATAGAACGGGATCAACGGCATCCAGGCCCACATGAACAGATCCCAGGAACCGATTATGAGGAGCTGTCCCACACCGATTGCCCAACCGAAAATCGAGCCAACCAGCATGCTCAAAATAATGGATCGTGTTCGTGCCGCTTCTGCCCGCTGCAACTGCTCCACCAGATTGTCTGTCTTCGCAATTAATAGGACTGCGTTTGCATTAAGATTCATTACTCCTCCTATATGGCGTGTCTGCACGCTTTGATGTCCTTTAGCATTTTTCTTGCCACGTTATTTCCCGCGGGGCAACGAACTCTGAATGACTTATCTGTCCCTGGCATCCGCCAAATATTCTCAACTTCTCGTTCTGTTCGACAACATGTCCAGACCGCACCCGCATCGTTGGCATAAACCAGACAAAACGACATGCCTTCGCGGACACCTCTTGACCAATCGGCCATTCTGACCAAAGGCTCTCCCGCAAACCGCTGTAACTACAACACCGGCGGCGAGGTACCACTATTGCACTGTCGGATTCGTATGGAACTCAAGGGGCTTTCAATAGTTGAAAACGGAGGTAGTGAAATGCGACCCAGCGTATTTGGTTACTTGGTTCTCGGCCTCGGCCTGCTTTTAGCCGCGGCTCCAGTATTTGCCCATCATTCATTCATGAAGGAATTCGACATGAGGAAGCCGGTCACTGTGACTGGAGTGGTCACCAAAATCGAGTGGTCGAATCCGCACATCAACTTCTTCATCGATGTCAAAGACGGAGCCGGGAAAGTCACGCCGTGGGGTGTGCTGTCGGCGAGTCCGACGGCGCTGGCGTCCGAGGGCTGGACGCGCGATTCGATAAAGGTGGGAGACCGCATTACCGTGGATGGATTCCTGGCGAGAGATGGAAAACCATTCGCCGCCACAAGGACAGTGACTTTGGCTGACGGTCGAACAATGCAGGCCAACTCCGACGGAGTTCCTCCCCCGCCGCGCACTCCCCGGACAGCGCAGTAGCGGATCTCATGTGCAGGAACTCTGCTGATCCAGGCTGGTGGCAGGCGCCACCAGCCTCACTGCTTTCTCCGCGACAGATTGTCGCTGCTGAACCCGAATGAAGTCTCCGTTACCGCCGATGTGTCATGCCCTCCCATTGATTGAAGACCCGAATCGCTCCTGCTTGCAGTCACTTGCGTCTTGGAAAGACGCATGCATTAAGCGGTCCGGAAATTTTTGCGTATGAATATGAAATCTCAAACACACAGTCATTCGGTTCAGGGACCGATGCTTGCGGCGTTCCTCGTTCTCCTTGTCGTGTTTTCCGCCGGCCTTTTCCTGCAGAGACAGTGGTGGCTGCCTTCGCTGGCCTCCGTGCACGGCGTGGACATCGACCGTGTATTCCTGGCTACGCTGGTGATCACAGGCGTTCTATTCATTGGCCTGCAATTGCTGCTGGCGTACTTCTCCGTACGTTACAGGGAGCAACAAGGGCGCCCCGCCCAGTGCTGGGTTCGGCCCGGACTCGAAAAACGCTTTGCGGTCATCGCTGCGGTGATCATCTTCGGCGTGGACATCGCGATCTTTGCGATGGGCGAAAGCGAATGGTTCAAGGCGTGGGGCGCGGCGCCGCCCGGGGCGGAGATCATCGAGGTTACGGGCGAGCAGTTCATGTGGCACTTTCGCTATCCGGGACAGGACAAAAGTTTTGGCCGCACCGAGCCTCGCCTGGTCTCCGCTACGAATCCGCTTGGACTCGACCCGCAGGATCCTGCCGGCAAGGACGACGTCCTGTCGACGAACCTGCTGCATCTGGTCGTGGACAAGCCCGTTCGCCTGCAACTGCGGGCGAAGGATGTGATCCACAGTTTCTTTCTGCCCAACCTCCGCGTAAAGCAGGACGTCGTGCCGGGAATGCGAATTGAAGTCTGGTTCCAGCCTGCGAAGGCCGGGGTGTACGAAATCGCCTGCGCCCAGCTTTGCGGGCTGGGTCATTACAGAATGCGGGCTTTCCTGACAGTCCAGCCGCAAGCGGAGTTTGAGAAGTGGCTCACGGAGTTGCGCGAAGGAGGGGATTGATCGATGTACCTGGTGGAAACCGGATCTGAGCACAAAGCGGGCTTCATTCGAAAATACGTTTTCAGCACGGATCACAAGATCGTTGGCCTGCAGTACTTCTTTACCGCCTTTGCGATGGCGATATTCGGCGGCCTTTTGTCGATTTTGATGCGGCTGCAACTGGGATGGCCTTCGCGGATGTGGCCCATGCTGGAAACAATCTTTCCTGTCGGCATGGCGGGCGGGGTTATGAGTCCGGAGTTCTATCTGGCGCTGCAGACCATGCACGGCACGATCATGGCGATCTTCGTACTGACTGCGCTGTTCACCGGCGCATTCGGGAACTATCTGATCCCGCTTCAGATCGGCGCCCGCGACATGGCATTTCCGCTCCTGAACATGCTTTCCTACTGGGTCTATCTGCTCTCGTGCATCGTTCTGGTACTCGCATTCTTCGTGGAAGGCGGAGCGCCAATATCCGGCTGGACGGCCTACGCGCCGTTGAGCGCGATTCCTGAATCGGGGCCGGGCCAGGCGATGGGGCAGAACCTGTGGCTGGTTGCGATCGCCCTGTTCACGGTTTCCTCGATGATGGGCGTTCTGAACTACATCACCACGATCGTTCAGGCGCGGACCAAAGGCATGACCATGAGCCGCGTGCCGCTGAACATCTGGGGAATGCTGTCGGCGTCCATCATTTCCATCATGGTCTTCCCGGTGCTGCTTGGCGCGGGCGTTTTGCTTCTGGCCGACCGGATTGGCGGGACGAGCTTTTTCGTGCCCGCCGGCCTGGTGATGGGCGATAAGTTGATTCCGCACTCCGGAGGGCATCCGCTGCTCTGGCAACACCTTTTCTGGTTCTTCGGTCATCCCGAGGTCTACATCGTCATTGTTCCCGCAATGGGAATCGCCGCGGAAATCATTGCGACATTCATTCGCAAGCCCGTCTTTGGTTACAGGATCATGGCCGGCTGCTGGATCGCAGTCGTCGCCTTGAGCATGGTTGTCTGGGGGCACCACATGTTCGTCAGCGGCATGAATCCGTTCCTCGGCGGATTCTTCGCGCTGGCGACGCTCCTGATCACGGTGCCCTCAGCCATCCTCGTCCTTTGCTGGGTAGTCAGCCTGTACGGAGCCCGGATTCAATTCACGACCCCCATGCTGTTTGCCCTGGGCTTTGTTTCTATTTTTGTGACCGGCGGCCTCGGCGGCTTTTTTCTGGGTTCCGCCTGGACGGATATTCAGCTTCACGACACCTACTTTGTCGTGGGTCACTTTCATCTCACGATGGCCATGTCGCCGCTGTTCGCGGCATTCGCCGGAGTCTATTACTGGTTCCCCCGGATCTCTGGCCGCATGATGAACGAGCGGCTCGGCAGGGTACACTTCTGGATAAGCATCGCCGGCGCCTATGCCATTTTTCTTACCATGCACGTGATGGGCGTGGGCGGAATGCTCCGCCACAGTTACGACACAACGCAGTACGACTTTCTCAAGCACCTTCAACCGCTGAATGTATTCGTTTCGTTCGCGGCATTTGCTCTCGCGGCATCGCAATTAATATTCATTCTTAACTTCCTGGTCAGCCTGTTCCGCGGTCCTCGCGCCGAGGCCAATCCATGGAAGGCAAACACGCTCGAGTGGGCGGCCCCGGCGCCGATCCCGCACGGAAACTGGGGAGCCGTCACGCCCGAAGTCCATCGGTGGCCATACGACTACATGGTCCCGGATGGCGGCGAGGACTTCCTGCCCCAGAATGCGCCCGCGGCCGTCCTCGAAAATAAGAGGTTTTGATGGAGACACTGGTTCATGAAAGGTCCACCCCTGAGGTGGCTGACGCGGTTGACGAGGTGGCCCAATCGCCTTTTACCGCAAACACACGCAAGTTCGGCATGTGGCTTTTCATCCTTTCGGATGCGCTGACTTTTGCCGCCCTGCTCGGCGCTTATGGTTTCATGCGGTTGACGAGCCCGGAATGGCCCGAACAATCGGGCGTCTTTGATATCCGGTTGATCACCTTCATGACGTTCGTCCTTATAAGCAGCAGCGCCTCGATGGCGATGGCTGTATTTGCCGCTGAAAACGGCGAGCGAAAACACACGCTCGGACTGCTTGGCGCAACCATCATCGGGGGAATCGTGTTTCTGGGCTGCCAGGCGTACGAATGGGCCCACTTCATCGGAGAGGGTGGAACGCTGTTCTTCAATCCATGGGGGGTGCCGCAATTCAGCGCGAGTTTCTTCCTGATCACGGGGTTCCATGGCTTTCACGTGCTCTCGGGCGTGGTGCTCCTGGCGGTGGTCTGGGTTCTCTCACTGCTTGGCCGGTGTTCGGCGAATGGCGTTGAACTGGCGGGTCTCTACTGGCACTTCGTGGATGTGGTCTGGGTGTTCGTATTCGCCTTCTTCTATCTGCTGTAGTACCTGTGGGCGCGGGGCTTCAGCGCCCCGTGCCAACAGGTGTTCGGGTAGTGGCGCACCGGAGTGTTGCTGTTCCGGATGTCAGATGTTGGGATGTCCCATGTGCGATGTCCTATGTATTTGTAAAACGACCGAACGACCAAGTGGTCAGTGAGTCAGGTGACAAATACATAGGACATCGCACATGGGACATCCCAACATCTGACATTTATGACGAGCAACACCGCAGTGCACCACTACCCGGTGTTCGCGACCCGTCCTGACACTTTGTCATGGCGCCAATTCATGCCCCGGCATGCTGTGACGAATTGGCAGAAAGGCAACGCGCCGGCCTTCGGATCTCTTCAGGAAACTTCCATTATTTCTATTCGATACGCCGTTGCGCCGGTTTGGCAGAAATCGTGCGACAAACGCCCAACATGAAAACAAGTCTGGAAAACCACAAGATACCGGGCACGATTATTTTTGATGGACAGCGCGCAATCGACGGATACGCGCTCAACAAGATGTGCTTTTCATTCAATAGCGCTGAAAACCGGGCGGCGTTTCTGAGCGACCCGGACGCTTACTGCCGGAAATTCAACCTTACCGACAAGCAGCGCGAGGCCGTCAAGAGCCGTGACGTGCTGGGGTTGCTCGAGTCGGGCGGGCACATTTACTACCTCGCCAAGTGGGGCGGCATTATCGGATTGGGCGTGCAGGACCTGGGTGCCCAACAGACAGGAATGACCGTGGAAGAGTTCAAGGCGATGCTTGCTCGAGGAGGAGCGCACTAAACAATGGCCACAATAGTCGGCGGTATAGCAACGTCCCACATTCCCACTATCGGCAAGGCGATCGGCAAAGGATGGTGTAACGAGCCGGAGTGGAAGCCCTTCTTTGACAGCTACAAACCCGTCCATGCGTGGCTCGAAAAGGTTCGGCCCGACGTCGCAGTGGTTGTTTACAACGACCACGGCCTCAATTTCTTTCTGAACAACATGCCCACCTTCGCCGTCGGGGCGGCGGCGCGGTACGATAACTCCGACGAAGGCTGGGGCCTGAACGTGGTTCCACCGTTCGCCGGATATCCGGAATTCTCCTGGGGCCTCATCGAATCGATGGTTGCCGACGAATTCGATATCACTTCCTGCCAGGAGATGCTGGTGGACCACGGCTTCACGGTAGCGATGGGGCTGCTGTGGCCGAAAGAGAAGGGGCCGTGTCCTGTCCGAACCGTTCCGATCTCGGTCAACACTGTCCAATCCCCGCTCCCCTCTCCGGCTCGCTGCTACAAACTCGGGCGCGCGCTGGGCAAGGCAATCGAGGCATTCGACGAGGACCTGCGCGTTGTTGTCGTCGGAACCGGCGGCTTATCGCATCAACTCGACGGCACCAGGGCCGGATTCGTCAACAAGGACTTCGACCTCCTGTGCATGGAAAAGATCGTCACCGATCCCGAGGCGCTCACGGACTATTCCATACCCGACTTGATTCGGCTGACCGGAGCGCAGGGAGTTGAGGTGATTCAGTGGCTGGTCATGCGGGGCGCACTCACGGGCCAGGTGTCCAAAGTCCATAGCCGATATCACGGCGTGATCTCAAACACCTCCGCCGCAGTGATGGTTCTCGAGAACAGCTGCGCCGATGAGCGGCATGCCCGTGAGCATGTACTCCAGGAGCATCTATGAAAGCCTGCGGGCGCTAGGTGTGGCCACTATTCTGGTTTCCGACGACGAGGAGACCTGCCGCCACTCAGTACAGAAGGTCCTCGAACGAGAGGGGCACCATGTCGAGGCCGTCGAGAGCGTCGATGGCGCTCTCGAGAGGCTCAGCGCGCGGAAGTTCGATCTGATCGTTTGTGATTATCGAATGCCGGGCAAGACCGGTATCGACCTGCTGGCGGAATTGGGAAGACTCCATTCCGTGGTGCCCGTCATATTGATTTCAGCGTACGCGGACCACAGCACCGAAGTCACCGCAAGAGCGATGGGCGCCGTGGACCTGTTGCATAAGCCTCTCCGCCGGAAGGAGCTTATTGACTGCGTTAAAAGGGCAATTGGATTTCAACGATGACTTCCCACCTTCAGCTCAGTGATGACCTCCTCGATCGCTACAACCGGCCGACA
The DNA here is from genome assembly GCA_945865815.1 of Candidatus Sulfopaludibacter sp. SbA3. GTDB lineage: Bacteria > Acidobacteriota > Terriglobia > 20CM-2-55-15 > 20CM-2-55-15 > CAMBFR01. The sequence goes on from CAMBFR010000040.1 coordinate 20,745, forward strand.
CCCCGTTACACCAGCTATCCGCCGGCTCCGCATTGGGGCGACGCCGGCCCCGCCCATCTGATCGGCGCGCTCGAAAAATCAACGCGGCCGCTTTCCGTTTACATGCACATTCCTTTTTGTGAGCGGCTGTGTCTGTACTGCGGGTGCAACGTAATCATCAACAAGGATCACTCGGCGGCGGATGCGTACGTGGCACGGCTGATCGCCGAAATGGACCTGCTCGTCGCGGCTCACGGCCACAGGGTGAATCAGGTCCACTGGGGCGGTGGAACCCCGACTTACCTGGACTGCCGGCAGATAACGGAATTGTTTAACGCCCTTCGGACTCGCTTTTGTCTGGATGATAACGCCGAAGTCTCCATTGAGATCGATCCGCGGGTCACGACTTTGGAGCAGCTTGTTACGTTGCGTTCGGCCGGCTTTAACCGGTTGAGCGTCGGCGTTCAGGATTTCGATCCCATCGTGCAGCAGGCCGTGCGGCGCATTCAACCTTTCGCCATGACGAGCGAGCTCATCGAGCAGGCGAGGTCCCTCAATTTCGACAGCATCAATCTGGACCTGATCTACGGACTGCCGATGCAGACCCTCACCTCGTTTGAGAGGACGCTTCAGCAGGTGTTACGGCTCAGCCCCGATCGGATCGCGATGTTCAGCTACGCTCATGTCCCGTCTCTCAAGCATCAACAGCGAAGCTTCGAGAAGGACCTGCCGACGGAGTCCGAGAAATCGGATTTGTTCCTCATGGGACTGCAGACTCTGACCAGTCATGGCTACGAGCACATCGGCCTGGATCACTTCGCCCGGCCGGACGATCCCCTTGCGATTGCGCGCGCAACCGGATCGTTGCACCGGAATTTCCAGGGCTACACCACCCACGCGGAGACCGACCTTATAGCCCTTGGCGTGAGTTCGATCAGCCATGTGGGCAATACCTACGCGCAGAATTACCGCGAACTCGCTCCCTACAACAACGCCATCGACGAGAAACGCCTGCCGGTTTTTCGCGGGTATGTCATGTCCGCCGACGACGAGATACGAGCTGCCGTGATCGAAAGCGTCCTCTGCAACAGGGTGGTCCGCAAGCTCGATATCCAATCGGCGTTTTCAATCTCGTTTGATGATTACTTCGGTTTCGAACTGGACCGCCTGTCGGAGTTTCAGCGTGATGATCTGGTGGAGATGGACTCCCGGGAGATTCGGGTGACCGACGTGGGCCGGTTTTTCGTACGGTCTATCGCGCAGGTCTTCGACGCTTTCGCGCCCGCCGGAGTCGCCTCAAAAGCGGTATAGCACTTCAGTAGCAGACCCGCCCTCTAAGTAGCCCGATGCGCTCGGAGGAAGGAACGTATCTGGCGCACCGCCACAGGAATCCGCTCCGCGGGCTCCTTCCACGGGAACATGCTCACTTCGGCCATCGGCGCGAGCATCGCGGTCTCCATGGCGACGGCGTAAGGATGCGCCGGAATATCATCGGGCAGGATCAGCAGGGGCGTCCGGCAATTGCGCACGAAATCACGCGTCACGGTAAAGACGAAGTCGGCGTTGGTGCGGTACATCCTGGTTAGAAATCTGCCGACCATCTCCATCGTGATGTCGGGCCGGCGCTTGACCAGCTCGGGTCCCCAACCCGTGATGTTGTTCTCGTAGAAGAGGTCGGGCATCTCCTTGCGGAAACCGCTGGGTTGCGCCAGCACGGCTGCGACGATGCGGCCAGGCGCCCGCTCCAGGAGGTTCCAGATAAAAGGGCCGCCAATGCAGAAGCCCATCACCATGAACCTGTCGATGCCCAGGTGATCTATCAGACCGAGATGATCGTCGGTATATGAATCCCACGGCCGGTCGATCTCAAGCGGACCGGAGGATTCGCCGCCATTGGCGTTGCGCAAGTCCGACACGATGCAGCGGTACTCTCCCTTGAACTCCTCGATCGCGTTAAAGGGTCCGCCGCGCACCAGGCCCGAGATCGTGGAGTTCAATCCTCCACCGGGGATGAGCAACAACGGAAAACCGGAACCGGATTCTTCATAGCGGATGCGAACGGCGCCTTTTTCGTAGAAGGGCATGGGAACTCCTGATTGATGGATGCAGCAATCATAATCCCGGCCGCGGCCAGACTGAAGAGAAAGATCCTGGTAGTGGGAATTCTCCTGCTGTTTTAGGAGGGGAAGACCGAGCGACAGCGAGGGCGGGGTGGTAAAAAGATCGAAAGAATCTTTGGACCTTCAACACCGCCCCGGCGTGTCAGCCCGATGCCCTTCCGCGGCGGCAACAACATACCTGGCTCAATCTGCGCTTTTTGTTCCACCAGTGGGCGCGGGGCTCCAGCCCCGCGCTGGTGGAGTCCTGCCTTTGAGTTGGCCTGTCCCCGAATTAGACCACTCCTCTTGCGGCTGCTTGTGCTTTGCATATAAAGTCGCAGAACCTGTGCGCACAATCCAAAGCCGGGTGCAGCCATCAAAATAATGAACCATGAATCTCGTTTCGCCATTATCGCCAGCCGATTCAATCCCGAGATTTCAGACCGGCTGATTGCCGGCGCCATGGAAGCATTCCAGCAGGCGGAAGTGACGCCCGCGCAAGTGTCGGTGTTTCGGGTGCCGGGAGCTTTTGAGATTCCACTGGCCGCGAAGCGCGCGGCGATTTCGAAGAAGTTCGACGCCGTCATTGCCATAGGTTGTGTCATCCGGGGGGAAACGGCGCATTTCGAACACATCAGCCGGCATGTTTCGATCGGCATCGGCCAGGTCGCCCTGGAAACCGGCATACCGGTGACCTTCGGCGTCCTGACGGCATACACCGAAGCCCAGGCGATGGAGCGTTCCGGGACGAATTCCGAGAACAAGGGTTACGAAGCGGCGGCAGCGGCCGTGGAGATGGTTAATTTACTCAAACAACTATGAAGGATGTTGCGCAGTCATGGGTACCCGACGCAAGGCCAGAGAATACGCGCTGCAGATGTTGTTCCAGTGGGATATCACACGCGACAACATCGAGCAGATCGCCGCAACGTTCTGGGAAAATCACGACGAGCCCGCGGTTGTCGTGGAATTTGCCCGCCAGCTCGTTACGAGAACCATCGAACATGTCGAGGAGATCGATGCGCTGATCCAGCGGCATGCCGAGAATTGGCGCCTGGACCGCATGGCCGTCGTCGATCGAAATGTTCTTCGCCTTGCAGCGCAGGAATTTCTGTACGGCCGGGAAACGCCAAAACCCGTCGTCATGAACGAAGCGATCGAGATCGCGCGGCGTTACAGTTCGCTGGAGTCGCCCCAGTTCGTCAATGGAATTCTCGATAGCATAAAGAGAGAATTGGAGAGTTAGTGGAAGAACTTGAAGCGATACGCGTTCAGAAGCTGAGCCAGATTCGGGAGCTCGGCCATGATCCTTACCCCACGTTTTATCGTTATACCCATTCCATCGGACAAGCCATCGAGGATTTCGGCCCGAAATCCGGCGAGGAACTGGAGCAGAACCCGGCCACCGTGCGCGTCGCCGGCCGGATACTGGCTCATCGCCCGTTCGGCAAGGCCGGTTTCCTGGCGCTTTCCGACGGCGAGGGACAGGTACAGGTCTATGCGAAGAAAGATCAATTGCCCGAGCGCGGCTTTCAGCTCTACCAGTTACTGGACCTTGGCGATTTCATCGGGGTCGAGGGAACGCTGTTTCGAACGCGGACGGGCGAACTCACGGTGCTGGCGAAGGAGATCACGTTCCTGGCGAAATGTTTTCTTCCGCTGCCGGAAAAATGGCATGGCCTTACAGACGTCGAGATCCGATACCGCCGGCGCTATGTCGATCTGGCTGTCAATCGCGATGTCCGCGCCGTTTTTGTAAAGCGCAGCATCATCATTCGCGAATTGAGGCGCTTCCTTGATGACCGGGGATATCTCGAAGTCGAAACGCCGATACTTCATCCGATTGCGGGAGGCGCGCTTGCAAAGCCGTTCAAGACGCATCACAACGCGCTCGACATGAACTTCTATTTGAGAATCGCGCCGGAGCTTTATTTGAAGCGTCTGATCGTGGGCGGGCTGAATCGTGTATACGACCTGAACCGCATCTTCAGAAATGAAGGCATCTCGACGCGGCACAATCCCGAGTTCACGATGCTCGAGTTCTACCAGGCGTACAGCAATTACACGGATTTGATGGACTTGACCGAAACCATGATCACGGGGATTGCGGAAAAAGTCTGCGGTTCCCGCGTCGTCAAATACGACGAACACGAGATCGACTTCAATAAGTGGACCAGGCTTTCGATGAAGGAGGCGATCGTCAAGTTCTGCCCGGAGAAGATCGACGAGGAGGCGCTGAAAGATCGTGCGACGGTCGAGCGGCTGCTCAAGCAGGTCCACGCGGAGTATGACCCGCGGATGCCCCTCGGCAATCTGGTCGGGATACTTTTCGAGACGGTTGCCGAGGACCATCTCATACAGCCGACCTTGATATATGACTATCCGATCGAGTTGTCGCCGCTATCGAAGGTCAAGAGCAACGATCCTGCGATGGTCGAGCGGTTCGAGCTGTATATCGGCGCAATGGAGATCGCGAACGGATACTCGGAGTTGAACGATCCCGTCGATCAACGGGATCGTTTTCTTGCGCAGTTGCAGGCGCGCGAGCGCGGCGATGAAGAAGCGCACGAGATGGACGAGGATTACGTGCGGGCCTTGAGCTACGCCATGCCGCCAACCGCCGGCGAAGGCATCGGAATCGACCGGTTGGCGATGTTGCTCACGAACTCCGCGTCGATTCGGGATGTGATACTGTTCCCCCACCTTCGTCCCGAGTAGTCCCCAGTTATGAGATAGTCATGAGATTCGAGCTCCTCGTCGCAATCCGGTATCTGAAAGCCAGGCGCAAGCAAGCGGTGATTTCCCTGATCACGGTGATTTCGATCATGGGCGTCGCGGCCGGAGTCGCGGCACTCATCATCGCACTGGCGATTAACGCCGGGTTTCGCGAGGACCTCCAGAACAAGCTGCTCGGCGCGCAACCCCACCTGAATCTTCTGAAACGGCAGGTCGGCTTCACCAATTACAACGAAGCCGTAAAAGAAGCGGAAGAGGTTGAAGGCGTTGCCGCGGCCGCGCCAGTCATACATCAGACCGTCCTGATTTCAAGCAGCGTTCAAAGCCGCGGCGTGTATCTGAAGGGCATAGTGCCCGAGATGGAAGATCGCATATCCGCTCTCTCCGGCAACATCGTCGAAGGCGGACTCTCAGAGTTCGGCCCGGACTCGATCATCATTGGGCAGGAGATGGCGCGGTCTCTCGGAACATTTCTCGGCGACCGGTTGAAGGTTTTGAGCGCCGAGACGCAGTTGACTCCGCTGGGCGCCGCTCCCCGTGTCCGGACTTTCGTGGTGTCCGGCATATTCTCGTCGGGTTTGTTTGAGTACGACAACGCGTGGGCCTATGTCAGCCTGAGCGCGGCGCAGAGATTGCAGTCCATTGGCGACGTGGCGACGGTTATCGAGGTCAAAGTCGACGATATTTATCAGGCCAGGGAAATTGGTCAGGAAATCGTCAGGAAGCTCGGCCCGGATGTCGAATTTACGGACTGGATCTCGATGAACCAGTCGATATTCCAGGCGTTGCGGATGGAACGGCTGGTCATGTTCATTACGATCGGTCTCATTGTCATTGTTGCCGCCCTCAACATTGTGGCAACCCTCATCATGATGGTGCTCGAAAAGACTCGCGATGTGGCCATTCTCATGTCGATGGGCGCCACGCAGCAGAATATTCGCCGGATCTTCATGTATCAGGGCGTGATTATAGGTGTTATCGGCACCGTCTTCGGGGTTGCTCTCGGACATATCCTCAGCTACACCGCCGACACCTACCGTTTGATAAGCCTCGCTCCGGACGTTTACGCCATCGCCTACGTGCCCTTCAAGGCCCAGGTCCTCGACACGGTAATTGTTGCCGCATCGGCCATTGTGATCAGCTTCCTGGCGACGCTGTATCCGTCCGCCGCGGCCGCAAGACTCCAGCCTGTCGAGTCGCTGAGATACGAATGAGCGGCCGCGAATGCAAGCCCGATAGTGCGCAGCCATCAAGAAAAATGAGCGGTATCGAAGCCAGGGATCTCACCAAGATATACAAGAGCCCGGGCGCCGAGGTCGTGGTGTTCAGGGACATCAATTTCGAAGTTCGAAAGGGAAGTCTTGTCGCCGTAATTGGCCCTTCAGGTGCAGGGAAAAGCACGTTACTTCACCTTCTGGGTGGTCTGGATACGCCGACACGGGGAAGCGTTCTCTTTAACAACCAGAATATTTTTGATTGGGGATCTCAGGAGTTGGCCCGGTTTCGAAATCGGCACATTGGTTTTGTCTTTCAGTTTCATCATTTGTTGCCGGAGTTCACGGCCCTGGAAAACACGGTAATGCCCAGGCTGATTCGAGGCGAAGCCCGCAACGAGATCGAAGATGCGGCACAGCGGATGCTGGAGCGGCTTCAACTTGGGCATCGGCTTCATCATAAGGTTGGAGAGCTTTCCGGTGGCGAGCAGCAGCGGGTGGCAATCGCCCGGGCTTTGATCGGCGATCCCTCGCTCCTGCTGGCGGACGAACCGACGGGCAACCTGGATCATCGAACGGGGGAGGCGATCTTCACAACGATCCGCGAACTTCATCATGAGAGGGACCTGACTTCGATCATCGTTACACATAATGAGAAAATTGCTGTCCAATGTGATGAGGTCTGGGAAATGGACGCTGGAAACTTGAATAATTCGGGGACAGACGTATAAATCCCAAATACGATCAAAGGCTCGTGAAGGTAATTGGGACTTATACGTTGTCCTCGAATTATTAAGTTATTGTCCGGGGTAAGCGCTTCGTTTAAAATCCGGCACAGCCGCTAAAGCTTTGGTGTTGTGTTCTTAAGAGAGGATTTGGCCCGGGTGTTCCGGACCGGTCACGGCGGATCACGGCAGTCGCGAGAGAATTAAACGTTATGTTCGAAAGATATACAGAAAGAGCACGGCGGGTAATCTTTTTTGCTCGCTACGAAGCCAGCCAGTTCGGAAGCACTACCATTGAGACCGAACACCTGCTGCTTGGCTTGATCCGCGAAGACAAGAATCTGACGAATCGATTCCTGCGCAATCACTCCTCGATCGAAAGCATCCGCAAGGAAATTGAAGGCCGGACGACCATTCGCGAGAAGGTTTCGACTTCGATCGATCTGCCGCTTTCGAATGAGTGCAAACGCATCCTCGCCTACGCAGCCGAGGAGGCTGAACGCCTGAATCATCGTCACATCGGAACCGAGCATCTTCTGCTCGGCATACTTCGCGAAGAGAAGTGTGTTGCCGCCGAGATCCTTCACGAGCGCGGGCTGCGCCTGAATGCAATTCGGGAAGAACTCGCGCGTTCGGTTGTAGACCGCCAGACGCTGATCAAGCCGAAAGAAACGCCGTTGTTGAGCGAGTTTTCGCGAGATCTCACTCAGGCGGCCATGGACGGCGTTCTCGATCCCCTGGTCGGCCGGGATCAGGAAATCGACCGCGTCATTCAGATTCTCTGCAGGCGGACGAAGAACAATCCTGTCCTTATCGGCGATCCTGGTGTCGGGAAGACGGCCATCGTTGAAGGACTGGCCCAACGAATCGTTGACGGCGAGATTCCGTCGTTTCTGGCAGACAAACGAATTCTGGTTCTCGACCTGTCCCTGATTGTTGCCGGAACCAAGTACCGCGGGCAGTTTGAAGAGCGGCTGAAGACGATCATGAAGGAACTCGTCGACAATCCCAACACGGTCGTTTTCATCGATGAGTTGCACACGCTGGTCGGCGCGGGATCCGCGGAGGGCTCACTGGATGCCGCGAATATCCTGAAGCCGGCGCTGTCGCGTGGCGAGATCCAGTGCATTGGCGCCACGACTCCTGCCGAGTATCGCAAGTCCATTGAGAAGGATCGTTCGCTTGAGCGCCGTTTCCAGGCTGTCAAGGTCGGAGCGCCCAGCGAGAACGAAGCGGTGCGGATTCTCCAGGGCGTGAAGCCGCGCTACGAGAAATTCCACATGGTCAATTATGTGGACGAGGCCATCGAGTCTGCCGTGTACCTTTCGAATCGATACATTCCGGATCGGTTTCTGCCAGACAAGGCTATCGACCTTCTCGACGAAGCCGGCGCCCGCGTGAAGCTGCGCCAGGCGACTCTTCCTTCGGAGATGACCGACATACAGCGGCGCATCAAGTTCATCGTCGCCCGGATGGAAAGCGCAATTTCGAGCAAGGACTTCGAAAAGGCCGAGCACTACAAGAATCAGGAGCAGCTCGAGCGCGAGAACCTGCGGAGCGTTCGAGAGAAGTTCAACATCAGCGAAACAACCAGCATGGGCGTCGTTACCAAGGGCGACATTGAAGATGTCGTGTCGCGGTGGACGGGCGTTCCGGTTACCTCTATTAAAGAAGAGGAAATGCAGCGGTTGTCTCGCATCGAAGAAGAACTTCATAGCCGCATCGTTAGCCAGGACCGCGCAATCAATGCGCTGGCGCGCGCCATCCGGCGGTCACGCGCCGGGTTGAAATCGCCGAACCGGCCGGCGGGCTCATTCCTGTTCCTTGGTCCGACTGGTGTCGGGAAGACCGAAATGGCCCGAAGTCTGGCTCAGTTCCTGTTCGGCAGCGAGAAGTCGCTGATCCGCTTCGACATGTCGGAGTTCATGGAGAAACATTCCGTTTCAAAGTTGATCGGTTCTCCTCCCGGATATGTTGGATACGAGGAAGGCGGACAGCTGACCGAGCGGGTGAAGCGAAACCCCTACTCGATCATCCTGTTGGACGAAATCGAGAAGGCGCATCCGGATGTCTACAACATTCTGTTGCAGGTTTTTGAAGACGGCCACCTTACAGACGGTCTCGGCAACACGATCGATTTCAAGAACACGATCATTATCATGACTTCCAATATCGGTGCTCGCTTCCTGAGCAAGCATACGAGCATGGGCTTCCAGGCGCCGAGCGAAGAGAGTGCCGCGCAAAAGATGGAAGACGCGGTCATGACGGAAGTGAAGCGGCTGTTCAATCCGGAGTTCATCAACCGCCTCGACGAGATCATCATCTTCAGCTCGTTGAGCAATGAGGACCTGGGGCGCATCGTCGAAATGATGATCAGCCAGCTTAACGAAAATCTTGTCCACAAGCGTCTTGAGGTTTCGATCACTGAAGATGCCAAACAGTGGATTCTTGAGAAGGTTTGCAAGGACAAGAACTACGGGGCTCGCCCGTTGCGCCGCGCCATCCAGCGGTACATTGAGGATCCACTCTCTGAGGCACTGATTCAGGGCAATCTGAAGGAACTGGGTAAGGTCGAGGTCTATATGGATGCCGGCCAGCTCTGGTATCGGCCAGTCGACCGCGACCGCGAAGAAGTCGGCGTCCCGCTGACAATGTAAAACACGATTTCATCCTGACCTGTGGGCGCGGAGCTTCAGCCCCGCGCCCACAGAATGTCTCCAAAATCTTCTCCCGGTTTAACCAAAAAAGCCAATCTAAGTCTAAATCCCTCCTATCTATAGTAAAATCCCCTGACTGGAGGCATGGATGACGGTCTTCACCCTATTGATGGCTTTGGTATTGGGGGGGATGGAACCTCAGGGACCACCCACTCTGCAGACGCCTAATCCGAACCGGATCGAGGATGTCCTGGTTACGGGCAACCGCCGGATTCGGTCCGATGCGGTCCGGTTCAATCTTCAAAGCAAACGCGGAGACATCTTTGATCCGTTGACCATTCAGCGCGACATGAAGGCCCTGTATGGAATGCAGGTCTTCGACGATGTTCGTGTTGAAGAGGAAGAAGGTAAAACCGGCAAGATCGTTACCTTCGTTGTGAAGGAAAAGCCCCTTATCCGGGGTATCGAATATGAGGGAATCAAGTCGATCACCCGGGCCGAGATTCTCGAGAAGTTCCGGGAACGAAAGGTGGGCTTGAGCATCGAGTCGCCTTACGACCCCTCACGAATCCGCCGCGCCGAAACCGTCATCAAGTCCATGCTGGCCGAGAAAGGCCGCCAGAACGCAAAAATCGAAGTTATGGCGGAGGATATCCCGCCGAACGCCGTTATCGTCACATTCAATGTGGACGAAGGCGACAAGATCAAAATCGCGGAGATCGAGATTGAAGGCAATCAGGTATTTGATGACGGCAAGATCAAGAAGGCGATGAAGCTCGTCAAGGAGGCCGGACCGCTCACTGCTTTCAACGGAAAAGACACCTATTACGACCTGAAGCTGGCGGATGATCTCACCCGCATTCGCATCCTTTACGCCGAGAACGGATATGTCCGTGTGAACATTGTCGATCCCGTGGTCGAGACCAAAGGGACCAGCGTTTTCAGGACACTGCCTTTCATCAAGCCGCCGTTTCCGTGGGGCATCCCCATTCCTTTCTGGAAGAAGAACGTCGACCGGTTCTTCATCACCATTAAGGTTGAAGAAAACGAGCAGTATAAGGTTGGTGATGTAAAAATTACGGGCAGCAAAGCTTTTACCGAAGACCAGGTCAAGTTCGTTTTGGGACTGATACCTGGGCAGATCTACAACGAAACGCAGCTTCGAACTGGTTTCGACAATTTGAAGAAGCTTTATGGCGCCCGGGGCTATATCAATTTCACTCCTCTTCCGATCCACGATTTCGACGAGCAGAAGAAGCTGGTGAATCTGACGATCAACGTCGATGAGGATCGCCAGTTCCTGGTCAACAGAATAGCCTTTTCAGGGAACACGACCACACGCGACAAGGTTATCCGCCGCGAAATCATGGTCGATGAAGGCAATATTTTCAGCTCGACGCTGTGGGATATCAGCCGGGCGCGGCTCAATCAACTTGGATATTTTGACGAGATCAAAGAAGAGGACGCGGAAGTGAAACCGCATCCGATCGACCCCTCAGTCGATGTAACGCTGAAGGTGAAGGAAAAAGGCCGAAATTCGATCGGTTTCAACGGCGGCGTCAGCGGCATCGGGGGGAGCTTCCTCGGCATCGATTACCAGACGAATAACTTCCTCGGATTCGGCGAAACGCTGGCGGTCAGTCTGCAGGGTGGTACGCGGCAGTCGAATTACCAGTTCAGCTTTACCGAGCCGTATTTCCTGGATCGTCCGCTTTCACTCGGCCTCTCCGTCTTCGCCAGCAACTATCGATTCGACCAGGCCCGCGAGTTCTACGGCCTGGATCCGGAAAATCTGCCGAGTGGACTGGGTTTTGAAAACCGTTTGAACTACGAACAGCAACGCGTCGGCTTCAATGTTTATGGAAGCTATCCGTTCAAGATCTGGAGCCGGCTTGGATTGACGTATCAGTGGACGAATTCCGAGACGGGTGCGGTGAACGAAGCGACACGGGACTACTTCACCAATGTCCGAACGCAGGAAGCCGAGAGTTTCATAACGGAGACCGGCAGCAGTTTCGGCAGATATAAGCAGCGAAAAGTCACGCCGACGTATACGTACAACACGATTCAGAATCCCTTCAATCCGACCGGCGGGCAGAACGTGACCACGTCGTTCGAGTTTACCGGCGGCCCGTTGGGCGGCAACGTGAACTTCTACCGGCCCACCTTCGAGTACCGGTTCTTCAAGCCGCTGGGGTTCCGCAATCGTCCGATTTTCGCCATGCGTGCGATGGCGTCCCATGTGCGCGGCTTCTCCAACACAAGCGTGCCGTTCTATGAGCGGTTCTATCTGGGCGGCGACTTCGACATCCGCGGTTTTGACTTCCGCGCGATCAGCCCGATTTCGTTTATTACGCGTTCGCTGGATACGATCGATCCGGAAACAGGGAACACGGTCAAGCGTCCGTTCGACGACATCGTTTATGTTGGCGGTGACACGCAGGCCGTTGCGAATTTCGAATATCGAATCCCGGTTGTCGGCCAGACCATCACGCTGGCTCCGTTTCTGGATATCGGAAATACATGGGCCATCCAGAAACAGCAATTGCAGCGCGACGTAATTGGTCCGGACGGGGAGGTTCGGATCGAAGGGCCGAGGTTCCTGGGAGGAACGAACTCCGGATTCCGGGCAAGCACGGGTCTGGAGCTTCAGGTTTTGATGCCCGTTATCAATCAGCCGTTCCGTTTGATTTTTGCTTTTAATCCCCAGAGAGTCGAGCGGACATATTTTGGGACCGCGACGGGTTTGCCTTTCTTTATTCGCGAGCCCGGCAGGGATATCAAATTTACGGTTGGAAAAACATTCTGACAGACCGAACTTCAGATTTGGCTAGTGATCCAAATCACATTCGAGGCTACGACATGAAACGACTTGGTTTGATGGTTTTACTGCTTTTGCTGCCCGCGGCGATGTTCGCGCAGGCACCCGCGCCCGCGCAACCCGCAGCGCCGGCACCGGCGCCCCGGGCGGCAGCTCCTGCCGCCGCGCCTCGTCCGGCGGCCGCAGCCGGCGCATCAAAATTAGCGGTCATTGACATGCGCCGCGCCATGACGGAAAGCACTGACGGCAAGAAAGCAGCCGATCAGTGGGTCGCCGAAATGACAAAGAAGCAGACCGACTTCGACAAGCTGCAGAATGAACTCCAGGATCTGCAG
>CAMBFR010000041.1 GCA_945865815.1 Candidatus Sulfopaludibacter sp. SbA3
CGGCTGTGATCAAACCCTTTGCGTGGATTTTCGGCGCCCGCGGAGATAAGAACCTGGGCTTCGAGCAGTTAAAGACGGCCATTCAGAAAGCGCGATACGCCCAAACCGAAGGCCGAATCGTCTACTACACGGCCCTGCTCGAAGACCAGCAGTACTCATCGGCATTTCAGGTTCTGCAGAAGCTTCAGGCCGACTACAAGCACAACTTCGTTCTCTATACCTGGGCCACGGACTGGTTCCGGCGGCAGCGAAAGAACCTTGAAGGCGCCGACTATTTTGAAAAGGTATATGAGGGCCAGCTCAAAACTGCTCCATTGATGGCAAAGTACGCGCTGCTGGAAAGAGCCCACCTTCTGGCTGCCCAGACCCTGAAGGCCGAAGCTGTTCGCACGCTCGATCGTCTGAACGCGATTCCGGGCAGCGACCGTCTCCTCGAGACCAAGGTTCAGGCCTTCCGCAAGACACTACTTTAAGGACTCTAGATTACAGCCAAACGTTTTCCAGCACGCTCGAAAGCAGAGAGCGCGCGGTTCAGAATCGATTCGTCCAGCGCGGCGGAAATCTGGGCGCGGAGCCGGGCTTCGCCCTTGGGCACCACGGGGTACCAGAGGCCCTTTATGTAGACGCCTTCCGCGAGCAGAGCATTGCTCATATCCATGGCCATTGAGGCTTCGCCCAGCATGATCGGCACGATCGGGTGATCGCCCTCCAGGATAGTGAATCCGAGCTGTTGTATGTGCTTGCGGAAGTACTGCGTGTTGCGGCGCAACCTTTCAACGAGGCCCGTATCTTCATCCAGCAGTTTCAGCGCCTCAATGGCGGCCATAACGATGGAAGGTGGCAGGGAATTCGAGAACGTGTAAGGGCGCGATTTCTGTCTCAGGAAAGTGACCAGATCCTTTTTGCCCCCGATGTAACCGCCGCCGGCGCCGCCGAGAGCCTTGCCGAGCGTGCCGCTCAGGACGTCGATCTGGCCATGCACGCCCAACTGTTCGGGTGTGCCGCGCCCGGTTCGACCGAGTACTCCGACGGCGTGTGAGTCGTCCACAAACAACAGGCACCCGTGTTCCTTTGCTGCAGCGATCAGTTGAGGCAAAGGGGCGAGGTCGCCTTCCATGCTGAAGACGCCATCGGTGGCAACCATTCTGAAACGATAGCCGGTGTTGCGGTCCGTCTCGAGCAGCTCACGCAGGTTCTCGACACTGGAGTGTTCATAGACCTTCCGGTGGACAACTTCGGCGCGGCAGAGACGCGTGCCGTCAATGATGCTGGCATGGTTGAGCCGGTCACTGTAAATGACGTCGCGATACTCCTCGAAACCAAGCCTCTCGTTGACGATGGATGCGAAGAATCCTTCATTGGCGGAAAAGCAGGATGAGAACAGGATCGTGTCTTCGGTGCCAAGAAACTCGGAGAGCTTTTCCTCCAGCCGTCGGTGGATCGTCAGCGTTCCGCACAGAAAACGAACCGAGGACACGCCGAACCCGTATTCTCGAATGCCACGCAGTGCCGCCTCCTTGATGCGTGGGTGGGACGCCAGGCCGAGATAATTGTTTGACGCCAGCATGATGACGTCTTTACCACCCACCCGGACGATGGGGCCCTGCTCGGATTCGATGAGTGTTTCGGTCTTGAATGTCCTGGTTTGCTGCAGGCGCTCGATTTCAAGGCGAATAGATTCCAGTAGTTTCATGATTTTGAGCCCCGCTACTAAAGAAAACGCTACAACGGCCGATACTGAGATTCAAATGAGAAAGCTGACGACTCGCATCATTGTCCTGTTTGCCGTCGCTCAATGGCTCGCTACGATCGACATTCTCGTGCTGGTGACGGGTATGGCGACGCTGATCGCGGCCATGGTTTGCCTGGATCTTCTGTTTGATTCCGGTGGAGCGCAGTAGATAGGTAGGCTGACGCCTCTTCCGGAGGGATAAGCTCCTCTAAATGTGTCCTTCTCCCTCAGGGAGAAGGTGGCCCGAAGGGCCGGATGGGGGTCTCACGACGCTTTCTTTTCCCGCACCACGCCGTCCCGCAGGACGAAACGCCGCTGAGTCTTTGTCGATCCATCCCCACTCAATTCGTTGATGTGGAAGGTGGTGTTGCCTTCTTCCCGTCCCGCTTCCAATGGATAGACGCCGCGAAGGCCTTTGGTTCTGAATGCGGTTTCGTAGCGGTGCATCCGCATATTCCAGGTAAAAACCCGAATACCTTCGAAGTCGATGTTGGGATCGAGAGCCTGTTTCCGTTCTGCTACAAGGTAGATGTCAACGGGTCCTGCAACGGAGTCCTGAACCTGGTTGAGGACTTTGACGGCGGGATATGCGTAGCCTTCGCTGTAGGGCGCAACTCCGGCAGGCGTGTCGAACTCCACGAGGCCGGAAAACACCCAGCCGATTTCGGCCGGTGAAGTGCGCACTTTCAGCCAGACATCATACTCATTGGATCCGGGCCGCGGAGTGGTAACACGATCAAGAACTTCGACGCTTTTCCCTCTCTCGAGGCGGCGGATGACCGGCGTTGAGCGTCCTGGCTCAATACGAAAGTTTGCGCTTTCGCGCAGCACGGCGGTGTTCTGTGGTGTCAGGTTTCGAGAAGCCGCAACCATCTCCTGGACGCGCGCCTGCATGGCGCTGGTGACCAGAGTGGTTTCTTCCATCCAGCCTTCAAGCTGATCGTCGTGCCGGATTCGAAACCAATTACCGTCGCGTTCGAGGACATCGACCTTTTCGCCGGCCGTAAGCACCTGCAGGGTACGGGATGTCGCGCTGTTTCTCGCCCGCACGGAAGCGCGATCTGAAACGACCGTTGCGTTATCGATGATCTCCTCGATTTTCGATTCGGCGCAGCCTGAAAGAAGCAGCAGAGCGAGGAATGGCGATGCCAGTACGGCTTTCATAGGTGATGTTGAACCAATACCTTTCAATCATACTACGAGGTCAACTACAATCGGGTCATGTCAGAAGCTCCGGACTTCGAGAACGCGTTGAAAAGACTGGAAGATATCGTCAAGAAACTCGAAAACGGAGATTAGTCGCTGGATTCGGCGCTGGAATTGTTCGAGGAAGGCATCAAGCTATCGCGCCTCTGCCACGCCAAGCTTGAAGAAGCCGAGCATCGCGTGGAAATTTTGCTGAAGAACGGATCCGGTCCGGCGCGTGCGGTGCCCTTCGAGTCCGAGAGCGGGAGCGCGAAGCGCGACGAATGATGGAATCGGCAAGCGCCAGTACGGATCTGAGTGCTTTTTTCGCGAGTGCGCGGCCAGCCGTCGAATCTGCTCTCGATAATCTGCTCCCTGACGAAAACATTCCTCCTTCAATAATTCACCAGGCAATGCGCTACAGCACGCTCGGCGGCGGAAAGCGGATCCGTCCCTGCCTCTGCATTGCCGGCTACATGGTCGGCAAGGACGACTGGAGTCCCCTTATTCCCGTTGCGGCCTCCATAGAGATGATTCACGCGTATTCGCTCATTCATGATGACCTGCCGGCGATGGATGATGACGATGAGCGCCGCGGAAAGCCGTCGTGTCACGTGCGATTCAATGAGGGCATAGCGATCCTTGCCGGCGATGCGCTTTTGACGCTGGCTTTCGAGACTCTCGCGCGAGTGAAGGAGTTTCCCGCGGAGCGCATGCTTCGGGTCATTGCGTCTCTGGGCCGGTATGCCGGCGCCAGCGAGGGGATGATTGCGGGCCAGGTGCTTGATATCGAAGCGGAGGGGAAAGCCGTTACGCCGGCGGAACTCGAATTCATCCATCGGTCGAAAACCGGGGCCCTTCTTGGCGGAGCCGTCTGGATTGGCGCCTATCTGGGAGACCTGGGTGAGGCCGAACTGGCGCGGATTTCCAGATTCGGCGAATGTATCGGACTGGCATTCCAGATTCTCGATGATATCGACGACGAACTCGACGGAAACAAGCGGGATGAGGGTAAGGCGACTTACCCGCATGTCCACGGTTTTGAAAAATCAAAAGCGGTTGCGCGCGAACTCCTGCACAATGCCAGGCAGGCGGTTGCGCCTTTCGGCGACCGTGCGCGTATTCTCGCCGGTATTTGCGACTATCTGGAGTATCGACGCCGTTGAACAAGACGAAGAAGAGGATCGATCGCGCGCTGGTGGAGCGCGGCCTTGCCGAGTCCAGTGAGAAGGCCCTGGCGATGATCATGGCAGGCAATGTCCTGGTCGACAACGAGCCTGCAATGAAGGCTGGAATGCCCGTGTCGGACACGGCCGAAATCCGGCTCAGGCACGAGCCTTCGCGATACGTCAGCCGGGGAGGCCTGAAACTCGAAGGCGCTCTCCAGTCATTCGGCCTCGATGTTCGTGGCATGGTTTGCCTGGATATCGGCTCGTCGACGGGAGGATTCACGCATTGCCTTTTGTTGAACGAGGCGGGGCGCGTATACGCGCTGGATGTTGATATCAAGCAACTCGACTGGAGGATTCGGAATGACCCGAAGGTGCGTCCTGTCGAATTGAATGCCCGTTTCCTGGAGCCGCAGCATATTGGGGAGCCAGTCGATCTTGCGACCATGGACGCATCCTTCATCTCCCTTACAATGCTGTTGCCCAGGGTGCCGGCTCTACTGAAGCATGGCGGGTATTGCCTCGCACTGGTAAAACCGCAGTTCGAGGTGGAGCGCGGCCAGGTCGGTAAGGGCGGCATCGTGCGCGACGCCGAACTACAACAGGGCGCTATCGAAAAAATTGCCCGCTGCGGGATCGAAGCGGGATTCGAGTTTATGGGATCGCAGGAATCTCCGGTGCCGGGCCGCGAAGGGAATCGGGAATTCTTTGTTTTGTTTCGGAAGAATCAATGAACTGGCGGAACGTAGTCATCGTTACGAAGCCGAAAAAGCCGGATGTGGCGGAAGTCGCCGCAAGCCTCGTCGAATGGTTCAGGACGAAGGGGATCGAGGCTTCGACAGATCCCGAAGCGGCGCAGACGGCGGACCTCGCTGTGGTTCTCGGCGGCGACGGAACATTGCTTGCGGCGGCGCGCCTGCTCGGTACCCGGCAGATTCCGATTCTGGCGATCAACTATGGCGGTCTCGGTTTTCTGACGGAAGTGACGCTGGACGAACTCTATCCCTCTCTTCAACGTGTCGTGGATGGGCAATTCGTCATGCAGCACAGAATGATGATGGACATTACGGTGACCCGCGCGAACAAGGAGATTGCCGCCTACCGGGCGCTGAATGATGTGGTCATCAACAAGGCGACGCTCGCCCGCATCATAGAGCTTGAAGCGCGCGTCGATGGGCAATATGTGTCCAGTTTCCGATCGGACGGGCTCATCGTTTCTACCCCGACGGGGTCCACGGCATACAACCTTTCGGCAGGCGGCCCGATCATCTTTCCCAACATGGATGCCATGGTCATGACGCCCATCTGCTCGCATACTCTGACCAATCGGCCGATCGTCCTTCCGGCGGGAGTCAAAATAGAGATCACGTTGCTCTCCGCCCAGGACGAGGTGTATCTCACGGTCGACGGCCAGGTCGGTTTGAGGCTTGAAAAGGAAGACCGGTTGACAATCGAGAAGTCCGAAGTTTCGGTGAAGCTGGTCGAACCCACCGACAAAAACTATTTTGATGTCCTTCGCGGAAAGCTCAAGTGGGGCTAAAATTCCCGGTCCGCTATAATTTAATCGGAGGATCGATACAACGTGAAACTCAAGGCTCCCCGGCAGACAGTCTGCAATATTCCAACCGATAACCCGAAAGAACCCTACTGCGGCGGCAAACTGAAGAAGATTTCCGACCTGGAACCGGCAGTGAAAAAAGACGCGGGACCGGGGAAAGATGTGTTTCGGTGCCAAAGGTGCAAGACGCTTTATGCTGACGAGAGTCCATATGCATTAGCGAAGAGCAAATAGAGCAGCACAGGAGACACCATGCCCGATCGCGATCACCTTGTGTACGACTGGAATTTAGTCAGCGAATCGGGGCCATTTACCAAAAAGCGCGTCCTGCTCGACGATGAGACATTACGCGACGGACTTCAATCCCCGACCGTCTGCGACCCGCCAATCCAGGACAAGATCCACCTTATCCACCTCATGGAAGACCTCGGCATCCAGATGCTCGATATAGGGCTGCCCGGTGCCGGGCCCCGGGCTTATGCCGACGTACTGGCGCTGGCAACCGAGATCTCCCGAAGCGGTCTCAAGATTCGTCCCAATTGCGCGGCGCGCACCGTGATTGCGGATATCGATCCGGTTCTGGAGATCTCACAGAAAACGGGCGTGACGATCGACATTGCCGCCTTCCTGGGATCGAGCCTGATTCGGCAGTACGTCGAAAACTGGAGCATCGACGATCTTCTTCGCCGTACGGAAGAAGCCGTCACCTATGCGGTCCGGCGGGGCGCCCTGGTTTTGTACGTTACCGAAGACACCACGCGCGCATTCCCGGAAACCATTAAGAGGCTCTACTCCACCGCCATTAGTTGCGGAGCCCGGCACGTGATTCTGACCGATACGGTCGGGCATGCGACGCCTGCCGGGGCAGCGGCGCTGGTGAAATTCCTCATAGACGAGGTTATCAAGCCGTCGGGAGAAGAAGTCCTGATCGGCTGGCACGGGCACAACGATCGCGGGTTGAGCCTGATGAACTCCCTCGCGGCGGTCCATGCCGGCGCCGACGTGATTCATGGTTGCGCGCTCGGTATCGGCGAGAGGGTCGGGAACACGCCAATGGACCAGGTTCTCGTGAATCTGAAGTTGCTGGGCGTGATCGATCATGACCTTCTGAAGCTCAAGGAATACTGTGGAACCGCCTCCCGTGCGTGCAACGTGCCGATTCCTCCGGGGTATCCGGTATTTGGCTCCGATGCGTTCAGGACCGCTACGGGTGTCCACGCTGCCGCGATTATCAAGGCATTCCGGAAGGGGGATTCGGAGCTTGCGGACTCGGTTTATTCCGGCGTGCCCTCGCACATGTTCGGGCTGGATCAGATCATCGATATCGGTCCGATGAGTGGAAAATCAAACGTGATTTTCTGGTTGGAAAAGCGGGGAATCGAGATCACGGAAGACCGGGTGAATGCGGTTTACAATCGGGCCAAGCAATCCGACCGGCTGTTGACCACAATGGAAGTGCTGGAAACCCTGTACAACGCGGATACGAAGGTCACAGCACTCTGAATCTAGCGCCCGGTGAGGGCGCCTTCCAGAATCACGCGCAGCGTTCGCGCCACGGCAATTTCGATCAGTGATCGTTCGTAATTGCTGTCCGAGTCCGACAATTCGAGAATCTCGTCCGCAGCGATTGCAGACGCGCTCTTCACCAGTCCCTCTGCCGCCGGCTTGTCTGAGATTTCTTTTTCCGCGGCCTTGGCCCGCAACGGAATCAACGTGAGGCTGGATACCACGATTTCCGGATCCTCGCATACCTGCCGGACAAGTTTCATTTTGACCGCGGCCGACACGGTACCCTTGCCGCCCATGCGCGCCACGCGGAAGAACCCAACCCGCTCGTCGCGCGGCAGCCGCGAAAATTCAATGGCGACGGGTATCTCACCCTTCTTGAGTCCCTTTGTCACTGCTTCGAGGAAGTCTCGAATCGACAGCGTGCGCTTTCCAGCAGGGCTTTGCATTCGAACCTTGGAACCCAGCAAGACAAGAGGAGTCGTAATATCGAAAAATGGCGATTCCGGATCCAGCGCCTGAAGGAACGTGACCTTGTTTCTGACAAGCGGATTCGCGATCAGCGAGGCCGTCTGCCGGATCAGCCCGTTTTCGCCGGCAGCCTCGCGCGCCAGGCGTCCAAGGTTCATGCCGGTGCCAAGAGTGACCTTGTTGCCCTGGGTCGAGATTTCATTCAGCGGCTGAATCCCGCTAAGGTTGATTACGACTTTACCCGCAGCGGCACGGTCTGCGGACATGTCGACTCCTGAAGACAGGAGTGTCCGCTTGCCGTGTTTAGCGACCAATCGGACCAGTTCGGCGACCGTTTTCGGATTTTGAGTAGCTGGCATAAAAAGCGAGTGATTCTAGGGGCCGGTACGAGCAAAGTCAATAAATATGTTAGACTGAGCGCCTTATGGACGTTGATCTGTTCGATGAAATCCAGCGCCTGCGCCAGGCAGGGCGCAAGGCCGCGGTAGCGACGATTGTCCAAATCCGAGGGTCGGTACCAAGCTTTCAGACGGCGAAGATGCTGGTACGTGAGGACGGGTCCACGGTCGGCTCGATCGGCGGAGGGTGTGTCGAGGCTGAAGTCTGGGCGGCGGCTCAGGACGTCATCCGTGAGGAAAAATCACGGATGATGAGTTTCGACCTGACCGACGACTCCATGGCGGAAAGCGGACTTATCTGCGGCGGAACGCTCGAGATTTTCGTCGAGCCTGTTCTTCCGAATCCGAAGATGGTGATCTTTGGCGCCGGCCACATTTCGACGCACGTTTCCCGGATCGCCAGCGTCGCGGGCTTCAGGACCACGATTGTGGACAACCGTCCGGTCTACGCGAATGCAGAGCGTTTTCCCGAAGCCGAACAGATTTATTCGGAAAGCTTCGAGGCGGCGTTCGAGGCGATCGTTCCCACCGCCAATACCTACATCGTTATTGTTACCCGCGGCCACCTCGACGATCAGAACGTGTTGCGATGGGCCGTGGGAACCGAAGCACGTTACATCGGCATGATCGGCAGCAAGCGGAAGGTGCGCACCATATTCCAGCAACTGGAAAGTGAAGGCGTGACGCGTGATCGCCTGGAGCGGGTTATGGCTCCGATCGGGTTGGATATCGGCGCCGTGCTTCCGGAGGAAATCGCAGTCGCAATCGTAGCGGAGGCGATTCATATGCGCCGGGCCGGGTTCAAGCATCCTCTCAGCAAGAAGCTTTATCAAACCACCGCCCAGTGAAGATCTATACAAAAACGGGCGATCGTGGCGACACCAGGTTGTTCGACGGCACCGAGGTCCGCAAGCACGACGACCGCGTTGAAGCGTATGGAGACGTCGACGAACTGAATTCATTGCTGGGCGCTGCCGCGTCTTTCCTGCACGATCCTTCGCTCGTTGCAACGCTGTCCGATATTCAGCGCGATCTGTTTTCGGTCGGCGCCCAGCTGGCCGATCCCCGGTTCAGGGAGCGGGGCCGCGCAAAGTCCGAGCTTTCACGCGAGAGGATTGCGGCGCTGGAAAATGCCATTGACGGTTTTGAGACCGAGTTGCCTCCGCTTCGTCAATTTATCCTGGCCGGCGGAGGACATGCCGGTGGGATGCTGCACGTGGCTCGAACGGTTTGCCGCCGCGCCGAGCGGCGCGTCGTAAGTCTGTCTGAGAAAGTTGAAGTTAGTCCGGACGTAATCGAATACTTGAATCGGCTTTCCGATTTTCTGTTCATGATGGCGCGAGCGGTTAATCATCGAGAAGGCAAACAGGAGATTCCATGGTGATATTGTCGAGATTATCGAAGTTGCTCTGTGTTGCGGCAGTGGTATTGATCTTCAGCATTCCAACGTTCGCGCAGGATGAGTTTCCGGCGGTCGAGGTGGCAATGGGATATGGCAATTTGGGTTTTCCATCCGAATTCAACCCTGCCACAGGCGACTTCAAGAACACGCGCCATTCCGGATTTACGATGCACAGCGGATTTAATTTTAAACGCTGGTTCGGTCTCGAAAACTTCACCGGAGTGTATAGCCTTGGAGATAACGTCACGATGATTTCGAACCTCATGGGGGGGAAAGTGGCGTTCCGGGCCGCCCGGGTTACTCCTTACGCGGTGGCCGGCGTTGGCATCGTCTATCTCACTGACGAAAGAACTTTTGGTTCCAGCAATATGGGTACGCGCCTCGCGGTGGGCGTGGACGTTCCGCTGAACGACTCGTTTGCCCTGAAGTTCGACGTCGGCCGAATGTCGTTCAAACTCGACGAGTGGCGGTCAGGTTCCGCGTTTTCAACGGGAATTGTATTCACGCTCCAGTGATCGCAATGACGTAAACGGTGCGGGCATCGTCGCGTACATGGACGTATGCCCAGCCGTTCTCCAGTTCTACGTCGTAGAAATTCGTGCGGCGCGCATCCGGAAGCGCCTGGACGCCTTTCTTCAATACATGAGTTAGTTCTGTCATTCGATCGGTGAGCCTGATTTTCAGAGGCACAATGGCGTAATCCCGCAGGCGCAACCATACGGTTTCCATTTTAAGAGCAGCACGCGACATGTCGTTCAACCTGCCTTTCCTGACGAGTTCAGATCTTTATTACGGAGCGGCCTTTGGAAAAGTTCCGTTCGTATTCCACGGAGTGGAGGGGTGCAGTGTCCTCAATATTGATTCTCATTGGGCTTGTGATCGGAGTGTTCCTGCCGCTCCAGGCAGGCGTCAACGTCCGGCTCGGACAATTTGCCGGACATCCGGCGATCGCCGCGCTGATTTCATTTTTGATCGGAACAGTTGTGCTGGTCTTTGTCTCGCTGGGCATTCGACCGCCATGGCCGGACCTTTTTTCGAGACTCGGTGAAGCGCCGTGGTGGGCGTGGCTGGGAGGAGTGCTCGGGGCGAACTACGTGCTGATGGCGATCATATTGGCGCCGCGTCTTGGCGCGGCGACACTGATCGCGCTGACGGTAACAGGGCAGATGGTGTCGTCGATCGTCATCGACCACTACGGCATTCTGGGTTACCCCGTCCATCCCATCAGCCTTGTGCGAATTGCAGGAGCGGCCCTGCTAGTCGTTGGCGTGCTCCTGATTCAACGCGTGTAGGCGGTCCAGCTTACCTGCTTCAAAATGTCGAATGTCAGATGTCCCATGTGCGAAGTGCAATGTACCTGTCAAAAGTTCGAATTACCAACTGACTCGGCTGACGAAATATTTCATCGGGGAAGGGTTGGGTCATTGGGTTGGTGGGCCGTTTGACAAGTACATTGCACATCGCACGTGGGACATTCGACATTTGGCAAGTTGGCGGCCTGCGAATTCATTCATGCCTCCTATGACCGCGGATTTCCTGCCTGTTGTAAACTCGTCCGACTATGAGAGAGATCATCTTCATTGGCGTGGCTGGCTTGGTGGGCACACTAGGCCGGTATTGGCTTTCGGGCGTGTTGGACCAGAAGTTTGGGCCGGTTTTTCCGGTGGGCACTCTTGTCGTCAACCTGCTCGGCTGCTTTCTCGCCGGCGTTATCTTTTACGCTGTAACCGAGCGATATGTCATCGATCCGATAATTCGCTCCGCACTGCTGATCGGATTCCTTGGCGGCTTCACGACTTTCTCGGCGTTCGGCATCCAAACCTTCACGCTGCTGCGCGACGGACAGGTGTTCTTTGCCATGCTTAACGTGGCCCTCTCGAATGTGGCTGGCCTGTTGCTCGTCTGGGCTGGCTATAGTCTGTCCCGCATGTTTACAATCTAGGCTCATACATGTACGAAGCCAGCAAAGCGCTCATACGTCGATTGCACGACGGCAGGTTTGCCACGCGATACTTTGTCGGTCATGGCATCGACATTGGCTCGGGCCCGGACGCGCTTGGCCAATACGTGGAGCAGTTTCCGCTGATGCTTAGCTGCCGGCCATGGGACCTCAAAGACGGAGATGCGAGACTGCTGGCATCGCTTTCTAACGGCTCGCTGGACTTTGTCCACTCCAGCCATTGCCTGGAACACATGCGCGATCCACGCGAGGCACTCCACCACTGGCTGCGCGTTCTAAAGCCTGGCGGACACCTCATCGTCACCGTTCCGGACGAGGATCTCTACGAACAGGGGGTATTTCCCTCCACGTTCAATGACGACCATAGATGGACCTTCACGGTGCATAAGGTCAGGAGTTGGTCAGCCAGATCGGTCAACCTCATGGAGTTACTCGCGGAATTCTCCGACCGTGCACAGGTCCTCAAGATCGAGCAACTCGACGCAACCTACCGTTTTGGTCTTCCTCGTGTTGACCAAACCCTCACTCCCGTGGCGGAGTGCGCGCTGGAGTTCATTTTGCGCAAACGCCCGGCCAGCGAACTCGCGTCCAGCGGCCGCTACCCTGCGCTGCCGAAATGATGCTTCCTCGATGGGGCCAGTCACCGGTTTCAAGACCGATCGGAAGAACCGAACCGTGGTAAATTAACGGTCTGACCACGGGCGGTTAGCTCAATTGGAAGAGCATTCGGTTTACACCCGAAAGGTCATAGGTTCGAGCCCTATACCGCCCATCTTTCCTGCCATCGCCGCCGAGCGGCTCAGTCTTCGTATTTTTGGCGAAGGCGGGGTGTGAGTCGAAGCATCAGTTGCACGCGTTCCACTTCGTTCAACCAGTCGCCGAGAGTGGCATCGAGTTCTTCTTTTTCGGGCGGTACAATGCCGGTCGAGCAACTCGGTCCGAGCTTTCGGCGTGCAATGGCGCGATAGCGGTTGATGGTGCGATCGCCGGCAGTGGCGCACCATTCGTTGTCTTCAGACAAAAACAGGACGAGCGGTACACGGCTGCCGCCATTGATGCGCAGCTCCGGAGCCAATTCGCCGTCTTTTGGCCGGTCGATGAAGCGCAAGTCAATCTTTGCAGGATTGGCTTCAGCTATCCGGTAAATGAGCGGACATTGCTCAACGCAGTCGCCACACCAGATGCCGCTAAAGACCAGAATCTTCATTTCACGTACAAAGCTGCCGATAAGCTCCTTCTGTGTATCCGTCAGCCTGCCGGCGTCATGGACCTGACGCCATCGGCGTTGCTGCTCATCGGTGCCGGCCTGAACATAACGTTCGTACCCAAGACCTGATTCGAATTGATCCGAAGGGCGAGAAGCTTTCATCGTGGTAGCGCTAACCGGCCAGGAAGAAGGGCACTACTGTTCGACGTTGCGCATTTCCTCTTCGTAGTACTTCCGATAGAGGATTTCCCATTCCGCGCTGCCTTCCGGAATCCCGCGCTTCTGAGACTCCACCTTATGCCGGGCTCCTTTATCGACTTCTTCTTCCTTCTTGAGCCATTTAGTAAGGATGTCGACAACGGCGAGCCGAATGGTGTTCCGGTCCTCGATGAACTCGACCTCGTCAAGTGAGGCGAGCCTTTCGGTGAGGCCGTGGGAAAGCAGGTTGATTTTGTCTCGGCTTAAACGCATGGGTATGGATCTACAGAACCAGTTTTCGCTCCCTGATCAGCTTGTTTTTGATGAGCTTGAACATCTCCTGATACGAGGCGCCGCTCTGGCGCATCTGGTCGGAGTATTGGTTCAGCATGGACCGCACTTCATCGTTCAGGCGGTCTTCCAAAGTGATTTCGGCATCCATGACTTCGTAGAGGTGCTCGGAAAGATCAAACCCATCCGGTATCTCGATCATGTCCTGCTTCATCAGCTCTTCAGTCAGTTTCGTGGACAGCAGGCGGACATACTCTCTTCTTAAACTCATAGTTCCGCCGTAATCCTCCCACACCGCCGGAGGCTTTTCAATAGGCTCCCAGAAACACATAAGCCCGGACTTTCATCCGGGCTAGCGTGCTTCGATTTAAACGGGGTCGACGGGATTCGAACCCGCGACCTCCGACGTGACAGGCCGGCGTTCTAACCAACTGAACTACGACCCCGTGGTCGAACTACGAAATCATAGCAAAAAAATCAGGGCGGCTCGATAGCCGCCCTGATTTTTTTTGCTGAATGTGAAAAAGTTTCTTAGTTGCGGCGCTTCAAAGTGGGCCGGTCGTCTGCTTCGGGCTCACGATCTTCAGGCTTCGTCGTCTTGGTTTCCGTCTTGGATTCCGTCGTCACTTCTTCATCGTCGTCGTTGACGGTCGGCCGCGTTGTCTTCCGCTTCAGGCTGGGCTTGTTGTTTTCGGATTCGGCCGGCTTGCGGTTTTCCAGCTGGGCGAGCAATCCCTTGATGTGTTGAAATTCCGAAGTCGTAACGACGTACTGATCCTTGTCCGGAAGGACCACTTCGATGTTCTTCTTGGTGGATTCGATTCGATCGCCGGTCGGAGGATGCGTGCTGAACATCTTGGAGATCGAGCCGGGCTTTGCCGTCTCCCGGGCTTGCAGCTTCTCGAAGAAGCTGACTGAAGCGCCGGGGTCATAGCCGGTTTTATAGAGGTATTGCACGCCAAGATAATCGGCTTCGGACTCGGCCTTTCGTGAGAACTGCATGAACTGCATCGGGATCAGGAAGCCGGCCGCCTGCCGGAGTCCGAAACCAGCCGCGCCACCCAGGAAAATCAGGGGCAGCGTCGCGAAGTTCACGATCTGTGCCTTGGATGCGTTCTCCGATCCGTGACGGGCCGTAACGTGCGCGATTTCGTGAGCCATCACGCCGGCCAGTTCGGCTTCATCGTCGGCAGCGAGAATCAACCCGCTGTTGACATAGAAGAAGCCACCGGGCAACGCGAATGCATTGATTTCTTCGGAGTCCACGACTTTGATGGTGAAGGGAACCTTGGCGTCGGAATTCCGAACCAGATTCTGGCCGACCCGATTGACGAATTCGTTGATTGTCGCATCTTCGATCAGCTTTACCTGCCTCTCGATCTCCGCTGACAACGTGCGGCCCAGAGCAATTTCCTTCTCGAGCGACATCAAATTGATGTTCCCGAGACCCTTGTTGATATCGCGATTTCCGATGTTATCGATATCGGAATTCTTGGGGGCCTTCTGTTCCTTCTGTTCCTTCTGTTGCTCCTTTTGCGCACCTGCAGCAGAAACCGGGATGACTGGAACCATGAGCAGAACCACCAGAATCCAGGCGATTGTCACTCGCGTCATCTTGTCTTGCATCTGTGTTCTCCGGGGAGTTACGTAGGGTCCATCGTAGGATTGGCTCATAAGCGTGTCAAGTCATTTGACGGTGGTAATACGTTTTGGAAGCAATCATTTACACCGACACGACCGGTATATTCACGATATCGTCGACGGCCATCACCTCTTTCACGATAAAAGGCTCGGCGTATGCCACTCCCATGAGGTGCCCGTAGTACTTGCACTGTGTGGTAATCCGGTCGATGAGCTGGCCCCAGGCCGGGTAAAGTTCCGTGACATCACGAAGATCGCCGGCAAACTGCGAACTAAAACAGTTTACGGCGTCGATCTTGCGGGAGAACTGGGCGCTGATGTCGACCAGAAACGACGGCTTCACCTCCCAGTACATGGAGGCATACAGAATCTTCTTCGGCCGGTGGGGCTCTCCGGCAACGGGCAGTTGTTTGAGGCCTGCCGCGTAACAGGCTTCGTAGCCGAGAGTTGCGGCTATGTAGTGGTCCGGATGCCGCGCCTCCCAGTAGGGCAGTATCACGGTTGTGGGGCGGGCCAGCCGGATCTGCTCGGCTACCGCCAGCCGGTTCTCGATGGAAGTTGTCAGCCGGGAGTCGCCCAGGTTCATTCGCTCCCGCGCTTTAGCGCCAATAACCGCTCGGGCGGCCTCCGCCTCGCGGGCTCGAATCTCGGGAGTTCCACGGGTTCCCATCTCGCCTTGCGTCAGATCCAGAATCCCGACCGAATAGCCTTGATCGATCATCCGAATGAGCGTTCCCGCGCAGGTCAGTTCAATGTCGTCGGGGTGGGCAGCGATCGTGAGGATATCTACTCTTTCCAAAGTCTCTTTACCTTCTTTTCAAGTTCGGCTTCGTCGACACGATACTTGAAAGCCTTGCTTCCGTTAATAAAAACGACCGGGATTTGAGTGCCGTACGCCTCTTCGAGCTCAGGATCTTCTTCGATGTTGATCACGCGAAGCGCAAACCCGTAGCGCCGGCGCACACGTTCGATCACTTCCTTGGCGTCGTCGCAGAGATGGCACGCCGGCCGCGAGTAAATTTCAATGTGAACGGGATCCGGCATGACAGTCCGCTGTCAGGGAATTGAGGCGCCGGAAGAACTGCTCGGCCCGCCCAATGTCCCTGGTTATCTGGCGGCGCAGCGCTTCCGGAGATTCGAATTTCATTTCATCGCGCACGCGCCGCATAAACTGCAGCTTTGCCGCGCGCGGCTGGCCGGGCACGGCGTCGCGCAGCACAAACGTCTCGATCGTCAACCCGCCGTCATCGAACGTTGGCCGCACGCCGACATTGGTGATGGAGTCGAGAAGACGGCCGTTATCGAGCGAGATCCTTGTCACGTAGACACCGGTTCGAGGGAGCAATTCGTTTGCCGTGTCCAGATTCAACGTTGGAACCGTCTGTTTTCTTCCGCGGCCGGCTCCTTCGACGATCGTCCCTTCGAGTTCCACCCATCGACCCAGCATCCGGCGGGTGCGCGATACCGCGCCGGCGCTGATCAGCTCACGAACCCTCGTACTGCTGACGATCGTTCCATGCAGCCGTACCGGCGGCACTTCGATAACCTGGAGGCTGCCGCATTCCCGCAATGTCTGGATCGTTCCTTGCTGGCGATACCCGAAATTGAAGTTGCTGCCGACACACACCGTGCGGGCTCCCAGGCCTTTGATCAGGTACTCCCGTATGAATCGCTCCGGCGCGAGGCGCGAGAAGGCTTCGTCGAACGGTGCAATGAAGAGAAGATCCAGCCCGGTTTCTTCGAGCAGCCTGACTTTTTGATCGAGCGTGCTGATCAGTTTCGGAGAACGGCCAGGAGCGAGGAAGCGGACCGGGTGAGGAGAAAACGTCATCGCGACAGAACGCATAGCGGCAGTCCCGGCTTCGGTGATGACGGTGTCGAGAATTGCCCGGTGTCCCAGATGAAGCCCGTCGAAGTTTCCGATACTGACGACAGACGGCCGCGCCGGAGCCGCTTCAGACAAGGAAGATACGACTTTCATCAAGATACGAATGTAGCACACCAGCCGTTTCGGCCGGATAGCGGGCCGCGCAGTCCACCTGTGGACGCGAGGCTTTAGCCTTGTTCCGGGATCAAACAGAAATTTTCTGGAACTTTGCACCGGGCCAAGACCCCGCGAACACAGCCGCGTCTCGAGCTCAACGATTCGGGGGACTTGTGCAGGTTATAATCAGCTCATGACGTCAGATAACGGCCGCACTGGTGGAAAATTCGAGAGGCTCGTCGAAATAATGGCGCAGTTGCGCAGTCCTGCCGGTTGTCCGTGGGACAAGGAGCAGGACTTCAATTCTCTGAAGCCCATGCTGGTGGAGGAAACCTACGAGGTTCTCGAGGCGATCGATAATCGGGACTTCGAGGGACTCTCCGAGGAACTCGGCGACCTGCTTCTCCACATTGTCTTCAACGCCCAGCTCGCCAGGGAAGCCGGCCACTTCGATGTCAATACAGTCCTCGATGGCATCGCCGAAAAACTCATCCGGCGACATCCTCATGTGTTTGGCAATGAGCAGGCGGGAACCGCCGAGGAAGTCCTGAAGAACTGGGAAGCGATCAAGGCGCAGGAAAAAGCCCTGAAGCTGAAGAACCGGACGCCCGAGCAGCGATCGCTTCTCGAAGGCATTCCCACCAAGCTGCCCGCGCTTCATGAAGCCCATCAGATTGCCTCTCGCGCGGCCCGCGTGGGGTTCGACTGGCCCGACGTGGAAGGTATCTTCGAAAAACTTCAGGAAGAAGTCATCGAATTAAAGGAAGTCATCGCGGAAGGGAACGGAGATAACGATCAGGACTTGAAAACGGCGCGGCTCGAAGACGAACTCGGCGACGTGATGTTCGTCATCGTCAACATCGCCCGATACCTCAGGATCGATTCCGAATCGGCGCTCAAGAGAGCCAACCGCAAGTTCAAAAAGCGCTTTCAGTTTATGGAAGCCGAACTGGCCGGGCAGGGGAAAGCGCTGGAGGCGACAACGCTTCAGGAGATGGAGGCACTCTGGCAAAAAGCCAAATCCGAGAGCTGACCGGCATTGACGAATTCCGGAAATGTGTCGAAATCCAGCGGGAGTGTTTTCATCGTCCGGACATCGACCTGATCCCGGCAAGGTTCTATGTCGTGGTGAACTCCATGGGTGGACTGGTTCTTGGCGCGTTTGACGGCGACCGGCTGGTGGGGTTTCTCGCGACAATGCCCGGCAGCCGCGATGGACACCCCTATTGGTATTCTCAGATGCTGGCTGTTGTGCCGGACCACTGGAGTTCCGGCATAGGCTCCGAACTCAAGCTGGCGCAGCGCGAGCGGGCGAGAGCGCGCGGCATTCAACGCATCGAGTGGACCTTCGACCCTCTCAGGGCCAGAAATGCGTACTTCAACGTACAGAAACTTGGCGCCATCGTCCGCCGCTATTACCCGAATCATTACGGGGAAATTCAGGGAACGCCGGATGAGGGTTTGGAGAGCGACCGCGTTGTCGCCGAGTGGTGGGTCGATAAGCCACGGGTCATTCCCGGCCAGGACATCCGCCGGCTCTTCATTCCGGCAGATATTCAGTTCTTGAAGCGGCAGAGCCTGCCGTCCGCCAGGGACGTGCAGATGCGCGTGCGGGAACAATTCCTGAAAAACTTACAGGAAGACTATTTCGTCGCCGGTTTCGAACGGACTGACGAGTGGAGCGCTTACTTGTTCCTCCCGGGAGCCTCTCGTGTTCATCAGGAAGATTGAGCTCCGAGAACTGCAGATGCAGCTTCTGCAGCCTTTCGAGACCAGTTTCGGAGTGACACGCGAACGCCGCATCGTTCTCGTCGAGGTGACCGACGGCAAGCATACGGGCTACGGCGAGGTGACGGCCGGTGAAGGCCCCTTCTACAGCCACGAAACAACCGAGACGGCGTGGCACGTTCTTCGTGACTTCATCATTCCGAAAGCACTGGGCCGGGAAGCCGGCAACGCGGCCGGTTTTGCGCCCTTCTGGGCCGGCATTCGCGGTCACAACATGGCAAAGGCGGGGCTGGAAACTGCCCTTTGGGACCTCGAAGCGAAGATGAAGGGCCTGCCACTTTGGAAGCTGCTGGGTGGAACGCGGGAGCGCATCGACTGCGGCGTTTCCATCGGGATCAAGCCCACGATTGACGACCTGCTTGCCACCATCGACAGGGAGGTGCGCGCCGGATACCGCCGCATCAAAATCAAGATCAAGCCCGGATGGGATCTTAAAGTGATTCAGGAGGTACGGACCGCTTTCCCTAAGATTCTATTAATGGGCGACGCGAATTCCGCGTACACGCTTGCCGACGTCGATCTGTTCAGGAAGATGGACAAATACAACCTCATGATGTTCGAGCAGCCTCTGCATTATGAGGACATGGTCGACCACGCGGAACTTCAGAAGCAGATCGAAACGCCCATTTGCCTGGATGAATCCATACACTCGGCCGATGACGCCCGGAAGGCGATTCAGATCGGCGCCTGCCGGATCATCAACATCAAGCTTGGCCGTGTCGGTGGGCATAGCGAGGTCCGCGCCGTTCACGATGTGTGCAGGGACAATGGCATTCCGGTCTGGTGCGGCGGGATGCTGGAGTCTGGTATCGGCCGGGCCCACAATGTGGCGCTTTCAAGCCTCCCGAATTTTTCGCTTCCCGGAGATGTTTCGGCAAGCAAACGGTATTGGGCCGAAGACGTTGTCAGCCCGCCGGTCGAAGTGTCGCCGGATGGCCAGATCAGCCAGCGTGCGGCGCCCGGTATCGGATTTGACGTGAAACAGGATCTGGTCGAGCGCCTGACGGTTCGAATCCAGCGATTTTCTCTATGACGATTTTTGAAGCAGACTGGATCTGCCCGGTTACCGCGCCCGTTGTGCCGGGTGGCGCCATCGCCGTGGACGACGGGCGGATTACCGAAGTCGGTTCGACGGTCGATGCCGCGGCGGGAGCCGGCCGCGTTCGGTTTCCGGGCTGTGCGATCATTCCCGGCTTCGTCAACGCACATACACACCTTGAACTGACCGTGCTGCGCGGTTTTCTGGAAAACCTGTCCTTCTTCCCCTGGCTTCGTGAGCTGATGCGCGCCAAGTCCCAGCTGACGCGCGACGATTTTCTGGTTTCCGCGCGGCTCGGCTGCATTGAAGCGCTGGCAGCCGGCGTCACCACGGTAGGGGAAGTCATGGAGGTGGGCGCCTCATGGGATGCGATGCGCGAGACCGGATTGCAGGGAATCGCCTACCAGGAAGTGTTCGGTCCGGCGGAGTCCATGGTTGAAGAGTCCATGTCGAAACTCCGGGAAAAAATCCGCCGATACCGCCCTCAGGAAACGCCGTTGCAGCGCATTGGTGTCTCACCGCATGCGCCGTACACGGTTTCGAGGAAGCTTTTTGAGGCCGTGCGCGACTATGCCGCCCGCGAAGGATTACGCCAGACCGTGCACATCGCGGAGTCTGAGGATGAGTGCCGGTTCGTGCGGGATGGCCAGGGGCCATTTGCGGAGTTCCACACCCAGCGGGGCATTGCGGTCACCCCGTTCGGCATCAGCCCGATCGAATATTTGCACGGCATGGGAATGCTGACGCCGGAGATGCTTCTCATCCACGCGATAGAACTGAGCGATCGAGACCTCGATATTCTTGAAGCCACGCATCCCACGGTCGTGCACTGCCCCAAGTCGAATGCCAAACTGGGCCATGGCATGGCTCGTGTCGAGGAGATGCTCCGGTCCGGACTGAACGTCGGTCTTGGCACTGATAGCGTGGCCAGCAACAACGTCGTCGACATGTTCGAAGAAATGAGATCCGCTGTGTTTCAGCAGCGAACCCGCACCGGGCGAATCGACTCACTCAAAGCCGCTTCCGCTTTCCGAATGGCGACGCTTGGCGGCGCCGAGTGCATGGGACTCCAGGCGCAGATCGGCAGCCTCGAAACCGGCAAGCGAGCCGACTTCGTGGTCGTGGACCTGAACGACCCGGCGCTGCAACCGGTCTACGACCCGATCGAGGCCATGGTGTATTCGGCTTCACGCCGCAATGTGCGGGCGACGTACATCAGCGGAAAAGAAGTGAAAATCGACGCGGACGCGCCTGTCCGGGAAGTTACTTCAATTGCAGAGAAGCTGAGAGTTTAGTTCCCACATTGCGCGCCATATGCGCATCCAAATCGAGCCGCGGTGCGGCGCCATTGTTTTAGCCCACGGCAGCAGCCGTGGGACTACAGAACTCCAATAGGCTCCAGCCCCATAGGGGCGAAATAACGCAATTCTCACTTTATGCCGCCCCGCTGGGGCTGATTTTGAGACCCGAAACGTTGAAAGGGGGAGGCAGACCGGAATTCATTCCGGTCTGTCTCCCCCTTTTTTCATTGCAGATCGGTTCAAGTCTACCTGGGACCCGGCGCGGGCGCGGCCGCGTCGGCGCCCTGGCCGGCAATCGGAGGCGGTGGATACACACCCATGCCGTGGTAAGCGTTCGAGTAGATGGACTGATAACGAATCCCGTTTCCGTTCTTGTCAACCCACCCCAGCGATTGCTGAAACAAGCCCGGCTCCGGGTATCCCTTTGGCACCGTGCCCTCCAGTATGTAGAGCTTGTTTTCGTGCATCGCAATGTAGGCGTACGTGCGGGACTCATCGGCGTTGTTGGTCAGTTGAATGAAATGCCCTTCAACCATGTCCTGCCAGTCCCAGACCAGGTTTGTGAGTTTGACGTCCCGCTGCAGGAGCCTGAACGTCGCAAACACGATCGCCCCTCGCTCATCCTGCTTCCAGTATCCTGGCCCGATGACAGGGCCTGCGTTCGCGCGGCATTGCGCATTCCCAGGCGGACATGCCCTGGAACGCTCGATGCCTTGCTGTTCGAGGCCGGTATAGTCGACAACGGTTATCGAGTAATGCTCCGAGCCCCTGTCGCCGCTGTACACACGCGCCGGGAGCATGTACTCCATTTGCGACTTCCATGTGGTTTCGGTCACCTTTGGCTGTCCCGGAAAGTTCACCCTGAAGCCGTCTTGCGTGTTGACGTACTCTTCCCATTGCTGGGCAGCCGCGGGCGCCGGCGCCAACAGCCCCAAAGCGAATAACAGTGCGGCCATGCGCATGACTGTCTCTCCCTCTTAGAAATCCGCCGGTGCTGGCGCGTTATTGCCGTCCCAGTCTTTGACGGTTCCGTCCTTGGCTTTCAAAAATCCCAGCAGACAGCCGTTTGAGCCGTCGCGGAGACGATGGCACCGGGCCTTGACGGTGTCGCCGGCTTTAATGTAGCTCGCCGTCACACCTATCGCCTGCAGTCCGGTGCGGCCCGTTGCTTCCAGGGCCCAGACCTGCGGCTCGCCCTTCTCATTCTTGACTTCCAGGTAGACCCAGGAATGCGGGACGACCAGGTGCACTTCCTTGACCACGCCCTGAACATCCATAAAGGTATCGGTGTAGGCGCCGTGCGAATGGTGCGTCCACGCCGGCACAGCAAGAGTAGCCGCACAAATCGCGGCTATAAGAAAAACTGGTTTGAATCGCATGCTCACCTTCCTTAAAAAATTACGATCACCGTGGGTTGGCGCCGGGAGCGTCAATCCGGCCTTGCCCCAGCTCCTGACCCGCGGTTCGGTTGACGCGCGTGGGCGCGGGGTAGTGGTTGGAGTAGAAGTCCAGATAGCGAAGGCCGACTCCCTTTTCATCGAGCCATCCCACCGATTGTTGAAACAGTCCCGGTTCGGGGTAACCCGCCGGGACAGTTCCCTCGATGATGTAGAGCTTGTTCTGGTGCATATAGACGCCTGCAAAGGTCCTGGATTTGTCGGCGTTGTTCGTGAGCTGCAAAGAGTGCCCTTCGACAAGGTCGACAAAATTCCACACGAGGCTCGTCACGCTGGCGTCACGCTTCATCAACTGCCATGTCGCGTAGAGAATCGCGCCTCGCAGGTCGCTCTTCCAGTGTCCCTCGCCGCCGGCGGCTCCGCCGATGCATGTCTCGGCGCCCGCGGGGCACGTTTTGGACTTCTCAGTGAGTATTCGCTGGATTTGGCTGTAATCGATCACGGTTACGGAGTAGCGGCTCTGGCCCTGCGCGGCGCTATAGATCCGTCCTGGCAGATCCGCTCCACGTTCCGATCGGTACGTGGTTTCCGTCACCTTCGGTTGAGTCGGGAAGTTGCACGTGAAACGATCCTCCAGGCTCGCAAACTCAATCCATTCCTGCGCGAACAACGGCGCTGAAATGGTGAGCATAACGGCGGCCAGGAAAAATGGGATCAGTCGCCGCATTTTTCGATCCTCCTGTTCACTTTTCTGGTTCGTTTGGACCCTTATACCACGAGTCGTGCAACTAAATCGCGACGGGAGTTTTCTTCGAGCGAAACAAATACACGATGAACACAACGGCGAGGGTTGCCAGGGCGGTGAGGGTGGCGACTGGCTGGGATTGAATGCTCCATACCGTCATCCAGACAGTAAAGATGAGAAATACGATCGGCGTGAAGGGGTAACCCACGCATGTCTTGTGTCTGCTTTGTCCGGTCTGCCGAAGCCGGATTAATGCGATGACGGCCAGTGCCGCGAAGATATTCAGGGTGAATCCGATATAGATAACGAGGCGTTCGAAAGACGAAGTCATCGTGATCATGGCGGAAATCACGGCGATAAACATGACTGCATTTGCCGGAACATTCCGGCGGTTCAGTTTTCCAAGTACAGCGGGCAGCAGTCCGTCGTTGCTCATCGCTTCAGCCATGCGGGGCGCCACGAGAACCATGGCGCTCAACGGGCAAAGAAGCGTCACGGAAATCAGGAGCGACACGATGTTTCCGCCTGCCGGACCCCATAATCGCGTTGCGACGACATTCCCGACTTCTTCCACGCCTGCGAGTTCAGCGTTCGGTACGACCGTCAGATACGACACATTGAGCATGACGTAGATCGCGGCGACTGTGCCGGTTCCGATCAGTGAAGCCCAGGGCAGCGTCCGCTCCGGGTTGCGAAGATCGGCGCCGATGTAAGCCGCGGCGTTCCATCCGCTGTAGGCGAACGACACGAATACCAGCACGACGGCAAAAGCCGAGGAAAACAGGAAATCGGGATTCAAGTTGAAAGCATTTGCCGGAGCCGGCTGCGGAGAAAAAAAGACTCCGGCAATGAACAGGACGATCAGAATGACCTTCATGATGGTGAGAGCGCTCTGGACACGGCTGCCCATCTGCAGGTCGTAGGAGTGCAATGCCGCAATGCCGATGATCATGACCGCCGCCATGATTCGGACCGGCCAGCCCGCAATGACGGTTCCAAGATAGAGGTTCAGCCCCATGGCGACCGCCGCAATCGGCGCCGCAAATCCCACGATCAGTTCCACCCATCCGGTGACAAAGCCCAGCGACGGATGCAGCAGGCGGGTCAGGTAAAAATATTCGCCACCCGAATGCGGCAGGTTTGCACCGAGCTCGCCGTAGCAGAGCGCTCCGCAGAATGCGATGATGCCGCCCAGAAACCATCCCAGCAGGATGTCTCCCGCGCCCGCGCCCATGGACACCATCAGGCCGGTTGTCGTAAAGATTCCGGTGCCGATCATGTTGGCGATCACCGTTGCGGATGTCGGAACTATTGTGAGAATCCGGCGTTCGGGCGTCAGGCCGGCATCAGACCGCATCAGACCCCATCAGACTTTGGATAACATGTGTCCGAGTTTGGCTTTCTTGGTGCGAAGGTAATTTTCCGTGCTGTTGGAGGGCGCAATCTCGATGGGCACTCGTTCGAGAACCTTTATCCCGGCGATATCGAGCGCATCGAATTTTTGAGGGTTATTGGACATGAGGCGAACGGATTGAATGTTGAAGTAGTGCAGTATTTCGGAGCACAGGGCGTAGTCCCGGTGATCGGCATCAAATCCGAGGTGGTGATTGGCTTCAACGGTGTCTTGCCCGGAATCCTGGAGTTCGTATGCCTGCAATTTATTCATAAGGCCGATACCGCGGCCTTCCTGCAGTTGATAAATCAGAATCCCGCTTCCGGCATCGCCGATGGCTTTCAATGCAAACTGGAGTTGATCGCCGCAGTCGCATCGTTCCGACCCGAACACATCCCCGGTCAGACACTGCGAATGAATGCGGACCAGCGCCGTCTCGGTCGCCCCAACCTCGCCGATAACGAGCGCGAGGGCGCTGTCGGATTTGTCGGGAGATTCGAAACCATAAGTGCGGAACGTGCCAAACTCAGTGGGGAGGCGGGTTTCCGCGACCTTGACTGCCTTCATGCCGCGAAGTATATCACGGCGTTGCGGGGCTGTTGCCGTTGACGCCGGCGACACCGTTAACGACGATGTCGTCGTTGGTTCCGCCGGCCCTGTCCGCCCCCTTGGATGCGAGCCGAAAAGTTGCGGCGCCGGTCACCTCAAAGTCGAGAGGCTCGCCCCAACCGTCGACACGAATGAGATCGCTCATGTAGAGCGGATGCAGAAGGTCTGTAAGGCTCACGATATCGCGAGCCGCCGGGATTGAGCCGTTCGTCTGCCGGTAGCCGTTGATTCCCGCAACCACCTTCTCCAGGGAGGCGGCGGTGTCCCGGCGTCGCCCTTCATTAACCGCTGCGACCAACTCGGTGACGTTGATCCAGTCACGATCGCCCATGCGGACGCCCGCGACGCGCCACTCGCCTGCAGGTGAATCCTTCTTGAACTGGAATGCCAGCGTGATGGTGGATTCCGCAATCGCCTCGGTATCGCTCTGCGAAACAATCCGGCGGATCTCAACAGCATCGGGCACCAGCTCGGATGCGCCAATCGCCGATATCTGCTGCCGGGCTTCCTGGCTCGAGAGCCGCGGACCGGCGCATCCGGCGAGAATCAGAGTGCCTGCTATTAGAATTTGTAAGGTCGGCTTCATTGTTCCTGATGGCCGAAGCGAGTCTAGCACTTGTGTTAACATCCAACAAAATGCAGGTCAAACTCCTGTTCTTCGCCACACTCAAAGACATCGTAGGTTCCAGGCAGTTGCAACTCGATATTCCGGCGGGAAGTACCGTCGGCGATCTTTTGAACCACCTGGAGTCCGCCTACCCCAGGATCCGCGACTATCGCCGCGTGGCTCTGACGGCCGTGAACGAAGAGTACGTCGACGAATTCGGCCGGATCGAAGATGGCGATGAGATTGCGATATTTCCCCCCGTCAGCGGCGGTGAAGTCCAATCCGGCGAGATTGTCATCAGCCGTCCACGGGAGATCTACCAGATCACACGGGAGCCGATCGACGCGCAGAAGGTTGTCCGGCAGTTGCTCTGCGGAGAAGACGGCGCGATCTGCGTTTTCGAAGGAGTGGTACGAAACAACTCGAAAGGGAAGCGTACGCTCCATCTTGTGTATGAGGGTTATGAGACGATGGCGCTGAAGAAGCTCGAGGAAATCGGGATCTTTGTCCGCCAGGCGTGGGATATAGACGGGATCGCCATCCTGCACCGCCTCGGACATATGGATATCGGCGAAACCAGCGTCGCCGTCATCGTCACTTCCGCTCATCGCCGCGCCGCATTCGACGCCTGCCACTACGCAATCGACAAGTTGAAGAAGGTCGTGCCCATCTGGAAAAAGGAATTTTTCGAAGACGGGGAAGTCTGGATCGAAGGCCAGTAGCCGGAATCGGAGTTGCCGGGGACGAAGAGGCTGCCTTCGGTGAGGCGTTGCGGAGAGATGCGCTGCAGCCGCCTGCGAAGATTGGCGGCGTTCATCTCGCTATGAAGGGCATCCAAAAATGCGTGAACGATATGGATTGCTGCTACCAAGTAGCGGGATAGTTCATCACTGTCCCTATACCTTTCAGTAACTTACGGAAGGAATCAGAAATGCCGCTAAGGGTTTTCTCTCCCAAGGAGGGGGAAGCCATGGACGGCATGTCTCAGCCCATTCAATCCGAGATTCACTCATTAGCGGCGCAGCTTCGCGAAATCGAAGGCGACGGAACTCTCATCGACTGTCTCACCACGATCCAAGGGTATCTGGAGCTTTTCACCGGCGAGCCGAAGAACTCGATTTATAGAAGTAAGTTACTCGAATGTTTTGGCTGGCTCGATCGAATCAGCCGTGCTCAGACGCGGGCGGCCGAGATTCTGCGCGAAAGTAACCTGCAGCGGGATCTATTTAAGCTTCCACTCTGGGGTTAGGCGTCCGATTACTCCGGTCTCCATCGCAACACGGGCTTGCGCGCGGCGGAAGCTTCGTCGATGCGGCCGATGCGTGTGGAGTGCGGGGCCGATTTCACAATCTCGGGGTTTTCCTCCGCTTCCTTTGCAATTGCGAGCATTGCTTCGATGAACGCATCGATCTCCTGTTTGCTTTCGGTTTCCGTGGGCTCGACCATGAGCGCGCCCGGGACGATCAGCGGGAATGAGACCGTTGGAGGATGGAACCCGTAGTCGATCAGGCGCTTGGCGATATCACCGCTATGGACGTCTTTGCGGGCCTGGATGCGATCGGAAAACACAATCTCGTGAAGCGAAGGCGAATCGTAGGGAATCGCATAGGCATCCTTGAGCTTCGCGCGAATGTAGTTCGCATTCAGGACCGCAACCTCGGAGACCTCCTTCAGCCCCTCGGGACCATTCGCCAGGATGTAACAGAGCGCGCGCACATGCATGCCGAACTGCCCGTTGTAGGCCTTCATTTTCCCAATCGACTGCGGCCGGTCGTGGTCAAAGAAATAGTTTCCCCCGGCTTGGCGTCCCACCGTCGGATACGGCAGGAAAGGTTCGAGAATCTTTTTTACAGCGACAGGACCTGCGCCTGGTCCGCCGCCGCCGTGGGGAGTCGTGAACGTCTTGTGAAGATTGATGTGAAGCACGTCGATGCCGAAGTCGCCGGGCCGCGTGATTCCCATCATGGCGTTGAGATTGGCGCCGTCCATGTACACGAGCGCGCCGCGCGAATGCATGAGTTCGGCGATCTCGGCAATGTCGCGTTCGAACACGCCGAGCGTGTTCGGGTTCGTGATCATGATCGCGGCGACATCCTGGTCCACGACCTTCTTCAGGTGTTCCAGATCCACCATGCCGCGCCGGTCCGATGGAACGTTTTCGACCACGTAGCCGGAAATCGTGACGCTTGCCGGATTCGTTCCATGCGCCGAATCGGGAACCAGGATCTTCTTGCGCGGATTGCCCTTCGATTGGTGATAGGCCCGGATCATCAGGATTCCGGTCAACTCGCCGTGCGCTCCAGCCGCAGGCTGCAGGCTCACGGCATCTGTTCCGCTGATCTGGGCGAGGCAGGTCTCGAGAGTCTTCTGAACTTCCAGGGCGCCCTGAATCAGTTCCGCCGGCATATACGGGTGCGCGAGCGCAAAGCCTTCGAGCCTGGCCACCCGCTCGTTGATCTTCGGGTTGTATTTCATCGTGCACGAGCCGAGCGGGTACAAGCCGAGATCGATGTGGTAGTTCCAGGTCGAAAGCCGGGTGAAGTGACGAATCACGTCCACCTCGCTGAGTTCCGGCATGCCGGCTATGCCGTCGCGCAGCAGGCTGGGATCGATCACTGTTGCGACGTCTTTTCTCGGCACATCCAGTTCGGGGAGATCAAATCCACGCCGTCCCGGCGATCCCTCTTCGAAGACCAGACGTTCGGTTATCTGGAAGTGGCTGCCTGTTCGCTGGTGGTTGCTGCTCATGCGAGTCCTTTCACCAGGGCGTCGATCTGGTCTTTACGGGTTGTTTCGGTAACGCATACCAGAAGCGTATTGCGCAGCTCCGGATAGAATCGCGACAGGTCCAGTCCCGGCACAATGTTGTTCTGCATCAGGCGCTCGACGCGGGACGCGTACCGGTCGTCCAACTGAACAACAAATTCGTTGAACCGTGGGGCAGGGAACAGCACGCGATGCGGGGTCTGGCTCCGGATCTGGCCGACCGCATAGTCGGTTTTCAGGATGTTGTGCTCGCAGACTTCAGCGAGGCCCACCGGACCGAGCGTTGCAAGATAGATTGTCGACATCAGGGCGCAGAGCGACTGGTTTGTGCAGATATTCGACGTCGCCTTTTCGCGGCGAATGTGTTGTTCGCGCGTCGAGAGCGTCAGCACAAACGCCCGCTTGCCCGAATAATCTTTTCCCATTCCGACCAGCCGTCCGGGCATTTGCCGGACGTAGCGGTCGCGCGTCGCCAGGAAACCCACATGCGGTCCGCCAAAACTCATCGGAACACCGAGCGCCTGGGCCTCTCCGACCACGATATCTGCGTCCCTGGGCGGTTTAAGTATTCCCAGGGAGACGGCCTCGGCGATGTTGATAATCGAGAGCGCATCGTGGCGATGAGCCAGATCGGAGATGAGCGCGGTGTCTTCGATTGTTCCAAAGAAATTCGGCGACTGCACGACGATGCCGGCGACATCTTTCCCCAGTGCTCTCTCAACCTGGGCCATGTCCACCCGGCCTTCGGCCGTGTAGTCGATCAATTGGATTTCGATGCCGAGGTTCCTGGCATACGCGTCCATCACCGCCCGGTATTCCGGATGAACGGTCTTCGCGACCAGGAATTTGTTCTTCCGGCTGATCCGTTGGGCCATCAACATCGCTTCGGCCACTCCGGTGCTGCCGTCATACAGTGACGCGTTGGCGACTTCCATGCCCGTAAGCTGGGCGATGTAAGTCTGGAATTCAAAGATCGCCTGGAGGGTTCCCTGGGCAATTTCCGGCTGATAGGGAGTGTAGGCGGTGTAGAACTCGGACCGCGAAATCAGCGCGTCGATGAT
Source organism: Candidatus Sulfopaludibacter sp. SbA3 (assembly GCA_945865815.1). Classification (GTDB taxonomy): domain Bacteria; phylum Acidobacteriota; class Terriglobia; order 20CM-2-55-15; family 20CM-2-55-15; genus CAMBFR01. The sequence continues at coordinate 29,409 of CAMBFR010000041.1, forward strand.
TATGGGAATATGGTGCCGATAGATGCCCGCGCCGAGAAAAGATACGTAGTCGGCGGCGTTCCGTGCCGCTCGATCCTTGAAGTAGTCGAGCAATTCAGGCTCGGTCAGCGCCCGGGGAATGTCGAGAAGCCGCCGAAGTCTTAACTTTTCAGGGATGCCGGAAAAAAGCTGGTCGATGGACTCCAATCCGATCGCGGCCAGCATCTGCCGGCGATCGGCTGGAGAGTTCGGGATATATCTCAAACCGTTCCTATTCCTTTTCCGCTACGTATGCGTCGTATGCCTTGGCAGACATGAGTTGTCCGGTCTCAGCCGTATCGCGAACCTTGATGCGGATCATCCAGCCCTTTCCGTACGGGTCTTGATTGACGCTTTCGGGAGCGTCGGTCAGGCCTTCGTTTATCGCGACAACTTCACCCGATACCGGCATGAACAGTTCTGAAACCGCCTTCACGGATTCGACGGTGCCGAACGTGTCGCCGGAATCGAATTTGTCTCCAACTTTTGGCAGTTCGACGTAGACGACCTCGCCGAGTTCGTCCTGTGCGTGATGCGTAATACCGATGACACCGTCGCCGGTGCGGAGCCATTCGTGTTCTTTTGAATAAAGCAGCTCGTCAGGGCTCATCAATTTCCCTTTCTCTTATAAAACGGCGTCGGGACGACCTGTGCGTCACAGAACCGCCCGCGCATCGAAACCTGAAACTTTGTTCCTGCCCCCGTATGCTGAACGGGCAGATAAGCGAGACCGATATTCTTCTTCAGGGTTATCGAAGGAGATCCGCTCGTCACGTGGCCAACCTCGATTCCGTCGATGCATGCCGGGTAGTGGTCGCGCGCAATCTCGCGGCCCAGCATTTCGAATCCAACCAGCTTGCGCTTCGGGCCGGACTGTTTCTCCTTCGCGAGCGCGTCACGCCCGATGAACTCGCCCTTGTCGAGTTTGACGATCCAGCCGAGGCCGGCTTCAAGCATGGTTGTGGTCTGATCCATATCATTCCCATAAAGGAGCAGTTTCGCTTCCAGCCGCAGCGTATTCCGGGCGCCCAGTCCCGCCGGCAACAGGCCGGCAGAATTGCCCGCGTCGAGTATGGCATTCCAGATGGATTCGGAAAATTCTGTGGAGAAGTAGATCTCGAACCCATCCTCACCAGTGTAGCCAGTGCGGGAGAGAATTGCATCCGCCTCCAGGACCTTACCGCGGCGGAAATGATAATAGGGAATGTCGGCGAGTGGTAGCTTGATAATCGAGCGAAGAACTTCGAGACTCTTCGGCCCCTGCACGGAGAGGAGCGTGATGCGATCGCTGATGTTTTCGATCTCGGCGTTGAAGCGGTTATGCGACCGGATCCACTCGAAATCCTTGTCGATGTTCGAAGCGTTGACGACCAGCATGTAGTGATCGGCCGAATGCCTGTAAACAAGCAGGTCGTCCACGACGGTCCCTTCCGGATATGTGAGCGCCGAGTACTGTGCCTGTCCATCCACGAGGCGGGAAGCATCGTTTGTGGTGACCGACTGAATCAGTTCGAGCGCCTGCGGACCCCGCAGTTCGAACTCTCCCATGTGACTGACGTCGAAAAGGCCGGCGGCCGTGCGGACGGCGGCGTGTTCGCGGGCAATGCCGCTGTATTCGACCGGCATATCCCAGCCGCCGAATGGAATCAGCCGCGCCTTCAGGCGTTTGTGTGTTTCGTAAAGGGCAGTTCTCTTGTTGTCGGACACTCTACCTCCTGCGTTTAACTCGTTGGCAGCTCCCGCTGAATATCGGGGCAAAAGACTGTAACTTCAAGCGAAAGGGTTTGGATATTCAGTTTCCTGCTATGCTAAAATTCCGCACCGCAAGAGGCTATTAATATATCTAAGGAGATTGGGTCGATGAAACGGTACACACAATTGGTTATCGCGGGAACACTGCTCGCATTCGTTGCCGGTTGCTCCTCTGAGCCAGCCGACGAAAAAACGGGTGGGGGCGGCGAAGCGACACCAGGAGCAGTCGCCGAAGTCACATTCTTTTTGGGCGCACGCCTGATTACAGGCGATGGAAGCGCTCCCATTGAGGAAGCCACTTTCATTGTGTCGAATGGGAAAATCACAGCCATTGGGGCGAAAGGCGAGCTCAGGGCTCCCGACGGCGCGGGACGTGTGGACCTGGAAGGACAAACAGTAATGCCGGTGGTGGTCAACCTCCACGGGCATGCCGGAATCAACAACGGTTCGACGACTGGATCTCAGAACTACAGTCGCGAATCCGTGCTGGCGGATCTCAATCGATACATCTATTACGGCGTCGGGGCCGTCGCTTTGCTGGGAACGGACTCGGGTGACATCATCTATGGGATTCGAGACGAGCAGCGCGAAGGCAAAGGTGGCAGCGCTCGAGTATTGACCGCGGGCCAGGGCATCACGGTCAGGGGCGGTTGGCCCGTTTCGATTCTGGGCAACATTCCAATCCAGGTATCTTCGGAAGCCGACGCTCGACAAGCGGTAGCCGGCCTCGCAGCCAAAAAGGTCGACTTCGTCAAGATCTGGGTCGACGACGATATGGGCCGCGTTCCGAAAATGAGCCCGGCAATCGCCAGAGCCATCATCGACGAGGCCAAAAAGAGTAGTCTCCGTGTTGTCGCGCACGTCTTCTATCTCGCCGATGCGAAGGAACTGGTCGCAGCCGGAGTCAGTGGACTTGTCCACAGCATCCGCGACCGCGAGGTCGACAATGCGCTGGTCGCTGAGATGAAAGAGAAAAACGTCTTTTACACGCCAACGCTCGTTGCCCACGAAGCCAAATTCGTATATGCCGATGATCCGGACTGGCTTGGCGAGCAGACGATGCGTGAAGCGTACCCAGCCCAGCTTTCCGCCTATTATGCCAATGCCATCACGGTGAACAGATACAAGAGAAACGCTGACGCGGATAAATTCCGCCAGCAATATGACATCGCAAAGCGGAATCTTAAAAAGATGGCCGATGGCGGTGTGAAGATCGGGCTCGGAACCGACAGCGGCACCGGCGGCGATTTTCCGGGCTACTTTGAGCATCGTGAGATGGAGTTGATGGTTTCTGCCGGCATGTCGGCATCCGACGTCATCAAGGCTGCAAGTGTCGTGTCTGCCGAAATCGCCGGTGTTGCCGATCTTGGAGGTCTGGCGGTTGGAAAGTCCGGAGATTTCTTTGTGCTAAACACCAATCCTCTGGATGACATCAAGAACACCAAGGACATTTTGTCAATGTACAGAAACGGTCAGGAAATGCAGCGCCTTCCCCTGATCCAGAACCTGACGATGGATGTTCCTTCAATCACCGACGCGGATCGGGCGGCAGACCGTGCGGCGGCAGTCCGCGAAGCTCAACTCGCGGCGGAAGCCAAGCTGGAACATTTCGGCAAGTTTGTGCTCGGCCCGTCCGCCAATGTTCGCGCAATGCCCATTCCGACCCCCAAGGGTTCCACTTCACGGATTGTGGCCGGCCCGCCGGACAGAATCACGGTTGGCCTGCGTGCCAGCGCGGCGGATCTGCGGCAGTTCTATACCGCTGCGCTTCCCAGATACCGCTGGACGCTCCAGGGCCAGTGCTGGGAACGGACACATCCGATCTCGAATAAGACCCAGGTCCTCTGCGCCGATACGTCGGCGGCAAACAGCATCGTCCTCCAGATTTCCGAAAGGTAAACAATTCGGGGGGAGATCCGGGGACGCACCCCCGAATTCTTGAAGTACAGAATTCGGGG